>JAUIDE010000059.1 GCA_030429105.1 Alphaproteobacteria bacterium
CTTCGCCACGATCTGGTCGATGCCCACGGGCACGCCCGCGGCGACGAGGGATTGCGGCATGGGCTGGCCCTCGAGAATCCAGGGCGCGCGCTCCAGCGCCTCCCCGGTCGGGACCGTCGAGACCGGATAGGAGTCCCAGTAGCCGTCGGGCATCCCGATCCCGGCCTTGTAGGAGAGATCGTAGAACTGCTTGCCCCAGAAGCCGGACCACGGCAGCCCCGTGATGGCGAGGAAGACGATGAAGAGCGCGGCGTAGGCGCCTGTCACCGCATGGAGATCGCGCCAGAAGGGGCGGCCCTTCGCCTTCCGCGGGGCGAAGACGCCGACCTTCCGCCCGCGCGGCCACCAGAGATAGAGGCCGGTTCCCGCGAGGATCACGGCCCAGCCGGCGACGGCCTCGATCACCCGGTTGCCGACCCAGCCGACATATTCGAGCGAGTGGAGCTTCCGCACCACCCAGATCGCGCGGGAGCCGGCGAAGCCCGCATCCCAGTGATGGCCGAGCACGGCGCCGTCATAGGGGTTCAGATACACGGCGACCTTCTCCCCCGCGCCGTCCTTCAGCTTCACGACCGCGGCGCGATCCGGCGTCGCCGGGGGATGGTAGCCGCGAAGCGTCCCCGGAACCGCGTCCAGCGCGGCGGCGACGAGGAGAGAGGGGGCGAGCGGGGCGGAGGCCTGCGGCTCCACCCGGCGGAGATCGGCGTAGAGCGCGTCGTTGATCTCGTCCTTGAAGAGATAGATCGCGCCGGTGACGGCGATGAGGATCATGAAGGGCAGGGTGAGGAGCCCGGCGTAGAAGTGCCAGCGCCATACGGCGCGGTAGAGCGCGCCCGTGGGCGCCGCGGATGCGGTGATGTCGGTCATGTCTCGTCTTTCGGATGCAGGGGTAGGGCCGCCCGGAGCGGGCGGCGCGCAGTGTCTCTTGCAGCGTCAGGCGAGAAGCGGCGGGGCGCGGGAGCGGTAGGGGAGCGGGGCGCGGGAGGCCGGGGCCGCCGAGAGGGCCTGCGGCGCGGCCTCCGCGGCGCGTTCGGGCGGCGCGGGGGCGGCGGGCGCCTCGGCGGGGAGCGCCGGGCCGAGGCCGAGCCAGGGGCAGGGGACTCCCTCCTCCGCCGTCCTGTCCGGCCCGCCGTCGAGCGCGATCCAGACGATGCCGCCGTCCTTGCAGATCGGCACATAGCCTTCGGGCGCGGGGGCGAGGCCGGAGGCGGAGGCGCGGAAGGCGAGGAGCAGCAGCGCGAGGGCGGCCCAGAGGCCGCCATTCGGGCGCAGCGCTCGTCTCCAGCGTCGAATCATGGCTCAAGGTTGGCGCAGCGAAGGCCGCCGCGCCAGCCCGGTCAGAGCAGGAAGAGCAGCGCCCCCACCGCCGCGACGATGACCACCTCGATCGCCGCGCGGGCGCGGTGGGCGGTGCGGAGATTGTCCCGCGCCAGCAGGTTCGCGTCCCCCTCCGCGCCCGTCGTCGCGATCACCTCTTTCATCGCGCCCTGCACGGCGAGGCGGTTGGGCTCGGAGGAGAAGATGAAGACGCCGAGGACGAGCAGGCCGAGCGCGATGGGGCCTAGCCGCGAGTCGCCAAGGAGATAGAGCCCGCCGATGGCGAGGCCCATGCCGAGCAGCATGAGAATGAGATAGCTCAGCGGCGGCTTGAAGCGATAGGCGCGGGCGGCCGCGATGTCCTCCGGCGAGGGTTCGTGACGGCCGCAGGCCACGGGGCAGCGGAAGTAGAGATACACGGAATGCATGGCCTTCAGCGCGACCAGCGCCATGACGATCCATGCCCGCCAGTCATGCTTCAGCATCGCGACGCCGCCGAAGATCATCTCCATCGCTTCGTCCCTCCTTCCCGCCCTCAGGCGCCGCCCCGCGCCGCGAGGGCGCGAAACATCGCGAGGCTGTCCTCGAAGGCGCCCGGCGCGCGGAAATTCAGGTCCGCGCCCGTCACGGCGACCACCAGCCCCGCCGGCTCGTTGACGTAGATATATTGTCCGTAGACGCCCTGCGCCATGTATTCGCGCGGGGCGGCGTCCGCCGGCATCCACCATTGGTAGCCGTACTGCTCCTCGCCCGGCGCCGTGTTCGCGGAGGGCGTGGTGCTTTCCACGACCCAGGCTTCGGGGAGGATGCGCCGCTCCCCGAGCCGCCCGTGATTGCGGAAAAGCTCGCCGAGCGCGGCGTAATCCCGGAGCGTCAGGTTCAGCCCGCCGAGAACGAAGGCGACGCCGAAACCGTCGGTGATGTAATGCGGCGCGCCGTATGCCCCCATCGGGCCGAGAATATGCTCCGCCATCAGGTCCGCGACGCTCCGCCCCGTCGCCCCGCGCGCGACCATTCCGAGCACATGCGTGTCGATCGAGACATATCGCCAGGCGGCGCCCGGCTCCGCGTCCCGCTCATCGAGCGCGGCGGCGAAATCGTCCATCGAGCCGCCGAGGGCGAGGACGCGGCCCATCCGGTTTATGTCGCTCCAGAAGTCGAGATAATCCTCGTCGAAGACGACGCCGGAGGACATCTGGAGGACGTTCCGGACTGTAGCGCCGTCATAGGCGCCGCCTGCAAGCGCGGGGGCGTAGCGCGTTACGGGGTCATCGAGGCTCGCGATCTCGCCCCGCTCGAGCAGCACGCCGATCAGCGCGGAGAGGTAGGACTTGGCGAGCGACCAGGAGATGCGGGCGTCCTCCCGCCCCGTGCCCATCCGGTAGGTCTCCAGCGCGACCGCGCCGTCCCTCAGCACGATGATCCCGGTGACGGCGCGGCGCTCCAGCCACGCCTCCCAGCCGGGGGGCGGGGCGAGCGGCGCGCCTTCGGGGAAGGGCGCGGGCGGGCCGGAGACGGGGATGGGACGCGACTCGAAGATCTGCCCCATCCGGCCGAAATTCGAGACGATCCGGTCCGGCTCGAAGAGGGTGAGCACGGCGTGGAGGCGGGTAAGCGCCTCCCGTTGCCATAGCCCGGCGGCGCCGAGAGCCAACAGGAGGGCGAGGCCCGCAAGCGCGAGGCGGCGCGGCCGCATGTCAGGCCGTCGAGGCTGCGCCGGCCAGCTCGTCCAGCACCCGCTCCCATAGGTCGGGCGGCTGCGCGCCGGTGAGGACATGCTTGCCCGCGAGGATGAAGGTCGGCACGCCGTTGACGCCGATCTTCCGCGCCGTCGCCTCCTCGTTCGCGACGAGGTCGCGGTCCGCATCCGTCTCCAGCAGGTCGGAGACGATGGCGCGGTCCATGCCCGCATTCTCCGCCACGTCGAGGAGGAGGTCACGGTCCCCGATATTCTCGCCCTTCGTGAAGTAGCGGAGGAAGAGATCCTCCACCACGCGGGTCTGCGCGCCGGCGGAGCGGGCCCAGCGGATGAGGCGGTGCGCGTCGAAGGTGTTCGGCGTCGTCTCGATCAGGTCGAAGCGGACGTCGAGCCCCGCCTCGCGGGCATGATCCTCGATCTGCCTGTAGAACTTTTCCGCGCGCTCGGTTCCGAACTTCGCGGCGAGATAGGCGCGCCGGTTCATGCCCCCCTTCGGCATGTCGGGGTTGAGCTGGAACGGCCGCCAGGAAAGGTCGAACGGGTTCCGCCCCTTCGCGCGCGTCGCCGCGTCGAGATTGGCCTTGCCGATATAGCACCAGGGGCAAATCGGATCGGAGATGACGTCTAGCTGGATCATCGGAACAATATGGCCTCATCCGGCAGGTTTGTAACCATGCGCCGCGATCAGATCCCGCCGCCGCAGCTTTCCGTTCGGGTTGCGCGGAAGGTCGGGGAGGATGCGGACGATCTTCGGGCGCTTGTAGTCCGCCAGCCGCCCGGCGGCATGGGCTTCGAGCGCCTCCGTCTCCGTCGCGCCCTCCACGGTCAGGAAGGCGGCGATGACGGAGAGATCGGCGCGGACGGGAAGCTCCACCGCCGCGGCGCCGGTGACTGCGGGATGGGAGAGGAAGGCGGCCTCCACCTCCTCCGGCGCGACGCGGTAGCCTAGAGCGTTCATCTGGTCGTCGGCCCGGCCCTGGAAGGCGATGTAGCCGTCCTCGTCCATCACGGCGACATCGCCTGTGAGGAACCATTCGCGGCGCATCGAAGCCGCACTCTCCGCCTCCCGGCCCCAATAGCCGAGCGTGAGGCCCGGGTCGGAACGGTGGACGGCAATGATTCCGGGCTCCCCGACCGGGACGGGTTCTTCGCCGCCCTCGACGGGCAGGAGCGCGACGCGCCGGCCCTCCTGCGGGCGCCCCGACTTGCCGGGGCGGGGCGGATGGTCGGGCGAGGAGGAGATGTAGGTGGAGACTTCCGTCATCCCCAGCGCCTCGTAGACCGGCTTCCCCGCCCGCGCCTCCCATTCCGCGCGGAGCGGCGCGGCCATCGTCTCCCCGGCGGAAAGGGCGTGGTGGAGGCCGGCGAAGCCTTCGAGGCTCGCGCCCGACTTGAGGAGCTGCCGGTAAACCCCTGGCGCCGCAGCGAAGATCGTCGCGCCGTGTTCGGCGGCGAGGGCGGGCCAGATCCCGGGGTCGCGCGGGCCGGCGTAGATCAGCGTCGCGGCGCCCATCGCCCACGGGTCCATCAGCCCGGCGCCGAGCGTGTAGGTCCAGTTGAAGGCGCCGGCATGGAGCATCACGTCTTCCGGTCCCATGCCATACCAGCCGCGCCACATCATCCGCCGCGCCCAGGCGGCGCGGTGGGCGTGGGCGACGCCCTTGGGCCGGCCGGAGGAGCCGGAGGTGTATACGATATAGGCGAGATCGTCCGCGCCCGTGTCCGCGAAGCCCGCCTCAGGCCCGTCGACCTCCTCCGGCGGAACGGCGCCCGGCAGGGGATCGGAGGAGACGATCAGGCGGGCGCTCACATCGGCCCGGATATGCTCGAGCTCCGGCCCGGTGAGCATCGTCGAGGTCGGGACGGGGACGGCGCCGACAGAGGCGGCGGCGAGGAAGAGGATCGGAAAGTCGGTCGTATGGCCGATCCGCAGCATCACCCGGTCCCCCGGCCGGACGCCGCGGGCGAGGAGGCCGCCGGCGGCGCGGCCCACACGGCGGCGGAGATCGCCATAGGTCAGACGCTCCGGCGCGGCGTCCCCCGCGCTCCGCACGACCGTAAGCGCCACCTTCTCCGCCGGCCCGGCGCCGAGCGTGTGCGCGGCGAGGTTGAAGCGGGCGGGGCAGGGCGGCGGCGGGCCGAAATCGCAGACGCTGAGGCGGAGAGGCATCGAAAGGCTCGCATGGGCGCCCGGAGCGGGCTATTCATGGGCCGGAAGGATGGACCGATGAGCGACGGCGAGCAATCCCGCGAGGCGAGAGACCTCCTGCGCATCGCGGCGCATGAGGGGGAGGGGCCGCGGGTCGCCCCGCTCCGGCTCGGGGAGCGGGTGCGCGCCATCCGCCGCGCCCGCAACTGGACGCTGGAGGAGGCCGCGGGCCGCGCCGGGCTCGCCCGCTCCACGCTCTCCAAGATCGAGAACGAGCAGATGTCCCCCACCTTCGACGCGGTGCAGAAGCTCGCCCGCGGGCTCGACATCGACGTGCCGCAGCTCTTCCAGCCCGCGCCGCTCGACCGCGTCTCGGGCCGCAGGGCGGTGACGCGCGCCGGCGCCGGGCGCCCGCATCCGACCGCGACCTACGAGCACGAGCTTCTCGCGCCCGAGCTCTCGCGCAAGCGGATGCTCCCCTACAAGGCGGTGATTCACGCCCGCGATTTCGGCGAGTTCGACGACTGGGTGCGGCATGAGGGGGAGGAGTTCCTCCTCGTCCTCTCCGGCTCGATCCGGCTCTACACCGAGTTCTACGAGCCGGCGGAGCTGGGCGAGGGGGACAGCGCCTATTACGACGGGGCGATGGGCCATTGCGTGATCTCGACAGGGCCGGAGGACGCGACGATCCTCTGGGTGACGACGAGCTGAGCGGGCGGAAAATCGCCCGGCGGCGGGGGGTTGCGGAGTGCGCGGATTCGCGTATGTTCCGCCTCTCTTTTTCAGGGGCCGAGGGACGTTCGCAGGGCGCGGGCGGAGCGGAAGCCCGAATGCCGGCGCGGACCGGCGCGATGAAGGATCAGGATCATGGCGGTCCCCCAGAACCGAAAGACCCCGTCCAAGCGCAACATGCGCCGGAGTCACGACGCGCTGAAGGCGACGTCCTATCTCGATTGCCCGAATTGCGGCGAGCTGAAGCGCCCGCACCATGTGTGCGGCGCCTGCGGCCACTATGCGGGCAAGGAAGTCGTGGCGATGACGCCGGAAGTCGACCTCGAAGAGGACGCGGCGTAAGGCGGCGCAGATCCCGCGCCCTTCCGGCGCGGGCGCGGAGGCGGTGACGGAATGGACGGCAAGACGGTCATTTCCGTCGACACGACCGGCGGCGACCGCGGGCCAGGCACGATCCTCGCGGGTCTCTCCAAGTCGGCGAAGAAGAACCCGGCGATCCGTTTCATCCTGCACGGGGACGAGGCGACGCTCGACGGGCTCCTTCGCCGTCGCCCGACCTTGCGCTCCATCTCCGAGATTCGCCATGCCGGCGGCGTCGTGCCGATGGATGCGAAACCCTCCTATGTCATCCGCCATGCGGCCGGCACCTCGATGCTCGGCGCGCTCGATTCCGTGCGCTCGGGCGAAGCGCAGGTCGCCGTGAGCTGCGGCAATACCGGCGCGCTGATGGCGCTTTCCATGCTCCGGCTCCGCACCGCGCCGGGGGTTGACCGACCGGCCATCGCGGTGATGTGGCCGAGCCATGCGCCGCATGGCTACAACATCGTCCTCGATGTGGGCGCAGACGTGCGGGCGGACCCGCACACGATGGCGGAATTCGCGGTGATGGGCGCGGAATACGCCCGGCTCTCCTTCAACCTCGCGCGGCCGCGCGTCGGCGTTCTCAATGTCGGCTCGGAGGACACGAAGGGCCGGCCTGAGATTCGCGAGGCGGCCTCGCTGATCGGGGAAATCGGGCCGGCGGCCGGCGATTTCGAGTTCGTCGGCTTCGTCGAGGGCGGAGACATCGTCTCCGACCGGGTGGACGTGGTGGTGACGGACGGCTTCACCGGCAACATCGCGCTGAAGACAGCGGAGGGGACGGCGCGGTTCATCAACGAATCGATGCGTCAGGCCTTTTCCAAGGGAATCCTCTCCCGCCTCGCCGCGCTGATCGCGCTCGGCTCGCTCACGCGGCTGAAGAAGCGGATCGACCCGCGGCGGGTGAACGGGGGCGTCTTCCTCGGGCTCAACGGCGCGGTGGTGAAGAGCCACGGCTCGGCGGATGCGACCGGCGTCTCCGCCGCGGTGAAGCTCGCCTTCCGCATGGGGGAGACCGGATTCGCCCGCCGCGTGGCGGACCGGGTGGCGCTGCTCCCGGCCGGGCGCCGCACTGTCGCCGCGGACGGGCATGGCGGCTGAGGCTGCGAGGGGGATGAGACCGCAATGACCGTAACGCGCGCCGTCGCCCTCGGCTGCGGCCATTACCTCCCCGCCCGCACCGTCGAGAACGCCGAATTCGCCGGCGAGCTCGATACGTCCGACCAGTGGATCCGGGAGCGGACGGGGATCGAGCGGCGCCATTTCGCCGCCGAGGGCGAGGCGACCTCCGATCTCGCCATCGCCGCCGCGCGCGCCGCGCTCGCCCATGCCGGGATTGAGGGGCGGGAGATCGACGCGATCATCCTCGCCACCGCGACGCCGGACGCGACCTTCCCCGCCACCGCGACCCAGGTGCAGCAGGCGATCGGCGCCGGCGGATTCGCCTTCGACGTGCAGGCCGTCTGCGCCGGCTTCATGTATGCGCTGGCGACGGCGGACGCGCTGATCCGCGGCGGGCAGGCGCGCACGATCATGGTGATCGGGGCGGAGACCTTCTCCCGCATTCTCGACTTCTCGGACCGGCGCACCTGCGTCCTCTTCGGGGACGGGGCGGGCGCCCTGATCCTCCGCGCGGAGGAGGGAGCGGGCGGCACGGCGGACCGCGGCGTCCTCGGCGTGAAGCTCCGCTCGGACGGCGCGCACCGCGACCTTCTCTATGTGGACGGCGGCCCTTCGACCACCGGCAAGGCCGGGAAGGTGCGGATGGAGGGGCCCGAAGTCTTCAAGCACGCCGTGGTGAAGCTCGCGGACATCGCGCACGAGGTCATGGAGGCCGCGGGCGTGACGGGCGCGGAGGTGGACTGGATGGTGCCGCACCAGGCCAATCTCCGCATCATCGCCTCGACCGCGAAGAAGTCCGGCCTGCCGATGGAGAAGGTGGTCGTGACCGTGCAGGAGCACGGCAACACCTCCGCGGCCTCGATCCCCCTCGCGCTCTCCGTCGCGGTGGCGGACGGGCGCATCCGGCGCGGCGATCTCCTCCTCATGGAGGGCATCGGCGGCGGCCTCGCCTGGGGCGCCGCGCTCCTCCGCTGGTAGGCGTTCGCAGCCGCGGAAAGACCGCTTTGCAAGCCGTTGATATTGACTCTCTTTCGCCGTTGAGTGACGGTCCGACTCTGTCGCGGCAAAATTCGGCCTGCGCTGATTAGATTGAAGTCTTCGCATGACGGGGGGAGGCGGCCTCATGGCGAAAACGCTTACACGCGCGGACCTCAGCGAGGCGGTGTACCGCGCTGTCGGTCTCTCGCGCAACGAATCCGCCGATCTGGTGGAGAGCATCCTGCAGCACATCTCCAACGCCGTCGTCGCGGGGGAGACGGTGAAGATCTCCTCCTTCGGCACGTTCAGCGTGCGGGAGAAGGGGGCCCGGATGGGCCGCAATCCGAAGACGGGCGAGGAAGTTCCGATCGAGCCGCGCCGCGTGCTCGTCTTCCGCCCCTCGCACATCCTCAAAGACAAGATCAACGGGGCCTGAGCCGATGCAGGAAGACCGCGCGCGCAGGATTGAAGGGACGGCGGAGGAACGCGCCGCGCCCGAGAAGGCCGCGGAGGCTTTCCGGACGATCAGCGAGGTCGCCGAACTCCTGGACACGCCCGCCCATGTCCTGCGCTTCTGGGAGAGCAAGTTCTCCCAGATCAAGCCGCTGAAGCGCGGCGGCGGGCGGCGCTATTACCGGCCTGAGGATGTGGCGCTGCTGCGCGGCATAAGGGGCCTGCTCTATGACGACGGGCTGACGATCAAGGGCGTGCAGAAGGTGCTGCGCGAGCGCGGGCAGCGGCATGTGGCGGGCGCGGCGGAGGCTCCCGCGGCGGTCCCGGCCGAGCCGGCGCAACCCGGCGTCGAGGCGACGGTGGCGCGGCTGGAAGCGCTGCGGAACCGGCTTCGCGGGAATTGAGGGGCGCCGCGACGCGCCCCGCCTTTCGCGCTTGCCAGAGCGCGCGGGCGCGCGTAAACCCGCGCGGCGAACGGGCCATAGCGCAGTCTGGTAGCGCGTCCGTCTGGGGGACGGGAGGTCGTAGGTTCGAATCCTGCTGGCCCGACCATTCGCGGCGCCGGCGCGCAAGCGCCGGCGCCGTACCGTTTCCGGGGCCCCCCGCATGAGCTTACCCGGCGTCCTCCCGGACCATGAAATCCGCGCGCTGCTCGATGCGGGCGCGATCCGCCCCGCGGCGCCGCTCGCGGAAGGGCAGGTCCAGCCGGCGAGCCTCGACCTCCGCCTCGGCGCCCGCGCCTGGCGCGTGCGCGCCAGCTTCCTCGCGGGCGCGGGGCGGCTTGTGGAGGAGCGGCTGGCGGAGTTCGCCATGCACGAGATCAGCCTCGAAGGCGGCGCGGTGCTGGAGCGGGGCTGCGTCTATCTCGCGCCGCTGCAGGAGGCTCTGCGCCTGCCGCCCGGCCTTTCCGCCGCCGCCAACGCCAAGAGCAGCACCGGGCGGCTCGACCTTTTCACCCGGCTGGTGACGGACCGGGGCGTGGAGTTCGACACGATTCCCGAAGGTTACGAAGGCCCGCTCTATGCGGAGATCAGCCCGCGAGCCTTCTCCGTCCTCGTCCGGCCGGGCGCGCGGCTGAACCAGATCCGCTTCCGCCGCGGCCGCGCCGCGCTCGACGACGCCGCGCTCGCCGCCCTCCACGCAGAGGCGCGGCTGGTGGACGGGGAGGCGCGGATCGACGGCGGGCTCGCCTTCTCCGTCGATCTCGCGCCCCGCGAGGACGGGATCGTCGGCTGGCGCGCGCTCGACAATGCGCCGCTGATCGATCTCGACCGGATCGGGCATTACGAGCCGGAGGAGTTCTTCGCCCCGGTCCGCCCGCTGGCGGGCGGCGGCGTCATCCTCGACCCGGGCGCGTTCTACATCCTCGTGAGCCGGGAAGCGGTTCATGTGCCCCCCCTCTTTGCGGCGGAGATGACGCCCTACATGGCCGTGGCGGGGGAGTTCCGGGTGCATTACGCGGGCTTCTTCGACCCCGGTTTCGGCCATGCGGAGGCGGGCGGGGCGGGCGCGCGCGGGGTCCTGGAGGTGCGCTGCCATGAGGCGCCCTTCGCGCTCGAACACGGGCAGGTCGTGGGAAGGCTCGTCTACGAGCGGATGACGTCGCGGCCCGCCGCCCTTTACGGGGCGGGGCTGCGCTCCAATTATCAGGGGCAGGGCCTGAAGCTGGCCAAGCAGTTCCGATAGGCCGCGTATGGACCTGACCGCACGGGTGGACAATTATTGCGAGCGGATCGACCCCTCCTTCTGGGCCGAGCCGCTGAACGCGATCACCAACATCGCCTTCTTCATCGCCGCCTTCGTCGCGCTTTCGGCGGCGCGGCGGGAAGGGCGGGTGGAGTTCCTCTCCGTCGGCATGATCTTCCTCGCGCTCTGCGTCGGCACGGGCTCCTTCCTCTTCCACACCTTCGCGACGCGCTGGGCCGGGCTGGCGGACACGATCCCCATCCTGCTCTTCATCCTCTTCTATCTCTATGCCGCGACGCGGCGCTTCCTCTATGCGCCGGTCTGGCTCGCGCTGCTGGCGCCGGCGCTCTTCGTGCCGTTCACGGCGGCATTCCTGCAGCTCTGGGCCATCGTCCTGCCGGGGGTGCGGTTCTCGCAGGCCTATCTTCCGGTGCTCATCGCCCTCGTCGCCTATGGCGCCGTGCTGAGGATGCGGGGCCATCCGGCCTCTTCCTGGCTCTTCGCCGCGGCGGGGGTTTTCTTCGTGTCGCTCACCTTCCGGAGCATCGACGGGCCTGTCTGCGGCAGTTTCGCGACGGGCACGCATTTCCTCTGGCACATCCTCAACGGCGTGCTTCTGGGGATCGTGATGCTCGCCTTCGTGCGGCACGGCGCGCGGGGCGGGGCGCGGCTTGCGATGCGGCCCGCCCGCGGCTAAACCCCCGCCATCGCTGAGGCGGAGGGCGCATGTCGGTCGATCAGGAAACGGCGCGGAGGGCGGCGCATCTCGCCCGCATCCGGGTGGAGGAGGCGGAGCTTCCGGCGCTTGCGGCGCGGCTTTCCGCCATTCTCGACTTCGCCGCCCAGCTTTCCGAAGTGGACGTGGAGGGCGTGGAGCCGATGACCTCGGTGACGCCGATGGCCCTGAAGATGCGGGACGATGTGGTGACCGACGGCGGCATCCGCGAGAAAATCCTCGCCAATGCGCCCGACGCGCGCCAGGGCTTCTTCGCCGTGCCGAAGGTGGTGGAATGACCGCGCTGAACCGCCTCACCCTCGCCGAAGCGCGCGACGGGCTCCGCCGGAAGGACTTCACATCGGCCGAGATCACGGCCGACTGCCTCGAAGCGATGGAGGGCGCGAAGGCGCTCAACGCCGTCACCTGCCCGACGCCGGAAAAGGCGATGGAGATGGCGAAGGCGGCGGACGTGCGCCTGGCCGCCGGGGACGCGCCGGACATGTGCGGCCTGCCGCTCGGCATCAAGGACCTCTTCTGCACCGAGGGCGTGCAGTCCCAGGCCGCATCGAACATCCTCGCCGGGTTCCTGCCGCCCTATGAGAGCACGACGACCGCGCAGCTCTGGCGGGACGGAGCGGTGATGCTCGGCAAGCTGAACATGGACGAGTTCGCGATGGGCTCCTCCAACGAGACCTCGGCCTATGGCCCCGCGATCTCGCCCTGGCGGCGTCCGGGCTCCAACGCGCCGCTCACGCCGGGCGGCTCCTCGGGCGGCTCGGCCGCCGCCGTCTCCGCCGATCTCTGCCTCGCCGCGACGGGGACGGATACGGGCGGCTCGATCCGCCAGCCCGCGGCCTTCACCGGCATCGTCGGCGTGAAGCCGACCTATGGCCGCGTCTCCCGCCGCGGGATCGTCGCCTTCGCCTCCTCGCTCGACCAGGCGGGGCCGATGACGAAGACGGTGCGGGACGCTGCGATCATGCTCCGCGCGATGGCGGGGCACGACCCGCTCGACAGCACCTCCGCCGACCTGCCGGTTCCGGATTTCGAGGCGGCGATCGGCGCCGACATCCGCGGCAAGGTGATCGGCCTGCCGCGCGAATACCGCGTGGAGGGGATGCCGGCGGAGATCGAGCCGCTCTGGTCGAAGGGCCGGGCGATGCTGGAGGATGCTGGGGCCGAGGTGCGGGAAATCTCGCTCCCCCACACGAAATACGCGCTCCCCGCCTATTACATCATCGCGCCGGCGGAGGCCTCCTCCAACCTCGCCCGCTATGACGGCGTGCGCTATGGCGCGCGGGCGAAGATCCGGCCCGGCGAGGGGATCACCGCGCTCTACGAGCGGACGCGGGCGGAGGGCTTCGGCGCCGAGGTGAAGGCGCGGCTGCTGACCGGCGCCTATGTCCTCTCCGCCGGCTATTATGACGCCTATTACCTCCGCGCGCAGAAGGTGCGGGCGCTCATCAAGCGGGATTTCGAGGAGGCCTTCGCCGCGGGGGTGGACGCGATCCTGACCCCGGCGACGCCCTCCGCCGCCTTCGCGCTCGGCGAGGTCGGGGCGGACGACCCGGTGGCGATGTATCTGAACGACGTCTTCACCGTCACGGTGAACCTCGCCGGCCTGCCGGGCGTGTCGGTTCCCGCCGGGACGGACGCGCAGGGCCTGCCGCTCGGCCTTCAACTCATCGGCCGCCCCTGGGAAGAGGCGGACATGCTCTCTATCGCCCGCGCGATCGAGGAGCGGGCGGCCTTCTCCGCTAAGCCGGAGCGTTGGTGGTGAGGGGGCCCGTCACGCCTTGAGATTGGTGGCGGCGAGACGGCCGTTTCTTCCTTCCTCAAGCTCGTATGAGACTTTCTGCCCCTCGGTCAGCCCTTCCATCCCGGAACGCTGAACCGCGGTGATGTGAACGAAGATGTCCTTGCCGCCATCCGCCGGTTCTATGAAGCCATAGCCCTTGGTGACGTTGAACCACTTGACGGTGCCCGTCGGCATGCACGTGCTCCTCGAAGTCGGGCCGCCCGGAGGCGGCTGTCCTGCGCCTTCGACGTCCTCCGACTGGCAGTCCGGGCCGGGAGGCCCGCAGCCGGTGCGTTTCCACCAACGTCGTATTGCCAAAATGGCAGGAATCCCCCCGAATCACAAGCAATCCCTTGTTCCGGACAAGTTGTCCGCGCGGCGCTCAGGGCCCCGGCGCGGAAAGGATCGCGCGGCGCATCCGGCCGAAGAGCGCGACATCCGCGGCGAAGCGCTCATGCAGCCGTTCGGGGCGCCCCGCCTTCGCCAGCCGCGCCAGAGCATCCTCCCCGACCGGGACGAATTCAACATCCGGCCGCCGGGCGACGCCATGCAGGAGCGCGGTTGAGGTGAGGCCGAAGACGGTGCGGAAAAGGCCGGTCTCGATCAGCGCCTCCGCCTCCACCTCGTCCAGCGAAGCGGGCGCGCTCCTCGCCTCGACGCCAGCCTTCGCGAGATCGGCGAGGAGGGCGGCGCGCTCTTCCTCCGTCTCCCGCGGATGCGGCTTCACGAGCAAGCGGCGCGCGCCGGCGGCGGCGAGGGCCCTCGCCACGGCCCGGCGCACCGCGCCGCCGCCATAGACCTGGCTGACATGCAGCGCCTCGCCCGGCTCGACCGGGGCAAGCGCCGCCCGCGCCCGCGCGATCGCCCCCGGCGAAGGGGCGATGACGAGCGGGCGCGCGGCCCCAACGCCGAAGCCCGCCGCGTCGAAGGCCTCGGGAAAGGCCATCCAGGCCGCATCGAACCGCCGGCGGCTGGCGAAGAAGGCCGCCGCCTCCGGCCCGACGCGGAGCCGGGCGGCGGCGCGGCCGGCGGCGGAGAGCATCGCGGCCCGCGCCGCGCCCTCGGCGAGGCCGCCGAACATCCAGCGCGCGGCGCCGAGGGCGGGGCCGAAGCGCCCCTTGCCGAGCGCGCGGCGGATCATCGCGAGATCGGCCCGCGCCTTCTCCCCCGCCCGCGCCAGCGCCTCCGCCGCCCCCGGCATGTCGAAGGAGGGGTCGTCGGCGCGGCGATAGCTCGAAAGCCCGTCCTCGTAGAGCACGATCCGCGCGCCGCGCCGCTCCATCCGCCCGGCGATCCAGGCGAGGTGGAAGCGGCCGTTGGCGACCCAGAGCTCTTCCGGCGCCGGCCCATCGACCACGGGCGCGAAGGCGGCGAGGTGGCGGGCGATCACACCGGGGGAAGGCCGGTGCGGCGTCTCCGGAAGCGGAACAGCACGGCAGGGAAGGCCGGTTCCCGCCGCGAAGGCCTCGATGCGCGCCGCAAGGCCGGGATTGCCCGAGGGGAGGAGCAGGAGCAGCGCGGCCGACCCGCCCGGCGCCTGCGACGCCGCCGCGGCGGCGTTCCGCACCTGACCGACAGTCTCCGCGACGAAGAGGCGCCCCGCCGGCTCAGCCGCGCGCGACGCCCCCTTCACGGATCAGCCGCGCCATTTCAGCTTCGCGCGCTGCACAGCCTCGACGGGCAGGATCTCCTCCCGCTTCTCCGCGAGCGCGAGATCGACATTCGCGACGTCGCGGCAGAGGCGGCGGAACCCGTCCGGCTCGAGGCTCGCGGCGTGGTCCGTGCCCTTCCACGTCCGGTCGAGCGTGAAATGGCGCTCGATATGGGAGAAGCGGCCATGACCCTCCGCCTCCTTCATCCGACCGATGGCGAGGGCCGCGATATCCGCCGCGATGCCGAGATGATGGCCGGAGAAGCCGATCCCCTTCACCCGCCCGCCGAAGGACTCCATCATCCGCCCGATCTCGAAGAGGCACACATCCTCGAAAGCGACGGGATAGCCCGAGGTGCAGGCGTAGATCACCACGTCCTGCGCCCGCCCGCGCTCCTCGTAGAATTTCACCACGCCTTCGATCTCCGCGCGCGTGGACATGCCGGTGGAGACATGAATCTCCCCGCCGTAATGCGCGCAGAGATATTCCTGCAGCCCGTAATGCTGATTGGTGGCGGAGGGGATCTTCAGCAGCGGCGGCTCGAGCGCCGCCATCTCCTTCGCCGACGTCAGGTCCCAGACGGAGGTGGAATAGGCGATCCCGTTCGCGCGGCATTCCGCGATCAGTTCCCGGTGCTGCTCCGTGTCGAACTCGAGGAACTCGCGATGCGCGCCATAGGTCGGTCCGTAGGAATTCTCGGGCACGGGATGCGGCGCGTCGTATTGCTCGGGCGGCAGCAGCTCCCGGTTGCAGCGCTTCTGGAACTTCGCCACGTCCGCCTTGCAGACCTGCGCGGCGACCCGGATCATCTCTTTCGCGATGTCGAGGTCGCCCTTGTGGTTGCAGCCGATCTCCGCGATGACCTTCACCTTCTGGCGGGCGTTGCTCATGGTTCCGGACTCCTGCCGTTGGCGTTTTCGGTCGCCGCGCCCTGATGGTCCATCTCCGCAAGGCACGCAAGTGCGATATGGTAGGCCGTCGAGGCCGGCATGGCGGACGATGTGACGCGGCCCGAGGCGTCCAGCCGGTCGAACCAGCCGCCCCGCGCGGGCGTCGCGAGATAGGGCGCGAAGGGCAGGGCGGAGAGGTCCTCCGCCGCGCCGAGGCGGCGGGCGGCGACGCGGGCGGCGCGGAAGCGCTCGGTCTGCGGCCAGAGCCTGCGGCTCTCCTCTCGCGGCTCCGATGCGTCCGGCAGGAGCCCGTCAGGCCCTGTCTCGCGCTCCACGAAGCGCCAGAGCGGCCCGAGGTCGACGCCCGTGGCGCGGCCCGTCAGCCGCTCCCACTCGTCGATCAGCACGATCCACTCCGCGACATGGCCGGGCTCGACGCGCTGGCCGGAGGAAAGCGGCCGCCACTCCGCATCGAAGAACTCGCGCACCGCGCCGCCCGGCCCAAGGAACGCCTCCCGAAAAAGGGCCAGGCATTCCTCTGCGACGGCGAGCCAGGCCTCGTCCCCCGCCTCGGCCTTCGCCATCGCCGCCTCGAAGAGATGCATGTGCGCGTTCTGGCCGCGCGGCAGCGCGGGCTCGCCCAGCCGCTCGCGCCAGCCGCGCGGGGCCCGGAGCCGCGCGAGCGCCTCGGCTCCCGTCTCGCCGGGCTCCGTGCCGGCGCGCTTAAGCGCCGCCTCCGCGAGAAGGAGAAAGGCGACGTCATAGAGGTCATGCGGCGCGGCGAGGATCGTCCCGTCGCGAGCGAGGAGGCTGGCGAGGGCGCCGGAACCCGGCTCGAACCCGCGCTCGAGCACGGCGGCGAAGAGCTGCTCCGCCCGCGGCAAGTCGCCCGTGCCCCAGACGCGCGCGGCGGTGGCGAGGACGAAGACCTGCCTGAGCTGCACGCGAAGCCGCTTCGGCGCGTCGGGAAGCGGGCGGCCCTCGTGATCTAGCGCCTCGAACACGCCGAAACCCGCATCGTCGAACCCCGCGCCGCGCCAGAGCGGCAGCGCCTCGTCACGGAACCAGCCGGGAAGCGCCTCCGCCCGCGCCGGGCTCATGGCGGCGCCGCGTCCAACAGCGCCTCGGCCATGACCCGGAGCGCGCCGCGCCCGCCGGGCAGGGGCAGCACCCAGTCCGCCTCCGCGAGCACGGCGGGCCAGGAATCGGAGGGGCAGGCGGAAAGGCCCACGCGGCGCATCGCGGCGAGGTCGTTCACGTCGTTGCCGACATAGAGCGTCTCTTCCCAGCCGATCCCGGCGGCTTCCAGCCAAGCTTCGAGCGCGGCGACCTTGTCGTCGATCCCCTGCAGCGACTCGATCCCGAGCTTTTCCGCCCGCCGGGCGACGACCGGGTTGCGCTCCTTGGAGAGGATCAGCAGCCGCCAGCGCCCCGCCGCGCGCAGGCGGGAGAGGCCGAGACCGTCCCCCCGCGAGCTTCGCACCGATTCGACGCCGTTCTGGTCCGTCGTCACCCGGTCGTCCGTATGCACCCCGTCGAAATCCATGACGACGGCGCGGATGGCGCGGAGCCGCTCCGGCGGCGCCTCCCGCGCGCCCGGCGCAGCAGCGATCCGCTCGCAGAGCGCGAGGTCGGCGAAGCTGTCGATCTCCACCGGCGGATGATCCGTCACATGAATCGCGACCCGGCCGCAGAAGCGGGAGCGCGCGGCCTCGAAAGCGGCCGTCCGCACGGCGTAGACGGCGCCCGTCTCCACATATTGCGGGGGCAGGTCCTGCCGGCGCTGTCGCGGCCTCGTCTCGTCATGGTTCACGCCGCGGCCGAGCCCATCCTCGCCCACGGTCCAGAGAAAGCCGTGATCGGGCCGGACGGAGAGCGCGCATTCCGCGCCCGCGGCCGCCATCGCGGCGAGGCAGCCTTCGATATCCGCCGGCGTGGTGAAGGGCGAGGTGCACTGGAGAAAGACCAGCGCCTCCGGCGCCGCGCCGCCCGCGCGGATGACCTCGAGCGCATGGAGCCAGCCCGACTCCGAACTCGCCGCATCGCCAGAAATCTCCGCCGGCCGCGCGATGGCTACGGCCCCGAACCGCCGCGCCTCGGCGGCGATGGCGTCGTCATCCGTCGAGACGAACACGGCGTCCACCCTCTCCGCCCCGCGCGCCGCCCGCACCGAGCGCCCGACAAGGCTGACGCCGCCGACAGGGCGGAGGTTCTTCCCGGGAACGCCCTTGGAGCCGCCGCGGGCGAGGATGACGGCTGCGGTTTTCATGCGGGGTCCTTTCGCGCGGCCGAATACCGTCTCGCGCGACCGCATACCGTCGCGCAGTGCGCGCTGTTGAATTCCACGGCGAGACTTCTTAATGGTGTCCCCCGTTTCCATCAACGTCCGCAAGGGCTAAACGCGATGCACGCGACGCTCGAAAGCCCTTCGCGGCGGGACAAACGCGATAGCGTCGTCAATGTCAGGCGGAGCGGCCGAGGGCGCGCCGGCTTCGCGGGTGCGGGCGAGACGGCGAACGGGCGACCGACCGCCGGCTACGAAAACGCGCCAAATGTGGCCCGGAATGCGAGCATTGCCGGGCGCAGGCTTCTGTCGAAGCCGGGCTCGCCCCGGTTTTCGTCGCGGAACTCATTCGCTCGAGGGCAGGGCGCAACCGGGCGGACGCCCGCAACACAGGGATAGCGGGGCGCTGGAATGGCGGACAACAAGACGATCGTTCAGAACGCAATCGTCGGCGTATGGAACGAGCATGACAACGAGACCCACAGGCGCGACCAGTCCCATTATCGCGGCGTCGGGCGGTGGGCGAACGACGAGATGTGGAAGGATATCGGGCGATCCTCCGTCACCAAGCTGAGGATGCTCTGGCGGATGCTCAATCGTCCGCCCGCCACGATGAAGAACCTCGTCGCGCTCGAATGGGGCCCCGGCGGCGGCGCGAACGCGTTCGGCCTGCACGACTGCGTGGACCGCTACTTCGGCGTCGATATCTCCAGCAAGAACCTGGCGGAATGCGCGCGCGTGACGGAAAGCGAAGGCTGGGCGGGCTATTTTCACCCGGTTCTTCTGGAAGGTCCGCCGCGTGAGGCGGTCGGGCGGATCGAGCCGGTGGACGTGTTTCTAAGCACGGCCGTGTTCCAGCATTTTCCCTCGCGCGGCTACGGCGTGGAGGCGCTCGAGGCGATCCGTTCGGTCTGCAAGCCGGGCGCGGCGGGCTTCATCCAGATCAGGTTCGACAACGGCAATGAAAGATATTCGGGCATCAGCTCAATCGAGGAATACAAGGCCAAGCATATCCGCGCCACATCCTATCGGATAGACGAGTTCTGGGACCATTGTCAGACCGCCGGCTTCTCTCCCATTTCAGTCGGAAGCATAAGGACTGCGAACAACTATGCGACATTCTATCTTTCCGTTCGCTGACGACATCTTGAAGCGAAGGTAGAGCATGGCGTTCCCCCGCACTTACCTGTCCGTCGACTCGCAGGTCGGCGCAATTCGAGATCACTTCGGAGACCGGATCTCCCGGCCATGCTACATCGTCGGCAACGGCCCCTCCGCGGCCGAGGCTTCGCTCTCGCCGCAAGAGGCGGAGGAGGCGGTGATCTTCCGGGCGAACTGGTTCTTCCTCGAGGAAGAGCAGGGGTTCGGGGATCGGGTGGACGGTTTCTTCTGGTCTGTCGACAACAAGGGTTTGCGGCAGAACCTCAAGGAAGTGCAGAAGCTCGACAGATACAGGATCGGCGCGTTCTTCCAGCCGCATACCCCATCGAACCGACCGGACCTCGTGCTGATTCCGGAAGAAGAGTGGCTCACGCCGAGTTTCGACCACTGGGCGGTGCTGGCTCAGGATCCGACGCTGGCGCGCTATCTCATGGGCCGCCCGCTGCCCACGCAGGGCGTTCAGATGATCGCCTTTGCGGCGATGTTGGGCTTCCGACAGATTCATGTCGCCGGACTCGACTTCTACGCCGCTGCGGCGCGCCGTTACGCCTGGGACGTGCCGGAAAGCGCGCAGGCCCATCTGAAGCCGAAGGACCTAGCGGTCGGCTACGAATCCGCCCATTCGCTCGATCTGGACCTTCACCTGCTCCGGACGATCCGGCAGCGCTATCGCTTCGACCTGATCGGCGTCTCCGGGATGGAGGTGATCGCGCCCTATCTCGACCGGAGCGAGCCGCGCAGGAGCGCGCCCGCCATCCGGCCGGAGCCGCCGCGCCGCGCCTTCGTCACGCTCGCGGACGGTCGCTACGCGCTCGGCTGCCTTGCGCTTGCCCGCTCGCTCGCCAAGGTCAGCGACGCTCCGCTGATCGTGCTGCACTCGGACCCTTACGCCGCGCGGGTCTTGCGGCATCTTCCAAACGTCATCCTCCGCAAGGTCGAGCCTGTCGACAATCCGAACGAAGAGTCGCAGTCGCGCTTCAAGGGTGTCTACACGAAGCTCCGGATGTTCGAGTTGCTCGAACTGGAGCGGGCGGTGTTCGTCGACTCGGATTGCGTGTTCCTGAAGAGCGTGGACGAACTCTTCGAGGGTGATGACATTCTAGCAGCGCCTGACTGGGGTTCGGAGCTTACTCCTCATTTCAACAGCGGCGTGATCGCGTTTACACCCTCGGAGTCGCTTCGCGACCGCGTATTCGATGCGATTCCTTCGATTTCAAGCTCAGACGGCGGCGACCAGGGCCTCTTGAACGCGCTGTTCGGAGACGAGGTCAAGCTGCTCCCCCCCGAGTTCAACACTCTGAAGCGACTTCCGGTCAATCATCCGAATCTCATCTCGATGTCCGATGTCCGCATTCTTCATTTTGTCGGCATGAAGCCCTGGAACCCGCTTCACATGCAGAAGGAGTTCGTCGGGATGGAGCGCCTCTGGGCCTCGTTCCTCGAAGCGGAGGACTGGCGGCATGTATTCTGGATGAACAAGATGTTCGCCTCCGGCGAAGTCAGGCAGAAGGCAGGGGCGTGGCGCGCCCAGGCGCGGCAGTATGCGGCGAAGCGCGGGCGGGTGCGGGGGGCGCTGATGCGCGCTGTGCTCAGCGTCATCTAGCCGCGCTGGCTTCGACGCTGCGGCGACAGCCGACCCGCGCATGGCGATCACTTCGGAGCGCGGCCCGTGCGCTCCTTTATCCTGTCTCGACGATGAGCCCACCTCACCCCGCCTCCACCTCCACCGAAGCCGTATGCGCGCTCGTCCCCTGCCCGAGGCGGGAGGTCCCGCGGTCTTCCGTCAGGACGTTGGGGTTGCCCTGAAGGTCCGTCCCGTCCTCCGCCTTGTCGAACCACGCGCCGGTCGGCAGCGCGACGACGCCGCGGAGCACCGTCTCCGTCACCCTTACGCGGGCGCGGCAGGCGCCGCGGGCGTTGAAGACGCGGACGACGGCGCCGTCCTCCAGCCCTCGCGCCGCCGCATCCTCCGGGTGGATCGAGAGCGGGGCGGGGCGGGCGCCGGGCTCGTCCTCCAGCGCGCATTCGAGCTGGCTGTGGAGCTTGTCCATCGGCTGCGGGGAGACGAGGCGGAGCGGGTGCGCCGCGTCCGTCTCGGGCGGGAACCAGGTCGGGTGGCCGGGGCAATCGTCATAGCCGAAGCCGGCGATCCGTTCCGAGAAGATCTCGATCCGGCCCGAAGGCGTGCCGAGCGGCGCGGCTTCCGGGTCCTTCCGGAAGGCGGCGAGGCAGGTGCGCTCGAAGGCCTCGCCCTCGATGGGCAGCTCGACGAAGTTCCGCGCCTTCAGCTCGTCGAGCGACGGCGTCTCCAGCCCGGCCTCGGCGCAGCCCTGGCGGAACCGGTCATAGAGATGGGTGATCCATTCCTCCGCGCTCCGCCCCTCGGTGAAGGCGGCGCCGCAGCCGAGCCGTTCGGCGAGGCCGGAGAAGATCGAATAGTCATCCCGCGCCTCGCCCACCGGCTCGATCATCTTCGGCATGTGGAAGAGGAACGGGTCGGAGAAGGCGCGGCCGATATCCTCCCGCTCATAGGGCGTGGTGGCGGGGAAGACGATGTCGGCGCGGAGCGCCGTCGCCGTCCACCAGGGCTCTGTCACGATCACCGTGTCGGGCCGGCGGAAGGCCTCTTCGAGGCGGTTGAGGTCCTGATGATGGTGGAAGGGGTTGCCGCCGCTCCACATCACGAGCCGGATGTCGGGGTAGGTCCGCCGCTCCCCGTTGAAATCGTAGTCCGCGCCGGGGTTGAGCAGCATGTCCGCCACCCGGGCGACGGGGATGACGGACTGGACCGGGTTGCGCCCCTGCGGCAGAGCGAGCCCGCCGAGCCGCTTCACCGGCGTCCCGACGCCGCCGATGGAGCCGTAGCCATAGCCGATCCCGCCGCCCTTCAGCCCGATCTGCCCGAGCATCGCGGCGAGGACGGTCGCCATCCAGAAGGGCTGCTCGCCGTGGCGCTGGCGCTGGAGCGCCCAGGCGACGGATATGAAGCAGCGCGTCCCCGCCATGCGGCGGGCGAGGGCGCGGATCTCCTCCGCCGCGATCCCGGTCAGCGGCGCCGCCCATTCCGGCGACTTCGCCACCCCGTCCGCCTCGCCCATGAGGTAGGGGCGGAACCGCTCCCACCCTTCCGCGCAGCGGGCGAGAAAGGCATGGTCCGCCAGCCCCTCCTCCTCCAGCGCATAGGCGAGGCCGAGCATCAGGGCCGTGTCCGTTCCGGGGCGGACGGGCATCCATTCGGAACCCTCCCATCCGTCCGTCCGCAGCGGGGAGATGTTGACGAGCGCGGCGCCCCGCGCCCGCATCGCCTCGAGCGAAGGGCCGACCGCGTGCCGCGTCACCCCGCCCATGGAGACCTGCGCGTTCTTGCGCCCGATCCCGCCGAACATGACGAGCGTCTCCGTCTCCCGCGCGATCTGGCTCCAGGAGGTCTGCTCGCCATAGCTGAACTGGAGGAAGTCCATGCCGAGCACATGCGGCATGATGGATTGCGCGCAGCCCGTCGAATAGCTGGCGAAGGAGGCGACATAGCCGCCGGCGCAGTTGAGGAAGCGGTGCACCTGGCTCTGAGCGTGGTGGAAGCGCCCGGCGCTGCCCCAGCCATAGGAGCCGCCATAGATCGCGCCATTCCCGTGCTCCCGCCGCACGCGGTCGATCTCCGCCGCCGCGAGGTCCAGCGCCTCGTCCCAGGGCAGGGCGACGAACTCGTCCGCCCCGCGCTTCTCCCGCGCCCGGCCCGGCCCGCCTTCGAGCCAGCCGCGCCTGACGCTTGGCCGCGCGACGCGCTTCTCGTGATGCACGGCGGCGGGGACGGAAAGGCAGATCGGGGAAGGGTCCGGATCGTCCGCGAAGGGTTCGGCGGAGACGAGGCGGCCGTTTTCCGCCGCGATGCGGAACGCGCCCCAGTGGCTCGATGTGGTCTTCTCGATCCGTCCCATTCACGCCTCCATGCTCGGCGCGCATGGAACATCGCGGCGCGGCGCGGCGCAAGGGCGGGGGAACCACCGCTTCAGGTTCGGCGGACGGTATTGTGCGGAGCGGGAGTTACAAGCGCCCGGCGGATCAGACCCGCGGCTGATCCGCCCGCGGCCGCCGCCCCCCGGCGGCCGCGTTTCCGCGCCCGCCGCGGCGACCGCGCACGGATCTTCGACCGACGCGGCGGCTTGGCGCCCCTCGACCTGCGGCTTGCGCCTCCGGCCGACGGCCTCGGCGACCTTCCACCGGAAGGTCGCTTTTCGAGGCCGGTGGCGAGAGCGACAAAGGCCCGCCCCGCTTGCGGCGCGCCCCGATTCCGCCGACGCTCCCGGCAAAACGCCCGGAGCCGCCCATGCTGAACCTGCCCCCCGTCAACTACACCTCGCCCGAAATCCACGCGGCCGACGCGGAGCGCATCTTCGGGCGGACATGGCAGCTCCTCGGCCCCGCCTCCCGGCTCGACGAGCGGGGCGCCTATGTCGCGACGGAGATCGCGGGGCGGAAGGTCTTCGCGATCCGGACGCGGGAAGGGCTCCGCGCCTTCCGCAATGTCTGCCGCCATCGCGGCGCGCGCCTTCTGCCGGAGGGAACGGGGCGCTGCGCCACCATACGCTGCCCCTATCACCAATGGGTCTGGAACGAGGACGGAACGCTTCTCAACGTCCCCTTCTGGGGCGACGACCCGGATTTCGACATGGCCGCCTGGCGGCTGGACGAGATCGCGCTGGAAGTCTGGCGCGGGCTCCTCTTCGTCGCCATCGCGCCCGAGGGGCCGCTCGCGGCGCAGCTCGGCGCCGTGCAGGCGGAACTCGAAGGCGAGCCCATCGAGCGCTATCGCTGGATGCGGGAGGAGCGGCTCGTCTTCGACGCCAACTGGAAGATCTACACGGACAATTTCGTGGAGGGCTACCACATCCCCGGCATCCACCCCGCCTTCCACCGCGCCATCGAGTTCGACCGGTTCGAGACGACGGCGCATGACGGCATGGTGCGGATGAGCGCGCCGCCGCGGGAGGGGCTGTTCTATCGCGGCAAGTGGCTCTGGATGTGGCCGAACTGGACCCTCTCGCTTTTCGCCGGCGGCATGAACACCTCCCGCATCAACCCCGTCGACCACCGGCGGACGGAGCTGATCTACAACTTCTATTTCGAGGACCTGTCGCCGGAGACGGAGGCCGCCCGCGAAAAGACCATCGCGGACAATCTCGCCGTGGTGCGGGAGGATTTCGAGGTCTGCCTCGCCACGCAACAGAACTACGAGAGCGGCGGCTACCGCCCCGGCCCGCTCTCGCCCCGGCACGAGCGGGGCGTGGCCTATTTCCAGGACAAGCTGCGGGAGGCCGGCGCGGTTCAGGCGAACATGAGCCCGACCGCATAGGCCACGATCCCGCAAAGCCCGCCGACCAGCAGCGTCTCCCCGACGCAGCGCGTCACCGTCTCGTTCGTCACCTTCCAGCGGAGGAGCCCGAGCGCGACGAGAGCGAGGACGGATGCGGCGAGCGACGCCCAGAACGTCTCCATGCTCGGGTCGGCGAGAAAGTAGGGGATGAGCGGCGCCGAACCGAAGAGGATGAAGGCGAGGAAAGTGGCGAGCCCGTTCATCGCCGGGCTGTCGCCCGAAGGGTCGGCCATGCCGATCTCGTATTGCATCATGAAGTCCGCCATGAATTCCGGGTGGCGCTGGAGGATGTCCGTCATCGCGACCGCATCCTCCTCGCTCACGCCCTTCTCGCGCAGGATCTCGATGGTCTCCCGCCGCTCCATCTCCGGATTCTCGGCGATCTCCTTCAGCTCCTTCGCGCGGGTGGCGTTGTAGACGTCCTGCTCCGAGCGGGAGGAGAGGAAGGCGCCGAGGCCCATCGCCGTCGCATCCGCGAAGAGGTTGGCGAGCCCGAACAAAAGCACGGCGACCCCGCCGACCGCCGCCGCGCCCTCCGCCCCAGCGCCCGCGAACCCGGCGACGATGGCGAAGGTGGTGACGATCCCGTCATTCCCGCCATAGACGATTTCCTTGAGGAATTCCTGCACCTTGCCGATGCGATGTTCATGCGCGAGGTGATGCGAGAGGCTCTCGCTGCGGGCGGTGGTCATCTGGCTCTCCGTTCGGATGGCTGAATGGCAGGGTAGGGCGCCCGCGCCCCGGGGGCCACGCGGTCAGATGTCCGAAAAGTCGCCGCCCCGGCCCTTGCCCGCGCTGAACCGCGCCGCCCCCGCCGCGCCCTCCGCCTCGAACGCCCCTGCGGAGCGCCATTCCCGCGCGAAGGCCGCGCCGTGGGGGAGCGACCACTGGTCGAGCGCCACGCCCCGGTCCGCCCTCATGCAGGCCGAGGGGAACCGCGCGATCTCCGCCGCCAGCGCCTTCGCCGCCGCCAGCGCGCCGCCCGGCGGGGCGAGCCGGTCCGCCAGCCCCCAGTCCTTCGCCTCCCGCGCCCCGATCTCCCGCCCCGTCAGGATGAGGTCGAGCGCGCGGCCCTGCCCGACGATGCGGGGCAGGCGGATCGCCCCGCCGTCGATCAGCGGCACGCCCCAGCGGCGGCAGAAGACGCCCATGAACGCATCGTCCGCCATCACGCGGAGGTCGCACCAGAGCGCGAGCTCCATGCCGCCGGCCACCGCCGGCCCCTCGACCGCCGCGATGACCGGCTTGGAGAGCCTCAGCCGCGTCGGCCCCATCGGGCCGGGCTTCGGCCGGTCGAGGTCCTCCGGCGCGCGGATCGCATGGGCTTCGAACCAGCCGGGGCCGACTCCGCCCGCCGCGCGCTTCAGGTCGAACCCGGCGCAGAAGGCGCCGCCCGCGCCGGCGAGCACCGCGACCGCGGCCTCGCTCGCGTCGAAGGCGAGGAACGCCTCGTAAAGCGCCGTCGCCGTTTCCGGATCGACGGCGTTACGCGCCACCGGCCGGTCGATGATCACGATCCGGACCGGCCCCTCATTCTCGACGATCACGGTCATCTTCGCTCCTCCCCCCGGCAGACTAGGCGCAGGGGGAAGGGCAGGGAAGGGGCCTAGCCCCGCGGCGCCTGCGCGAGCCCGTGAAGCGCCGCGAGCGCCGGGAGCGCGCCCGGCCCCCTCGGCAGGAGCGCGTAGCAGGGCCGCCAGGCCGGGTCGAAGGAGGCCTTGAACTCCGCCAACCCTTCGAAGCCCCAGCGCGCCGCGCCGATCTCCGCCGCGCGGCGGAGCGCGGGGGCGGCCGGCCCGGTCACGCCCCCGAGCCCGGAAAGCGGCGCCATGCAGAGGCTGAAGCGCCGCGCCCCGGCCTCCCGCGCCCGCCCGATCGCCGCGACGATCAGCGCCTGCATCGCGCCCTGCGGCGCCTCCGGCCCCGCGCGCATGAGGTCGATGGACCATTCGCCGCCATCGCCCGAAACCCAGAGGCTGAGGAAGGCGACCGCGCGCCCCCCTTCGTCCCGCGCCACGAGGATCGGGAAGCGGCGGAGCCACGAGGGCTCGAACCGGCCGAGGGAAAAGACGTCCCGCTCGTCGATCGGCGCGCGCCCTTCTACGGCCCTCCCTGGGGCCGGATAGGTCTCGCGGTGCTGACGCTGGCCGTGGTCATCGCGGGGCTGCTG
>JAUIDE010000060.1 GCA_030429105.1 Alphaproteobacteria bacterium
TTTTCCTCGGGGCGGCGCTGATGCACCGCTACAAGGGCTCGCTCCAGCCGCATGAGGCGGCGGCGGTCGCCCGCCTCGGCGAAGATGCGCGCCGCGATGCGGAGATCGTCGGCCGCGCCGCGCGGCTCGGCGCGATGGTCTCCGGCTCCGCGCCCGGCACGCTCGCCCATTGCGCGCTGCGGCTGGACGGGGCGCGGCTGATCCTCAGCTTCGCGCCCGAAGCTGCGGATTTCAGCGGCGAGCGGGTGAAGCGCCGGCTGGAGGCGCTGGCCGAGGCGATGGGGCTGGAGCCGGTTCTGGTCGGCTGAGGCCGGCTCAGAGCCTGAAGGTTTCGCCCGGCGCGGCCTCTCCGGCGACGATCCTGGCGACAAGCCGCTCCGCGACATCGACCGTCGGCGCGAGGGTCGCGCGGTCCTCCCCCGGCCGGAAGCGGGCGCGCACGGCGGTCGGCATCGGCGGCGGGGCGGCGAGCCAGATGCGCGGCCCGCGCCGCGCCTGTTCCGCGGCGTAGGAGAGGACGAGCGCGCGCGCCGCCGCCTTCGCCGCGCCGTAGGCGCCGAGGAAGGCCGCGCCCGCCGCGTCCGGATCGTCGACGAACACCGCCTGCGCCGCCGGAGCCGCCTTCAGGAGCGGATGGAGCACGCGGATCAGCCGCTGCACGGCGCGGAAATCCACCGCGATCGCCTTGTCGAGATCGGAGGCGGCGATGTGCTCCGCCGGAGCCATCGGCGCCGCTTCCGCCGCGCAATGGACGAGGAGGTCCAGCAGGCCCCAGCGCTCGTTCAGCGCGGCGCCGAGCCGCTCCAGCGCCGGATCGTCCCGAATGTCGAGCGGCGTCAGCGTCGCCGCGCCGCCGGCGGCGGAGATGGCGTCGTCCAGCTCCTCCAGCGCGCCCTGCGTGCGCCCGAGCGCGACGACATGCGCGCCTTTGGCGGCGAGCGCGCGGGAGACGGCATGGCCGAGCCCGCGCGTCGCGCCCGTGACGAGGGCGATCCGGCCTTCAAGCTCGCTCATGCGCTCAGACCGTCTCTTTCAGCTTGAGGTCGCCCTTCGCGATCCGGTCCGAGGGCGGGATCGGATAGTCGCCGGAGAAGCAGGCGTCGCAGAATTGCGGCTCCGCGGCTCGCCCGCCCTCATGCCCGGTGGCGCGATAGAGCCCGTCGAGGCTGACGAAGGCGAGGGAATCGACCTGGAGATAGGCCGCCATCTCCTTCACGCTCATGTTGTGGGCGAGAAGCTTCGAGCGTTCCGGCGTGTCCACGCCGTAGAAGCAGGACCACATGGTCGGTGGGGAGGCGATGCGGAAGTGGACTTCCTTCGCCCCCGCGTCCAGCACCATGTCCCTGATCTTGCGGGAGGTGGTGCCGCGCACCACGCTGTCATCCACGAGGCAGACGCGCTTGCCGCGGATCAGCGCGCGGTTGACGTTCAGCTTCAGCCGCACGCCCATGTTGCGGATCTGGTCCGTCGGCTCGATGAAGGTGCGGCCGACATATTGATTGCGGATGATCCCCATCGCGAAGGGGATGCCGCTTTCCTGGCTGAAGCCGATGGCGGCGGGGGTGCCGCTGTCCGGCACGGGGCAGATGTAATCCGCCTCCACCGGCGCCTCCTTCGCCAGCTCCGCCCCGATGCGCCGCCGCGCCTCGTAGACGGAAAGGCCGCCGATCATGCTGTCGGGGCGGGAGAAGTATACATATTCGAAGATGCAGAATTTCGGCCGGGCGGCGGGGAAGGGGCGCTCCGAACTCACGCCCTCGCGGGTGACGACGACCATCTCGCCCGGCTCCACCTCCCGCACGAATTCGGCCCCGACAATGTCGAGCGCGCAGGTTTCGGAGGAGAGCACCCAGCCATCGCCAAGCTTGCCGAGGACGAGGGGGCGGACGCCGAGCGGGTCGCGGATGCCGATCAGCTTCGTCCGCGTCATGGCGATGAGGGAATAGGCGCCCTCCACCCGGCGCAGCGCGTCCTTCATCCGCTCCGCGATGGTGCGCTGGATCGAGCGGGCCATGAGGTGGAGGATGCATTCCGTGTCCGATGAGGACTGGAAGATCGCCCCCCGCTCGATCAGCTCCTCCCGCAGCGCCTCCGCATTCGTCAGGTTGCCGTTATGGGCGAGCGCGAAGCCGCCGCGCGCGAATTCGGCGTAGAGCGGCTGCACGTCCCTTATAGCGGTGCCGCCCTTGCCGCCCGCGGTCGAATAGCGGACATGGCCGATGGAGACGGCGCCGGGCAGGCCGCGCATCACTTCGGCGCGGGTGAAATTGTCCCGCACATAGCCCATCCGGCGGGCGGAGTTGAAGCGGCCCTCGACCGGATCGTAGGCGACGATCCCGCCCGCCTCCTGCCCGCGATGCTGGAGCGCGTGGAGCCCGAGGGCGACGAAATTCGCCGCGTCCTGCACGCCGAAGACGCCGAAGATGCCGCATTCCTCATGCAGCTTGTCGTCGAAGGGCGTCTCCGCCTCGATTTCGATCTGGGCTTCGGGGCCGGGTTCGGGCGATGCGGGCATGGGGCGATCCTCGACTCGGTCCGTCACAGCGCAGTCATATAGGGGCGGGGCGGGCGCGAGTCGATCATCCCGGCTCAGGCCGCGGCCTCGACGCAGCCGCCCATCAGCCGGTCGATCCGGGTCTGGAGCCAGTCCGGCACCTCGGTCGGCGCCAGCGCCTCCAGCGCCTTCGCCGCGTCGCCGATCAGCGCGATGCTCGCCGACTGGTCGATCATCGCCACCCGCTCCGTATCGGTGATGACGAGGTTGTAGAGGAGATAGACCACGGCGACGAGCGCCACCCCGCGGGCGATGCCGAAGACGAAGCCGAGCCCCTTGTCCACCGCCGCAAGCGGCGTCGCGTGGATCGCGGAGGAGAGGACGGGGGTGAAGAAGGAGAGGACGATGAGCGCCACGCCGAACACCGCGACGAAGGAGGCGAGGGCCGTCATCGTGCAGGAGGAGCGGAGGAAATCCCCCAGATAGGGCGTCTCCAGGATCAGGGGGGAGACCATCGGCGCGAAATAGAAGGAGAGGAAGGCCGCGGCGATCCAGCCGCCGATCGCCAGCGCTTCCCGCACGAAGCCGCGGTTGAAGGCGAGGAAGGCGGAGACGAGCACCACCAGCGCCACCACCGCATCCGCCATCGTCAGCGACATGCGCCCCCCGTCATCCGCTTCGCCATATCGCGTCCCCTCATCCCGGCGCCACGAGGGCCAGAAGCCCGTCGAGATCGGCGACCGTCTCCACCCTCATGCCCGATTCGCCGGGCTCCTGCACCATTGTCGGCGCCCAGACGGAGGTAAAGCCCAGCTTCGAGGCTTCACGGAGCCGCGCCGGGGCCTGCGAGACGGGGCGGACGGCGCTGGAGAGGCTCACCTCGCCGAAAATCGCGACCTCGGGCGGGATCGGCGCGTCCCGATGCGCGGAGAGGACGGCGGCGGCGACCGCGAGATCCGCCGCCGGCTCCGAGATGCGGAGCCCGCCCGCGACGTTCAGGAACACGTCCATCCCGGCGAGAGAGATTCCGCACCGCGCCTCCAGCACCGCGAGGATCATGGAGAGGCGGCCCGAATCCCAGCCGATGACGTTGCGCCGCGGCGTGCCGAAGGGGGAGGAGGCGACGAGCGCCTGGAACTCCACCAGAACCGGCCTCGTCCCCTCCACCCCGGCGAAGACGGCGGAGCCGGGCGTGCGCGCCTCCCGCCCGGCGAGGAAGAGCTGGGAGGGATTGGAAACCTCCCGCAGGCCCCGATCCGACATCTCGAAGACGCCGATCTCGTCCGCCGCGCCAAAGCGGTTCTTCACTGCGCGGAGGATGCGGAACTGGTGCCCGCGCTCGCCCTCGAAATAGAGCACGGTGTCCACCATGTGCTCGACCACGCGCGGGCCGGCGATCTGCCCGTCCTTCGTCACATGGCCGACGAGGATGACGGAGACGCCGCGGCGCTTGGCGAAGCCGGTCAGCTCATGCGCGACGGCGCGGACCTGGGAGACGGAGCCGGGCGCGCTCTCCACATTGTCGGCCCACATCGTCTGGATCGAATCGATCACGGCGAGGGCGGGCCGCTCCGCCTCCAGCGTCGTCAGAACGTCCCGGAGATTGGTGGCGGCGGCGAGGAGCACGGGCGCCTCCGCGAGGCCGAGCCGGGCGGCGCGCATCCGGATCTGGCCCAGCGCCTCCTCGCCCGAGATATAGACCGTCTTCGCACCCGCGCGCGCCAGCCCGGCCGCCGCCTGGAGGAGAAGCGTGGACTTGCCGATCCCGGGGTCGCCGCCGACGAGGATCGCGGAGGAGGGCGCGAGCCCGCCCCCCAGCGCCCGGTCGAATTCCGCGATGCCGGTCGAAAGGCGCGGCGGCTCCGGCTCCTCCCCCGCGAGCGGATGGAGGGGGACGGCGCGGCCCTTCTGCGGCCCGAGCGTCTTCGAGGCGGGGCCGGCGGCGGAGAGGCCGGACTCCTCCACGACGGAATTCCAAGCCCCGCATTCCTCGCAGCGCCCGGCCCATTTGCGGTGAACCGCGCCGCAGGCGGCGCAGACGAAGGCGGCGGGCTTAGCCATGCCGCCGCGCCGTCAGATGCGAGAGGAGGAGCGAGGCGAGGGCGCAGGCGGCGAAGAGCCAGAGGCCCCAGCGGCTCTCCACGCTCACGAAGCCGGCTCCCTGCGCCACGACGATATAGAGCGCGACGAGAAAGACCTCCGCCATGGAGAACTTGCCGACGAACTCGATGAGCGGCAGCGCCCGCGCCGGCAATCGCCCGAGATGGATCGCAGCGAGCGCCAGCGTCTTGGCGTAAGGAAGGACAAGCGCGAAGAGCGCGACGAGGAGCGCGAGCGCCGTCTCCTCGCCCCAGAGCGCGGCAAGGCCGGAGAGTATGCTCACCTCCTCGCCCCCGAAGAGCGGCAGGAGCCGCGCCTCGGCCAGCGGCGCGGCCCAGGCGACGGGATAGAGGAGGAGGAGCGAGAGGTTGGCCCAGAAGAGGGGCGAGGCGCTCACCGCACGGCCTCGATCGGCCCCTCTTCGCGCCCGTGGATGAACTGGTCGAGATGGGCGTTGCCGCTCCGCTCGATCTCGCCCACCGGGCCTTCCCATTGCACGCGGCCCTCATGGATCATCGCCACCCGGTCCGCGATCTCCACCACCGAGCGCATGTCGTGCGTGATGGTGATGGCGGTGGCCCCGGTCTCCGTCACCAGCGCGCGGATCAGCTTGTTGATGACGCTGGCCATGATCGGGTCGAGCCCGGCCGTCGGTTCGTCGAAGAACATGATCTCGGGGTCGGCGGCGATGGCGCGGGCGAGGCCGACGCGCTTCTGCATCCCGCCCGAAAGCTCCGCCGGGTAGAGGTCCGCCACCGGCTCCTTCAGCCCGACACGGCGGAGCTTCTCCACCGCGATGGCGCGCGCCTCCGCGGCCGGGCGCTTCAGGCGGCCCTGAAGGAGGCGGAAGGCGATGTTGCGCCAGACGGGCATGGAATCGAAGAGCGCGCCGCCCTGGAAGAGCATCCCGAACCGCTCCAGGAGCCGGTCACGCTTCGCGCCCTTCGCGCCGAGGATCGTCTCCCCGTCCAGCAGGATGTCCCCCCCATCTGGCTCGATCAGGCCGATGATCGTCTTGATCGTGACGGATTTTCCGGTGCCCGAGCCGCCGATGACGACGAGGCTCTCCCCCTTCGCCACCTTGAGGTCAACGCCCTGCAGCACGCGGTTGGAGCCGAAGGTCTTCGTCACGCCCCGCATCTCGATTTTCGGCGGCGCGCTCATGAGGTGAAGAAGATCTCGTTCAGGAGGTAGTTGGAGGCGAGGATCAGGATCGAGGCGGAGACGACCGCGTTCGTCGTCGCCCGCCCGACGCCGAGCGCGCCGCGGCCCGAGGAATAGCCGTGATAGCAGCCCATCAGCGCAATGATGAAGCCGAAGACGGCGGCCTTCCAGAGGCCGGACGCGATGTCCTCCGTCGTCAGGAAATCCCAGGTGTTCCGCACATAGGTCGCGCCGTTGAAGCCGAGCCGCGCCGTGCCGACGGCGAAGCCGCCGAGGATGCCGATGATGTCCCCCACGAAGGCGAGGGCCGGCATCGCGATGGTGGCCGCGACGAGGCGGGGGGCGACGAGATACTTGAACGGGTTGGTGGACAGCGTCGTCAGGGCGTCGATCTGCTCCGTCACCCGCATCGTGCCAAGCTCCGCCGCGATGGAGGCGGAGACGCGGCCCGCCACCATCAGCCCGCCGAGGACGGGCCCCAGCTCCCGCACCATGCCGATGGCGACGATGGAGGGCACCACCGCCTCCGCATTGAAGCGGGCGCCGCCGATATAAATCTGGAGCGCCAGCGCCGCGCCGGTGAAGAAGGCGGTGAGGCCGACGACGGGAAGCGAGAAATAGCCGATCCGCATCAGCTGCCGCCCGATCTCCCCCGGATACCAGGGCGGCAGGAAGACATGCCGCACCCCGTTCGCGGTGAAAATCGCGAGCGCGCCCGCCGCCGCGCAGAGCGAAAGCACGGCTGCGCCGATGGCGGCGAGAAATCCCTGGACGGCGCTCATGGCCTCTCCCTCGTCAGTCGCCGCCTGTGTAGCGGCGGGCGTAGCGCGCGCCAAGGCTGGTGAGGATTTCATAGCCGATGGTGCCCGCCTTCGCGGCGAGATCGTCCACGCCTTGCCCCGGGCCTAGCAGGGTGACGAAGGCGCCTTCCCGCGCTTCCGGGCATTGGGTCACGTCAAGCGTGATGAGGTCCATCGAGACGCGGCCGGCGGAGGGGAGCGGCGCGGCGCCGAGCCAGGCGGTGAAGCCGGCGCTCAGGGCGCGGTGCAGCCCGTCCGCGTAACCCACGGAAATCGTGGCGATGCGCCGCGGCGCATCCGCCCGCCATGCGGCGCCGTAGCCCACCACCTCCCCCTCCGCGACCTCCCGCACCTGGACGATGGGGGCTTCGAGCGTAATGACGGGGCGGGCCTCCGCGAAGGGGAGGCCGCCATAGAGGCCTACGCCCGGGCGCGTCATGTCGAAATGAAAATCCGGGCCGAGCAGAACGCCGCCTGTCGCCCCGAGGCTGCGGGGGACGCGCGAGAGGGCGGGATGCGCCGTCATCGCGAGGAAGGCCTCGCGCTGCGCGGCGTTCATCGGGTGATCCGGCTCGTCCGCGCAGGCGAGATGCGACATGACGAGGGCGAGGTCGAGCCCCGCGAGCCCGTCCGGCGCAGAGAGAAGGGCGGAGAGGTCGGGCGGCTCCATCCCCAGCCGGTTCATGCCCGTATCGAGCTGGAGGCCGACGGAAAGCGGGCCGCCGAGCGCCGCCGCCAATGCTTTGGCCTCATCGACTTGAGCCTGAGAGTTGAGAAGCGGAATGAGGTTCGCCGCGCGGATCAGCGGCGCCTCGCCGGGCATGAGGCCGGAAAAGACGAAGATGCGGGGCAGGGGGCCGAGGGCCGCGCGGAGCGCCGCGCCCTCCTCCGCCAGCGCGACGAAGAAGCTCCGCGTCCCCGCCGCCATGAGCGCGGGCGCCACGCGGGCGGCGCCGAGCCCGTAGGCGTCCGCCTTCACCACCGCGCCCGTCTCGCCCCGGTTCATCGCAGCAAGCGCCCGCCAGTTGGCGGCGATGGCGTCGAGATCGATGGTCAGCCGCGCCGCCGCCACTATTCGAAGCCCTCGCGCCCGATCCCGTATCGTTCCGGCTTGGCGAGGTCCGAGAAGCGGGTGAATTCGCCCTGGAAGGCCAGCTCCACCGTGCCGATCGGCCCGTGGCGCTGCTTGCCGATGATCGCCTCGGCCTTGCCGAAGACTCGCTCCGCCTTGTCGGCCCATTCGGGGAATTTCGGGTCGTCCTCGGGCGGCTTCATCCGCTCGTGATAGTATTGCTCGCGATAGACGAACATCACCACGTCCGCATCCTGTTCGATGGACCCGGATTCGCGGAGGTCGGAAAGCTGCGGGCGCTTGTCCTCCCGGCTCTCCACCTGTCGCGAAAGCTGGGAGAGGGCGATGACGGGAATATTCAGCTCCTTGGCGATGGCCTTCAATCCTTGGGTGATGTCGGAGACCTCGTTGACCCGGTTCTCCTTGGCGGAGGCGGCGCGGGCGAGCTGGAGATAGTCGATGAAGAGCACGTCGAGCCCGTTCTTCCGCTTCAGCCGCCGCGCCCGCGCCGCGATGGCGGAAATGCTGAGCGCCGGCGTATCGTCGATATAGAGCGGGATCGAGGCGAGGGCGCGGGAGGCGTCCACCACGCGGCGGAACTCGTCCTCCTGCATCTCGCCGCGGCGGAGCTTTTCGGAGGAGACCTCGGCCTGCTCGGCGAGGATTCGGGTGGCGAGCTGTTCCGCGCTCATCTCGAGGGAAAAGAAGCCGACGACGCCGCCGTCCACCGTCCCCTCCGTTCCGTCCGGCTTCACGCCTTTCCGCCAGGCCTTCGCGATGTTGAAGGCGATGTTGGTGGCGAGCGCCGTCTTCCCCATCGAGGGGCGGCCGGCGAGGATGATGAGGTCGGAGGGGTGGAGGCCGCCGAGCTTCCGGTCCATGTCGATCAGGCCGGTGGAGAGGCCGGCGAGCCCGCCCTCGCGGTGATAGGCGGCGTTGGCGACCTCCACGGCCTCCGAGATCGCCTTCAGGAAGGTTTTGAACCCGCCCTCGTAGCGGCCCCGCTCCCCGAGCTGGTAGAGCGCCTGCTCCGCCTCCTCGATCTGGTCCTTCGGCTCGCTCTCGATGCTCATGGCCGCCGCCTTGGCGGAAATCTCGCCGCCGAGGCGGATGAGGTCCCGCCGGAGGGAGAGGTCATAGATCGTCTGCGCATAGTCGCGGGCGTTGAAGATCGTCACCGCCGCGCCGGCGAGGCGGGCGAGATAGGCGGGGCCGCCAAGCTCGGCCATGCCGGGGTCGCTCTCGAAGAAGGGCTTCAGCGTCACCGGCGTCGCCAGCGCGTTTTTGCGGATGCGGTCCGCCGCGATCTCGTAGATGCGGCCGTGGAGCGGATCGTAGAAATGCGCCGCGTCGAGAATCGACGAAACCCGGTCATAAACCTCGTTGTTCACGAGGAGGGCGCCCAGAAGCGCCTGTTCCGCCTCGATATTATGCGGCGCCGCCTGAATTTCCGGCGCGCTCGTTCCGTCCGCCATGTCTCTCTCCCTGTCGAGGGCGGACCATAGCCGAGGCGGGCGGCCGCGCCCACACGCGCGGGTCGAGTTCGTGTGGATGGATGGCGGTTTTCCGGGGGCGAATCTGTGGACGAATCCCGGTTCAGGGCGCGAGCCAGCGCCCCGCCCAGCCTTCCGATGCGAGAAAGAGCGCACGGCGATGCCCGGTCGCGGACAGGTCAAGCGCCTCCAGCCGCTCGATCTGGAGATCGACGGCGCAGAAGTTCGGGAGGCCCGAATCGGCGTCCTCCGGCGCGGTCATTTCCTCGGTCGGGTCGCCTTCCTCCGGCCGCGCCAGCTCTGCGCCGGGGGCCCAGGCGTGGCGGTAGCAGATGCGGGAGCGGGGGAGGGCGGCGGCCCAGGCCGCGCCGTCCTGCGGAGAGAGGCGGACGCTTCCTTCGAGCCGGACCTGAAAGCCCGCCTCCATGTCATAGCCGAGGAGGGCGGCGCGGGGCTCGGCCCGCATCTCGGCGATCTTCGGCGAGCGGAGATCGGTGTTGAAGCCCGCCGTCCCCGCCGCGCGGTCCACGCGGCGGAGGACGACGGTGCGGAGGCGGGGCGCGCCGTCGAGGCCTGAGGTCGCGAGATAGACCATCGAGAAGCGGGAACGCCCGGGCGCGGCGCCGGCTTCGAGCGCGGCCCACGAGCGGTCGAGAAAATCACGCAGGGCGGTCATGGCGCGGCCATGTCGTTGAGCGCCAGCACCATCTCCAGCGCCTCCTCGACCGAGCGGGCGCGGACGGCGGCGCGGCCGATGGCGCCGAATTCGCGGCGGCGGGTCAGCGCCGCCCCGTCCCGCCGCGCGGCGTGGAAGCAGACGAGCCCCTCCGGCTTGAACTCCGAGCCGCCCGGCCCGGCGATGCCGGTGACGGCCACGGCGATGTCCGCCCGCGAATGCGCGAGCCCGCCCTCCGCCATCGCCCGCGCCACCTCGGGCGAGACGGCGCCATGCGCTTCGATCAGCGCGGCGGGGACGCCGACCAGCTCCGTCTTCGCGGCGTTCGAATAGGTGACGAAGCCGCGCTCCACCACGGCGGAGGAGCCGGCGATGTCCGTCAGCGCGGCGGCGACGAGGCCGCCGGTGCAGCTTTCCACCGTCGCCAGCATCCGCCCCTTCGCGGAAAGCGCGGCGAGGACTCGCTCCGCCGCGCTCACGCCAGCCATCCGTGCGAGAGGGCCGCGGCGAAGAGGACGAGCGCGGCGGCGAGCGCGCCGGCCGCCGCATCGTCCCAAAGCGGGCCGAAGCGTTCGAGCCGGCGGAGCGGCGGGAAGAAGAGCGTGAAGCCCTGGCAGGCGAGGAAGCCGCCGACCCAGCCCGGCCAGGGGAAGATCGCCGGGTCCACCCCCGCGGCCCAGAGCCCGCCGGAAAGCGGCCAGAGCGCGAGGAGCTGGCCGATCATCCGGTCGGCGATCATTGGAACCCCGGCCCGCGGCGCGGCCCAGAGCACCTTCGCCGCGCCGATGAGCGTCGCCGCAGCGACGAGCGGGAAGCCGCCGAGCCAGTGCAGCGCCCAGGCGAGGGGCAAGGCGGCGAGCGCGGCGAAGAGCCCGGAATGCTCCCCGAGCCGGTGGAGGCCGGAGACGCCGGCGATCCGGTCCGCGAGGCTCATAGCCACACCGTCGCGAGGGCGAGGGCGGCGATCCCCTCCTCGCGCCCGGTGAAGCCGAGGCGTTCCGAGGTGGTGGCCTTCACGCTGATCCGCCCGGGCTCCACACCCATGATCTCCGCCAGCCGCGCGATCATCGCCGGGGCGTGCGGCGTGATCTTCGGCCGCTCGCAGACGATGGTGACGTCGGCGTTCGTGAGGCGGGCGCCCCGCGCGGCGAGCCGCTCCATCGCCTTGCGGAGGAAGATGGCGGAATCGGCGCCCTTCCATTGCGGGTCGGAGGGCGGGAACCAGCGGCCGATATCGCCCTCCGCGATGGCGCCGAAGATCGCGTCGGTCAGCGCGTGCATCGCCACGTCCGCGTCCGAATGGCCCGAAAGCGCCTTCTCGAACGGAATGGAGACGCCGCAGAGCGTCACCTCGTCGCCCGGCGCGAAGGAGTGGACGTCATAGCCCTGCCCGACGCGGATTTCCTTCATGCCGGCCTGCCTTTCCGCCCGCTCGAAATCGCGGGGCGCGGTGATCTTGAAGTTTTCCGCCTCGCTTTCGACGAGGCGGACGGAGAGGCCCGCGGCGCGCGCGATCTCCGCATCGTCAGCCGCCTTCGGGTCGGAGTTCGCGCGGTGCGCGGCGAGGATGGCGGGGAAGCGGAAGCCTTGCGGCGTCTGCGCCCGCCAGACGCCCTCGCGCGGGACAGGCGCGCCGCAAAGCCCGCCTTCCTCCCGCCGCAGCGCGTCGACGATGGGGATGGCGGCGAGGGCGCCGTCATGGCTGCCGAGCGCCTCCACCACATCCGCGATCACGCGCGGCGAGACGAAGGGGCGCGCGGCGTCATGGATCAGAACGAGATCGGGCGCGGCGGCTTCCAACGCCTCCAGCCCGGCGAGGACGGAAAGCGCGCGCTCCGCCCCGCCATGAGCCGGGGGGAGGAGCCTCGGATCCTCCGGCGCGGCCTCGGCGTAGAGCGCGGCGTCGTCGGGGTGGATCACGGTCAGCGCGCCGTCGACGAGCGGGGAGGCGAGGAGAGCGCGGATGGTGCGGCGGAGGACGGGCTCGCCGCCGACCTCGCGATACTGCTTCGGCAGGCCGCCCCCCGCCCGCGTTCCGCGGCCCGCGGCGACGATGAGGGCGACGGTCTTCATGGCGGGTCTCTCCGGCGTTTGCGGGGCGAGCCTATGCAGCCGCGCGCGGCGCGACAAGGCCGCGCCTTGCGGCGCGCCGCCGCCCTGCGGTAGAAGCGCGATGAGAATGCGTAATTCGTGGGCGCCATGTTTCTGACCATCGGCGATGTCGTGCTGAAGAACCGGGCGCTGCTGGCGCCGATGGCGGGGATCACCGATCTCCCGTTCCGCCGGATAGCCGCGCGCTTTGGCGCCGGGCTCACGATTTCCGAGATGGTGGCCTCGGGCGAATTGCTGGCCCGTGGCGGCGCGGCGAGCGCCCGGCTGGAGATCGACGCGGATGCGGAGGTCTCCGCCGTGCAGATCGCGGGGCGGGAGGCCGCGCCGATGGCGGAGGCGGCGCGCATCGCGGAAGGCCGGGGCGCGCGGATCATCGACATCAACATGGGCTGCCCGGCGAAGAAGGTGACCTCCGGCTGGTCCGGCGCCGCGCTGATGCGCGAGCCCGACCATGCGCTGCGGCTGATTGAGGCGGTGGTCGGCGCCGTCTCCCGCCCCGTGACGGTGAAGATGCGGCTTGGTTGGGACGGGCTGACGGCCCCCTCGCTCGCCCGCCGGGCGGAGGCGGCGGGGGCGGCGATGATCACCGTTCACGGCCGGACGCGGGCGCAGTTCTACACGGGGAGCGCGGACTGGGCGGCTGTCCGCGCCGTGCGGGAGGCGATTTCCGTCCCCCTCGTCGTCAACGGCGACGTGACGGACGAGGCGACGGCGCGCCGCGCGCTTGCGCTCTCCGGCGCGGATGCGGTGATGATCGGGCGGGGGGCGCAGGGCGCGCCCTGGGCGCCGGCGATGGTCGGCGCCGCGCTTTCAGGCGCCCCGTTCGCGGCTCCGGCGCCGGAGGATCGGCTCGACCTGATCGTTGAGCATTACGAGGCGATGCTCGGCTTCTATGGCCGGGACCTCGGCCTCCGCGTTGCGCGGAAGCATCTCGGCTGGCATCTGGAACGTCTGGCGAACGGCGCGGGCCTTCGCGCCGCCCTCCTTCGCCTGACGGAGCCGGAGGCGGTGATCGCCGCGCTTCGCGAAGGCTTCGCGGAGGCGGCGTCGCCCGGCGCGGCGAGGCGGGCCGCGTGACGGTCCGGGAGCAGAGCTGGAGCCTCCTGCCGCTCCCTGCGCTTGTCTTCGGGCCGGACGGCGAGATAGCCGCCGTCAATCCGGCCGCCGAGAATTTTCTGGGGCAGGGCGAATCGCAGCTGCGGGGAAAGTCCGTCGGAGCCGTCTTCGGGGAGACGGGGCGCATCGCCGCGCTCGTCGCCCGCGCGCGCGGCGCCGCGGCCTCGGCCGCCGACCATGACGTCGAATTCGCCTGGCCCGGCCGCCCGCCGGAGACGATCGACCTTCTCGCCGCGGCGACGGAGGAGGGCGGCGAGGTGCTGCTGGTGTTCCAGCGCCGATCCTTCGCCATGCAGATCGACCGGACGCTCACCCACCGGCACGCCGCCCGCTCGATGACGGGCATGGCGGCGATGCTGGCGCATGAGATCAAGAACCCGCTCGCCGGCATTTCGGGCGCGGCGCAGCTTCTCGAAATGTCGCTCTCGGAGGAAGACCGGCAGCTCACCGAGCTGATCCGCGAGGAGACGAAGCGCATCGCCGACCTCATCAACCGGGTGGAGGCCTTCGGGGATACAGGGCCGCCGCGGCGCGAGCCGGTGAACATCCACAACGTGCTCGACCGGGCGCGCCGCTCCGCCGAGGCGGGCTTCGCCGCGCATGTCCGCTTCCACGAGGATTACGACCCCTCGCTTCCCGCCGTGCCGGGGGACCGGGACCAGCTCGTCCAGGTGATGATGAACCTCCTGAAGAACGCCGCGGAGGCGGCGCCGCCCGTCGGCGGGGCGATCACGCTCCGCACTTCCTACCGGCCCGGCGTCGCCATGACCGGGCCGAGCGGCGCGCGGGTGAGCATGCCGCTGCTCGTCCAGATTTCCGACAACGGGCCGGGCATCCCGGAAGACATCCAGGGCGAGATCTTCGAGCCCTTCGTCACGACGAAGGCCGGCGGCGGCGGGCTCGGGCTCAGCCTCGTCTCCAAGATCGTGGCGGACCATGGCGGCGCGATCGACTGCGTCTCCCGCCCCGGCTTCACCTCGTTCCGCATCCGCCTGCCGATCTGGCGTGAAGAAAAGGAAGCATCGGAATGACCTCGCTCGGAACCGTGCTGCTGGCGGATGACGACCGGACGATCCGAACGGTGCTCAACCAGGCGCTGACGCGGATCGGTTGCCGCGTGCGCACCACCGGCTCCACCTCCACGCTCTGGCGCTGGGTGGAGGACGGGGAGGGCGACCTCATCGTCACCGACGTGATGATGCCGGACGGCGACGCGCTGGACCTCCTGCCCGCGATCCGGCGGAAGCGGCCGGACCTGCCTGTGATCGTCATGAGCGCGCAGAACACCGTGATGACGGCGATCCGCGCCGCCGAGGCGGGCGCCTACGAATATCTCCCGAAGCCCTTCGACCTGAAGGAAGTCCTCTCCCACGCCCGCAAGGCGCTGGAGGCGAGGCAGCCCGCTGCGCGGGCGGAGGAGCCGCCGGCGCGCGCGCGCGAGGAGAGCCTGCCGCTGATCGGCCGTTCCCCGGCGATGCAGGACGTCTATCGCATCATGGCGCGCCTGATGAACACCGATCTCTCGGTGATGATCACCGGCGAGAGCGGGACGGGGAAGGAGCTCGTCGCCCGCGCGCTCCATGATTTCGGGCGGCGTAAATCCCGCCCCTTCGTCGCCGTGAACATGGCCGCGATCCCGCGGGAATTGATCGAGTCCGAGCTCTTCGGCCACGAGCGGGGCGCCTTCACCGGGGCGACGGAGCGCGCCGTCGGCAAGTTCGAGCAGGCGCAGGGCGGCACGCTCTTCCTCGACGAGATCGGCGACATGCCGCATGACGCGCAGACGCGGCTCCTCCGCGTGTTGCAGGAAGGCGAGTTCACCACCGTCGGCGGCCGCAAGGCGATCCGGTCCGACGTGCGCATCGTCGCGGCGACGCATCAGGACCTCCGCGGCCTGATCCATGAGGGGCGGTTCCGGGAGGATCTCTACTACCGGCTCAACGTCGTGCCGCTCCGCCTCCCGCCGCTGCGCCAGCGGGTGGAGGACATCCCCGATCTCGCGCGCTTCTTCCTGCGCCGGGCGGAGGCGGAGGGCCTGCCGCGCAAGACCCTGAGCCAGAAGGCGATGGAGGCGCTCGCGGCGCAGACCTGGCCGGGCAATGTCCGCGAGCTGGAGAATTTCGTGAAGCGCCTCGCCGCGCTCTCCGCCAACGACCTGATCGACGCGGAGATGGTGGAGGCGGAACTCGCCGCCCGGCCCTCCTCCGCCGACGAGCCGCAGCCGATGATGGGGGAGAGCCTCGGCGCCGCGGTCGAGCATCATCTCGCCCGCTATTTCTCGCTCCACGGCGATTCGAGCCCGCCGCCGGGCCTCTATGACCGGGTGCTGCGGGAGGTCGAGCTGCCGCTCATCGCGCTCACGCTCTCGGCGACGCGCGGAAACCAGTTGAAGGCGGCGGATGTGCTCGGCATCAACCGCAACACGCTCCGCAAGAAGATCCGCGACCTTGACATCCCGATCACACGCGGCAAAAAACTGATGTAGCCGAGCAACAGTCAGGGGCCGTCCGCATCCATGGCAGGAACGCCGGCCCTCGCCGTTTCCCGCATCGCCGCCTCCATTCCGGCGGCCAGCCTGAACGCAGGCGCGATCATCGGCTTCTCCCTCGTCGGCGTCGTGCTCGCCGTGCTCACGGCGGCGACGGTGAACCGCACCGGGCTCTCGCCCGAGACGCTCGTCGCCGTCGTGATCGCCGACCTCGCCTATATCGCGCTGGTGCTCGGGATCATCGGGCGGCGCGTCTGGCTCCTGCTTTCCGCCCGACGGCGGGACGCGGCGGGGGCGCGGCTTCACCTTCGGCTCATCGGCATCTTCGCGGTCGTCGCGCTTGCCCCGACCATCGTCATCGCCGTCTTCGCGACGCTGACGGTGAACCAGGGCGTCAACACCTGGTTTTCCGGGCAGGTCGGCTCCGTCGTCCGCAATTCGCTCATCACCGCGCAGGCCTATGCGGACGAGCATCGCCGCTCCATCGAGCGCGAGGTGCTGAACATGGCGAACGACATGAACCGCGCCGGCGCGCTCGGGATCGGGGACGCCGCGCTGGCCGATCTTCTGCGCCGCCAGCAGGCGCTCCGGCGCTTTCCCGAGGCCTATCTGATCGACGGCGCGGGGCAGATCCTGCATCGCGGCGATTTCAGCTACACCTTCACCTATGATGCGCCGACGGAAGTGCAGATCGCCGAGGCGCGGCTCGGCCGCGTCGTGGTGCTGGAGGATCAGGAGAACAACGAGCTTCGGGCTCTCGTCGATCTCACCAATTACATCGACACGTTTCTTTATGTGTCGCGCCAGGTCGACGGCGAGGTTCTCCTTCTGCTCGACGACACGGCGGAGACTGTGGCGCTCTACAACCAGACGGAGGCGGCGCGGGGGCGCATCCTCTCCGTCTTCGCGCTGATCTATGTCGGCTTCTCTCTGCTTGTCGTCTCGACCGCGGCCTGGCTCGGGCTCTGGCTCGCCGAGCGGCTCGCGCGGCCGATCACGGCGCTCGCCGTGGCGGCGGAACGGGTCGGCGAGGGAGACCTCGACATCAGGGTGCCGGAGGAGAAGGCGGGCGACGAGGTCGCGCTCCTCTCCCGCGTCTTCAACCGCATGACCGCGCAGGTGAAGGGCCAGCGTGACGAACTGGTTCACGCCAAGGAAGAAAGCGAGGAGCGGCGGAACTTCATCGAGACGGTGCTGAGCGGCGTCTCCGCCGGCGTCGTGGGGCTCGACGCTTCGGGGCGGGTGGAGATGCGGAACGAGGCGGCGGCGCGCATTCTCGGGGAGGCGGAGCCGGGCGGAGCGCTGCCCGAGGCGCTGCGCGGGCTCTTCGCCACCGCCGCGCGGGCTGTGGACGGCGTGGCGCAGGGCCAGGTCGCGATGGAAACGGAGGAGGGACGGCGCGAGCTTCTCGTCCGCGTGGCCGCGCGGTCCTCCGCCGATCACGGCCTCGGTTATGTGATGACGCTGGACGACCTCACCGCCCTTGTCTCCGCCCAGCGCGAGGCGGCATGGGGCGATGTCGCGCGCCGCATCGCGCACGAGATCAAGAACCCGCTGACGCCCATCCAGCTTTCGGCGGAGCGCCTCCGGCGCAAGTTCGCGCCGCTGGCCGGCGAGGAGCGCGCAGCCTTCGAGCAATATGCCGACGTCATCATCCGCCAGGCGGGGGACATCCGGCGCATGGTGGACGAATTCTCCCGCTTCGCGCGGATGCCCTCGCCCGCGCCGAAGCCGACCGACGTGGCCGCGCTGCTGCGCGACGCGGTGCTTATGCAGCGGACGGCGCGGCCCGACATAGCCTGGGAAGTCGAGGGCGCGGACGCGCCCCAGCTTCTCGCCTGCGACGGCGGGATGATCTCGCAGGCGCTCACGAACCTGCTCAAGAACGGCGCGGAGGCGATCGACTCGCAAGCCGAACTTGATCCAGCCTTCGCCGGCTCGGGGCGTATCCTCGCGCAGCTGAAGCCGGAGGGCGCCGGCGTCGCCCTCATCGTGGAGGATAACGGGATCGGCCTGCCGAAGGACCGGGCGCGGCTCACGGAGCCCTATGTCACGACCCGAGCGAAGGGGACGGGGCTCGGCCTCGCCATCGTCAAGAAGATCGCGGAGCAGCATGACGGCGCGCTCCGCCTCGACGATGCGCGCGCGCCGGCGGACGAGAGCGGGCGCCGCGGCGCCCGTGTGTCACTTGTATTGCCGAGGCGCGAGGGCGCCGCCGGCGAAGGGGGCGGCGGCGCATGAGCGACATCCTGATCGTCGATGACGAGGCCGACATCCGCAGCCTCATCGGCGACATACTCGCCGATGAGGGCCACGCGACTCGGGAGGCCGAGGATGCGGACGGCGCGCTCGCCGCGGTAGACGAATCCCCGCCCGATCTCGTGATCCTCGACATCTGGCTCCAGGGCAGCCGGATGGACGGCATCGAGGTCCTGAAATCCGTGAAGCGGGACAATCCGGACGTGCCGGTCGTCATCATCTCCGGCCACGGGAACATCGAGATCGCCGTCGCGGCGATCAAGCAGGGGGCTTATGACTTCATAGAAAAGCCTTTCAATATAGATCAGCTGCTGGTTGTTGTTCACAGGGCGCTGGAGGCTGGAAGGCTTCGGAGGGAGAACGCGGCGCTCCGCGCCGCGGACACGCGCGAACACAGGATGATCGGCTCCGGCCACGCAATGCAGGCGCTCCGCGGCCAGCTCGAGCGCGTCGCCCGCGCCGCGAGCCGCGTGGTGCTGACCGGCCCGCCCGGCTCCGGAAAGGAGGTGGCGGCGCGCTATGTCCATGCGAATTCCGGCCGCGCGAACGCCCCCTTCGTCGTCTCCAACGCCGCGACGATCGAGCCCCACCTGATGGAGGAGGTGCTCTTCGGCCGGGTGCGCGAGGACGGGCGGGTGGAGAAGGGCCTCTTCGACCGCGCGCATGGCGGCACGCTTTTCTTCGACGAGGTGGCGGAAATGCCGCTCGGCACGCAGGCGAAGATCCTGCGCATCCTGCTCGACCAGTCGTTCCTTCGCCCCGGCGGCGGCGAACAGGTGCGTGTGGACGTGCGGCTCATCTCCGGCACGGCGCGCGACCTCAAGACCGAGATCGCGGAGGGGCGGTTCCGGGAGGATCTCTACCACCGTCTCAACGTCGTGCCGATCGAGGTGCCGCCGCTCGACGCGCGGCGGGAGGACATACCCGAACTCGCCCGCCATTTCGCCGAGGATATCGCGCTCCAGCAGGGGCTGATCCGCCGCCGCTTCACGGAGGAGGCGCTCGCCGCGCTCCAGACCTTCTCCTGGCCCGGCAATGTCCGGCAATTGCGGAACCTCGTGGAGCGGCTGCTGATCCTCGGCGGGGAGGGGGAGGACATCGTCGCCGCCGAACTGCTCGGAGACGGCGGGGACGGGCGGGGGGCGGATGGCGGCGGGCGCATCAGCGCCGTGCAGGTCGGCCTGCCGCTCCGCGAGGCGCGGGAGCTCTTTGAGCGGGATTACCTGATCGCGCAGATCAACCGGTTCGGCGGCAACATCTCCCGCACCGCCTCCTTCATCGGCATGGAGCGCTCGGCGCTCCACCGCAAGCTCAAGTCGCTCAACGTGACGACCGCGACGCTCGGCGGCGCGCGCATCGCGAAGATCGAGGAAGAGGCGGATTGACCGCTCGCCGCGCGCGCCCGCATAGTCCGCGGCCTGAACGGGGGCGACGATGAAGATCATCATCTGCGGCGCGGGCCAGGTGGGCGGGCAGATCGCGCTCCGTCTCTCCGAAGAGGGGCATTCGGTCACCGTGATCGACCTCAACCCCGACCTCGTCCGCAAGGTGACGGACAGGCTGGACGTTTCGGGAGTCGTCGGCCACGCCGCGCATCCGGACGTGCAGGAGCGCGCGGGCGCCGAGGATGCGGACATGATCATCGCCGCCACGCAGGTGGACGAGGTGAACATGATCGCCTGCCAGGTCGCCCATTCCGAGTTCAACATCCCGCAGAAGATCGCCCGCGTCCGCGCCAAGGGCTATCTCGAAACCCGCTGGTCGGATCTTTTCCGGCGGGATCACATGCCCATAGACGTCATCATCTCGCCCGAGACGGAGGTGGCGCGGGTCGCCGTCAGCCGGCTGAAGAAGCCCTCCGCCTTCGATCTTTCGACCTTTCTCGACGGCGCGGTGACCATAGTGGCGATGGCGCTGCCGCCGGATTGCGCGGTGCTGAACACGCCGCTCCGCCAGCTCACCGAGCTGTTCAGCACGCTATCGGCGCAGGTTCTCGCCTACCGGCGCGACGGGAAGCTGCGCGCGGCGGAGCCGGACGACCAGCTGAAGGCCGGCGACCTCGTCCATGTCCTCTCCACCGCCGCCGATCTCGACCGCACCATCGCGATCTTCGTCGGCGAGCGGAAGCCGGTCCGCAACGTCGTCCTGATCGGCGCGGGTAATGTCGGCCTCGAAGTCGCGCAATTGCTGGAGACGACGGCGCCGGACATCCGCGTTCGGATGATCGAGCGCAACCGCCAGCGCGCCGAACATGCGGCGGACCGGCTGAACAGCGCCATCGTGCTGCACGGGGACGGGCTCGCGCCCGACATCCTGGAGGAGGCGAAGGTCGGCCAGGCCGAAGCGGTCATCACGCTGACGGATGACGACCGGGTGAACCTCCTTTCCGCCGCGCTCTGCAAGCAGGCGGGATGCGGCCTCACCATCGCGCTGGCCAAGGAGGCCGCGCTCGCCAATCTCGCCGGGCGGATCGGCGTGGACGTGACGCTGAATCCGCAGACGACGACCGTCTCCACCATCCTCCGCCATGTGCGCCGCGGCCGGGTTCGCGCCGTGCATGTGGTGGGGGACGGGGAGGCCGAGGTGCTGGAGGCGCAGATTCTCTCGACCTCGCCCATCGCCGGAAAGCGGCTGCGGGACGCGGGCTTTCCGGACGGTTCGGTGGTCGGCGCCGTGCTCTCGGGGGGCGTCGTGAAGCTGCCGCAGGGCGATCTCGTTCTGAACGCGGATGACCGCGTGGTGATCTTCGCGCTGTCGCGCCGGGTGCGGCAGATCGAGGAGCTGTTCCGCGTCTCCGTAGACTTCTTCTGACATGCGCTGGCGGGGCGCCCCCGTTTTCGGCCTCGCGCTGATCGCGCTCGGGGCGATGATGGCTGCGCCGGCCGCGTTGGCATGGGCGGAGGGAGACGGGGCAGGGGCCGCCGCCTTCGGCTACAGCGCCATCGTCACGCTCGCCGCGGGGTTCCTCCTTTCGGTTGCGATGCGCCGGCGGGCGGACGGGCGGGAGGCGCCGGCCTCGGGCGAGTTCCTGACGCTCCTCGCGATCCTCGCGCTCTGCCCGGTCGCCGCCGCGGCGCCGGTCGCCGCCGCGGCGCCGCTCATCGCCTTCGAAGGCGCCTATTTCGAGATGGTCTCGATGATGACGACGACGGGCGCGACGGTGTTCGACCGGCTCGACGAGACGAGCCCGGCGATCCGGCTCTGGCGCGTGCTTGTCGCCGGGTTCGGCGGCTTCGTCGCGCTGGCGATGGCCTGGGCGCTCCTCGCCCCGCGGAGCCTCGGCGGCTTCGAGGTGCGGGCGGACCAGGGGCGGAGCACGGCGATCGGCCGACTGGCGGGGGACCCGGTCTGGGCCGGGGGGCGTCCGGTGGAGGCGGCGGGGGACAGGCTCTCGGCCGCCGTCCGCTCGGTTCTCCCCGTCTATGCCGGGCTGATCCTCGCGCTCTCGCTGATCTTCTCCGCGCTCGGCCATGCGCCGCTGGAGGCTTTCGCCGGCGCGGTCGGCGTAATGTCCACCAGCGGCGTGCGCGTGACGGACGGGCCGGCCTTCGCCGCGTCCGGCTTCTCGGGCGAGCTGGTCGCGGCGGCGGCGCTCGTCCTCGCGGTCACGCGGCACACCTATGGCGGGACCGGGCGGCCGCCCTTCGAGATCCGCGCGATGCGGACGGACCCGGAATTGCGGCTGCTCGCCGCCGTGGTGCTGGCGGTCACGCTCTGGTTTCACCTCCGGCACTGGCTCGGCGCGCTCGACCTCGAGGCGGGCGCGGGGCAGGGGGCCTTTCGCGCCTTCTGGGGCGCGCTCTTCACCACCCTCTCCTTCGCGACGACGACCGGCTACCATTCGGCGGACTGGGCGGCGGCCCGCGCCTGGAGCGGGCTCGACAACCCGGCGCTCGTCCTCCTCGGCCTCGCCATCATGGGCGGCGGCGTGGCGACGACGGCGGGGGGCGTGAAGCTCCTTCGCGCCTATGCGCTCTACCGTCACGGCGCGCGGGAGCTTGAGCGGCTCGTCCGCCCCTCCTCGATCCAGGGGGCGAAGGAGGGGAGGCGCGGGCTCCGGCGGGAGGGCGCGCAGATCGCCTGGGTCTTCGTCATGCTCTTCATCATCGCGCTCGCCTTCGCCATGCTGGGCGTGAGCCTCACCGGCGTCGCCTTCGAGCCGGGCCTCGCCGCCGCCGTCGCCGCGATCTCCAACACCGGCCCGCTCTTCCAGACGATGACCGGCGGCTCCTGGCTCACCTCGCTCTCGCCGGAGGCGCGGGGCGTCCTCGTCGTCGCGATGATCGTGGGACGGGTGGAGATTCTGGCGCTCATCGCGATGATGAATACGGAAACCTGGCGCTGAGGAGCCGGTTTCGCGGCGCTCGCTGCAAATAGCACTGGAAATGCTGCGCCGCAGCGCACACATTCAGCGAACGGGCAGGCAGGCCGCCGCCCGCAAGACCGGTGCTGAAACAGGCGAAAAAAGAAGGACCCAAAAATGGCCGGAGACAAGCAGAACCTGCAGGACGCATTCCTCAACCATGTGCGCAAGAACAAGATTCCGGTCACGACCTTCCTTGTGAACGGGGTGAAGCTTCAGGGCGTCATCACCTGGTTCGACAATTTCTGCGTCCTCCTGCGGCGTGACGGGCAGTCGCAACTCGTGTACAAGCACGCGATATCGACGGTGATGCCGTCGCAGCCGATCACGCTTTATGAAGGGGAAGACGCTGGCTGAAGCCCCGCGCACGCGCGCTTTCGTCATCCATCCGGAGGTCCGCGCGCCCGGCGCGCGGCTTCGCGACGTTCCGACCCAACTCGCCGAGGCGGTGAGCCTCGCCGCCGCGCTCGACCTCGAACTGGTCGGAGCGGAGCCCGTGACGCTGAACCAGCCGCGGGCCGGCTGGCTGTTCGGCTCTGGCAGGGTTGAGACGCTCGGCGCCGCCATCGCCGCGGCGGAGGCGGAACTCGTCATCATCAACGGGCCGATCACGCCGAAGCAGCAGCAGAACCTCGAAAAGGCGTGGAAGGTCAAGATATTGGACCGGACGGGCCTGATCCTCGAAATCTTCGGGGAACGGGCGCGGACGCGTGAGGGCGCGCTGCAGGTCGAACTCGCCCATCTCGAATACCAGCGCGGCAGGCTCGTCCGTTCCTGGACCCACCTCGAGCGGCAGCGCGGCGGGCTCGGCTTCGTCGGTGGCCCCGGCGAGACGCAGATCGAGGCGGACCGGCGGGCGCTGGACGAGCGGATGATCCGGATTCGCCGCGCGCTGGAAAAGACGGTGCGGACGCGGGAGCTTCATCGTGGCGCGCGGGAGCGGACGCCGTTCCCCACGGTCGCGCTTGTCGGCTATACCAACGCCGGAAAATCCACGCTCTTCAACCGGTTGACCGGCGCGGCCGTGTTCGCGAAGGACATGCTCTTCGCGACGCTGGACCCCACGATGCGCGTCGTCGATCTGCCCGGCGGGCGACGGATCATCCTCTCGGATACGGTGGGTTTCATCGCCGACCTGCCGACCCAGCTCATCGCCGCCTTCCGCGCGACTCTGGAGGAGGTGCTGGAGGCTGACATCGTGATCCATGTCCGCGACGCCGCTTCGCCGGACGCCGCGGCGCAGGACGAGGACGTGACGGAGACGCTGCGGGCGCTCGGCCTCGGCGAGGAACGGCTCGGACGCGTCCTGACCGTCCACAACAAGATCGACCTGCTGGAGGCCGGCGCGCGCGCCGCGCTCATCGAGCAATCCTCGCGGCGGCCAGAGGAGATCGCGCTTTCCGCCGTCACGGGCGAAGGCGTGGAGGCGTTGCTCGCGACGCTCCGCGAACGGCTCGGCGCTGCGGACAGCGTGCGCCGGCTTCGCCTGACGCCCGGCGCCGGCGAGGCGCTGGCCTGGCTCTATCGCCATGCCGATCTCCGCGCGCGCGAGGACGGTGAAAGTGGCGTAACGGTCGAAGTCTCGGCGCCGGAGTCCGTGTTCGAGCGGATGGAGCGCCGCTTCGGAGCGGATTACGTCACCCTCGCCGGGCCGGCGTTTACTTGACATAATATTCATTATGCGGGAAATTCCTGTGCGCGGGGCCTCCGCTTCCCCGCGGCACGCACTCTATGGCCGGTTCCGCAACTGCTCCGGCAGCCAGGTCGCCAGTTCCGGCGCGGCGTAGAGGATGAAGACCATGACGACCATGATCGCGAACATCGGCAGCGCCGTCTTCGCGATGTAGCCGATCTCCCGTCTCGTCAGTCCCTGCATGACGAAGAGGTTGAAGCCGATCGGCGGCGTGATCTGCGCCATCTCCACCACGACGACGATGAAGATGCCGAACCAGATCATGTCGATCCCCGCCCCGCGCACGAGCGGTTCGACAACCGCCATGGTGAGGACGACGGAGGAGATCCCGTCCAGGAACATGCCGATCACGATGTAGAACAGCGTCAGCGCGACGATCAGCGTGAAGGGCGAAAGCTCCAGCGCGCCGATATAGGCGGCGAGCGCCCGCGGCAGCCCGGTGAAGCCCATCGAGAGCGAGAGAAAGGCCGCTCCCATCAGGATCAGCGCGATCATCGCGGAGGTGCGGGCGGCGCCCATCAGGCTCTCGAAGAAGGTCGCCATCGTGAGCGACCGCTGCGCGGCGGCGAGGGTGAGCGCCCCCAGCACGCCGAAGGCCGCCGCCTCCGTCGCCGTCGCGAAGCCGAGATACATCGAGCCGATGACGAGGAGGACGAGGAGGATGACCGGGATCAGGAAACGCGAGTTCCAGAGCCGTTCTCCGAGCGGCATCCGCGGCTCAGCCTCGGGTCTCTGGCGCGGGAAAAGGTAATGCCACGCCACGATATAGGCCATGAACATCGCGGCGAGGACGAGGCCGGGGATCACGCCCGCCATGAAGAGCTGGGTGATGGATTCGTTGATCGTCACGCCATAGACGATCAGCGTCAGCGAGGGCGGGATCATCAGCCCGAGCGTCGCCGCGCCGGCCAGCGTACCGAAGGTCATGAAATCGGGGTAACCGCGGCGCTGCAGTTCAGGAATCGACATCTTGCCGACGGTCGTGAGCGTCGCGGCGGACGAGCCGGAGACGGCGGCGAAAATCGTGCAGCCGACGACGTTCGTGTGCAGGAGCCCGCCGGGCAGGCCCGCCATCCAGGGCGAGAGGCCGCGGAACATGTCCTCCGAAAGCCTTGTCCGGTAAAGAATTTCCCCCATCCAGATGAAGAGAGGCAGGGCCGTCAGCGTCCATGAGGAGGAGGAGGCCCAGATCACCGTCAGCATCGCGTCGCCCGCGGGCCGCGAGGTGAAGAGCTCCATCCCCACCCATGCGACGCCCATGAGCGCGAGCCCGATCCAGACGCCGGAACCGAGCAGAAGGAAGAGGACGAAGAGGAAGATGCCGGTGAGCGCGACCTGATCCATCACTCCCGCGCCCCCGCAGCATCCGGCTCCGCGACGCCCATATGCGCCGTCAGGAGGAGGCGGATCACATGATCCCAGAGCGCAATCGCGAGGAGGCAGGCTCCCGCGGCCAGCGCAAGCTGCGGGATCCAGAGCGGAGTCGCATCCTGCCCCTGGCTGATATCGTTCAGTTTCTCAGACCAGTAGACGAGATTGATCGCGTATCGCGCGAAGAACGTCGCCGTCACCGCGGCGATCACATGCGCCCAGATCTCACCCGCCTTCCGCCAGCGCCCCATCCGCCCGAGGAGAAGCGTCACGCGGATATGCGCCCCCCGGTTCAGCGCATGGGCGAGGGTGAGCGCGGAGGCCGCCGCCATGCAGTAGCCGGCGTAGTTGGTCGCGCCGGGGAAGACCTGCCCCGTCCAGCGCGCGACCATCTGGGCGACGATGATGACGAGGATGAGGACGAGGAACCCCGCCCCGGCGATCCCGCCCGCAAGGTAAAGTCCATCCAGCAAGCGCCTGACAGCCCGCGCCATCGCAGTCCCCCTTTCGTGAAGCGCCCCCTCCCGGCCGGGAGGGGGCGAAGGGCCCCTGCCCTTACTGCGCCTTGTAGGCTTCGAGCAGCGCGGCGCCCTTGTCGCCAGCCGCCGCCTCCCAGTCCGCCGCCATCACGGCGCCGACCTCGGCCAGCCCGGACTTCAGCGCGTCGGACGGGGCGAGCACCTGCATCCCGTTCTCCGCCAGCGTCTTGAGATAGCCGCCCGCGAGTTCGGCGGATTTCGCCGTGCCGGCCGCCTGAGCCTCGGCGGCCGCGGAGACTAGGCAGCCGCGGCTCTTCTCGTCCAGCGCTTCGAACGCGTCCTTGTTGGCGAAGACGGTGTTCCGCGGCAGCCAGGCCTGCGTGTCATAGAAATGTGTCAGCTGCTCCCAGACC
>JAUIDE010000061.1 GCA_030429105.1 Alphaproteobacteria bacterium
ATTCCAGGCGGCCGCCTTCGCGCTGGAGCCCGGGCAGGTCTCCGACCCGGTGCAGACCCAGTTCGGCTGGCATGTCATAAAGCTGGAGGAAACGAGGGAGCGGCCGGCGCCGACGCTCGACGAGGTACGCGAGGAGCTGATCGGCGAGATGAGCCGTGAGATCACGGACGCCGTTGTCGAGGCGCTGCGCGAGGCCGGGGACGTCTCGAAAGCCGAAGGCCAGCCGGGGCTCGACCAGCTTCGCAATGACGAGATCGCGGTGGAGTAGGCCGGGATGGGCGAAGGCAAGACGAGGAAGAACCCGGAAAAGCGGTTGCTGAAACTCGGGGAGAAGGCTGAGAAGCTGCGCGCCCGGCTCGCGGAGACCGAAGCAGAGATCGCAGCCCTCGCGCCCCCGAAGACCAAGGCGAAGGGCCCGGTCTCCCCCTTCGCCCGGCCTTTCCCCGACCTGCCGGAGATCGTCGGCGTGCGCTACGCATCCGGCGCCGCCGGGGTGCGCTATGCCGGGCGGACGGACGTGATGCTGGCCGAGATCGCGGAAGGCTCTGCAATCGCGGGCGTTCTCACCCGCTCCGCCACCCGCTCCGCGCCGGTGGACTGGTGCCGCGCCCGGCTTGCGGCGATGGACGAGGGCGCGCCGAAGGGACCGCTCGCCATCGTCGTGAATTCCGGCAACGCCAACGCCTTCACCGGCGAGGCCGGGATGAAGGGCGTCGAGGCGACGGCGGCGGCCGCGGCGAAGGCGCTCGGCGGGGCGCCGGAGGGCGTCTTCATCGCCTCGACGGGCGTGATCGGGGAGCCGCTGCCGGCGGAGAAGATCGCCGCGAAGCTTGGCGACCTCGCCGCCGCGCTTTCCCCCTCCGCGGGGCGCGGCGCGGCAGAGGCGATCATGACGACGGACACCTTTCCGAAGGGCTATGGCGCCCGGTTCGAACTCGGCGGCGTCCCCTGCGCCATCGCCGGCTTCGCCAAGGGCTCGGGCATGATCGCGCCCGACATGGCGACGATGCTCGCCTTCGTCTTCACCGACGCCCCGGTGGCGCAGCCGCTGCTGCGCTCCATGGTCTCCGCCGCGACGAAGACCAGTTTCAACTGCGCGACGGTGGACGGAGACACCTCCACAAGCGACACGCTGATCGTCGCCGCCACGGGCAAGGCCGGGGGCGAGCCGATCCTGACCCGGCGCGACCCGCGCGCCGCGGTCTTCGAGGCTGCGCTGAACGCCGCGCTGACCGATCTTGCAGTCCAGATCGTGGAGGATGGCGAGGGGATCACCAAATTCGTCTCCGTGAAGGTCACGGGCGCGAAATCGGAGGCCTCCGCCGCCGTGGTCGCCCGCGCCATCGCCAATTCGCCGCTCGTCAAGACCGCCATCGCCGGGGAGGACCCGAACTGGGGCCGGATCGTCATGGCCGTCGGCAAGTCCGGCCAGCCGGCGGAGCGGGACCTGCTGACGATCCGCTTCGGCGACATCCTTGTGGCGGAGAAAGGCTGGCGCGCGCCCGGCTACCGCGAGGAGGAAGGCGCAGCGGCGATGAAGCGGGACAGGATCGAGATCGGTGTCGATCTCGGCCTCGGCACGGGGGAGGCGCTCGTCTGGACCTGCGACCTCACCCATCGCTACATCGACATCAACGCGGATTACCGCTCTTGAAGATCGTGCTCGTCTCGGCCGTCGCGCTCATCGACCGGGACGGGCGCGTGCTGGTTGCGGAACGGCCCGAGGGGAAGTCGATGGCCGGGCTCTGGGAGTTTCCCGGCGGCAAGGTCGAGCCGGGGGAGAGCCCGGAGGCGGCGCTGATCCGCGAACTCAGGGAGGAGTTGGGGATCGAGACCTGGCGCTCCTGCCTCGCTCCGCTCACCTTCGCCTCCCATTCCTATGAGGATTTCCATCTTCTCATGCCGCTCTTCGCCTGCCGGAAATGGGAGGGCGTCGTGACGGCGCGGGAGGGACAGAGGCTGAAATGGGCGCGCGCGGCTGAACTGCGTGACCTCCCCATGCCGCCCGCCGACGTTCCTCTCGTCGCCGCTTTGAGGGACTGGCTGTGAGCGTCGTGCGCGCGGACCGGCTCCCGATAGGCGGCTTCGTGCTTCTCGCCTTTGTCAGCCTCTTCTGGGGGCTGAACTGGCCGGGGATGAAGATAGCGCTCTCGGAACTGCCGATCTGGTGGTTCCGCGTGCTGAGCGTCGGGGTCGGCGCCGTCGGCCTCATGGCCATCGCCTGGGCCTCTACCGGCGCTCTCCGGCCGACGCGGCGGGAGCTGCGGCCACTGCTCATTTGCGCACTCTTCAACATCGTTGGCTGGCATCTTTTCACCGGCTACGGCGTCTCGCTTATGCCGGCGGGCCGCGCCTCGATCATCGCCTTCACCATGCCGGTCTGGGCTGCGCTGCTCGGCGCACTGATCCTCGGAGAGCGGATAACGGCCTACAAGGTCGCGGGGCTCGTGCTCGGCGTCGCGGCGCTCGCGGTGCTGATCGGGCCCGATCTCGTCGCGCTCTCGGCGGCGCCGGCGGGCGCGCTCTTCATGCTCGGCGCGGCGCTGAGCTGGGCGACGGGGACGGTGCTCTTCAAGAAATACGACTGGGATTCGCCCGTCTCCGCCCTGATCGGCTGGCAATTGCTGATCGGCCTCGCGGTGATCCTGCCGGGGGCGCTGATCCTCGAGCCGGCGCCGGACCTGACGGCGCTGAGCGCGAAGGTCTGGATTGCGCTTCTCTATCTCTTCGCGCTGCCGATGATCTTCTGCCAGTGGGCGTTCTTCAAGGTGGTGCGGATGTTCCCCGCCGCCATCGCCTCGATCGGCACGCTCGCGGTGCCGGTGATCGGGGTTTATTCCAGCGCGCTGATCCTCGGGGAGATCGTCGGCTGGCGCGAGGTCGTCTCCATGGCGCTGACCTGCGCGGCGCTGACCGCCGTGATGGTGCTGCCGGCGCTCCGGCGCGGCTAGGGCGGCGTGTTCAACAGACTTGCGGATTGTTGAACATCACCGCCGCGCCGCCCAGGCCGCGAGGAGGAGCCGCGTCGCGCCCACCATGGAGAGCGACGCGAATTGCGCCGGCGCGAAGAGGCCGAACCCTGCCCCTTCGCCGAGGCGGATCGCCTGCGGCCCCTCGTCGAGCGCAAGCGTAAAGGCGAAGAGCGCGCGGCGGGAGACGGGCGAGACGATGCGGGCGAAGGGGAGGAACGCTCCGGGCGCGCAGCGGAGCCCCGTCTCCTCCTCGAATTCCCGCGCGGCGGCCTCGGCGAGGCTCTCGCCCAGCTCGACGCCGCCGCCGAAGAGCCCCCATTCGCCGGGATGGACCGGCGCGGCGAGGTCGCGCAGCTGCAGGAGGACGCAGCCCGCCGGATCGTGCGGGATGATCACCGCGCCGCGATAATCCTCCAGCGCGCCCGCCTGCGGGCCGAGCGGCGCGAAGCCCGCGGCGCTCAATAGGGGAGCCCCACATAATTCTCGGCCAGCGCGCGCTGCGCCGCCTCCGAGCCTTCCAGCCAGTCGAGTTCCGCCTCCTGCATCCGGAGGTCGAAGGCCGTCTGCTCCGGAAAGCGGTGGAGCATGGTGGTCAGGCTCCAGGAAAAGCGAACCGCCTTCCAGATGCGGGCGAGGGCGCGGGCGGAATAGCCCTCGATCCCCGCCTCGTCGCCGTCGCGATAGAAGGCCGCGAGCGCCTCGTGGAGATAGCGCACGTCGGAGACGGCGAGGTTGAGCCCCTTCGCGCCGGTCGGCGGCACTATATGCGCCGCGTCCCCGACGAGGAAGAGCCGGCCCCAGCGCATCGGCTCGGCGACATAGGAACGGAGCGGCGCGACGGATTTCTCGATGACCCGCCCCGTCTCCAGCGCCTCCGCCGCCTCTGCGGGGATGCGCCGGCGCAGCTCGCTCCAGAACCGCGCGTCGGGCCATTCCTCCGGCTCCTCCCCGGCGGGAACCTGGACGTAGTATCGCGAAAGCCCCTCGTTCCGCATCGAGCAGAGCGCGAAGCCACGCTCATGCTGGGCGTAGATGAGCTCCTCGCTTACCGGCTTCGACTCTGAAAGAACGCCGAGCCAGCCGAACGGATATACGCGCTCGTACTCCTTCAGCACGGAAGGCGGGATCGTGCGGCGGCTGACGCCGTGGAAGCCGTCGCAGCCGACCACGAAATCGGCGTCGATCCGCCGCCCCGCGCCGTCCTTCACATAGGTGACGAACGGGGCCGCCCCGCCTGCCTCATGGATCGTGACGCCTTCTGCGCCGTCGACGATGAGGGTCCCCGCATCGTCATGCGCGACGTAGAGGTCCTTCGTCACCTCGGTCTGGCCGTAGACCATGACGGGCCGCCCGGCGAGCACGGCGAGCGGGATGCGAAAGCCACGGTTGCGGGCGGAGAAATAGGTTCCCTCGTGAACGTGCCCCTCCCGCTCCATCCGCGCGCCGAGCCCGGCTTCGCGCAAGGTCTCCACCGTGCCCCATTCGAGAACGCCGGCCCGAATGCGGGCGAGAACATGGCCGCGCTGCCGCCGCTCCAGCACCGCCGTCTCGACGCCACTCCTCCGCAGGAGATGCGCGAGCAGGAGGCCGGACGGCCCAGCCCCGATGATGACGACCTGAACCCGCATTGCCCCTCCGCGCTTCGAAAAAGCCTAACGCCGGCAGGCCCGCGCGCAAGCGTCTTTGGCTACCGCGCGGAGAGTGCCGCCGTCCCGGCGATGAAGGCGAGGTCCAGCCCGGCGATCAGAAAAGCCGCGCGGAGCCATGCGAACTTCCGGTGGAGGATGCCGGCCAGGGCCGCATTCGCCCGGGCCAGAGAGACGATCAACTGGCTGACCTGCGCCGTTCTCGCGAAATCCGCATAGCCGTCGCTTCCGCCATAGGAAGCCAGCGCAGGCCAGGAATACCGCTCCCGAATGGCGAGACGGAGCCTCGCTTCCTTCCCGACATAGCGGGGAATGAGGACGATCAGGCAGGCGAGAAGCCCGGAGGCGTGAAGCAGGACGAGCGCGAGGCCCTCCGCCGTCACCTGGGTCGGATCGAAGGCTGCCCCGGGGCCGCGCGTCGCGATAAGGCCGATCATGGCGAGCAACGCGCCGGCCTTCGCGTCGGCGAACTGGGTCTGCTGGACGAGCGTCGCGTTCTGGCCCTGGAGATAGGCCAGCCGCACGCGGGTCATCTGGTCTGTGCTGATCCCCTCCTGCGAGGCGAGGTTGCGGTCGAGCGGGAGCGAGTCGATCTCGTCGGCGGGCACGGCGTCTGTCTCCGGCGCGGCCCCTCGCCGCATCATCGAACTGAAACAGAACCGTCATATGCCTGCAAGCGGCTCAGCGCAGGCGCGGCCCGCCGAGCACGCGCGCCGCCCCGTCCGCCTCAAGCGCCAAGCAGGCGAGCGGGCCGCCATAGCCCGCGCCGGTGTCGATGGCGATGCGGACGCCATGATCCTCCACCCGATCCACCGGCGTATGGCCGTGGACGATGACGGCGCCGTGATCGGCGTGGCTGTTCAGGAACTCGTCGCGGATCCAGATGAGATCGTCCTCCGCCTGATCGGCGAGGGGGACGCCCGGCTTCACCCCGGCATGGGCGAAGAACCAGCCGCGCCAGCGCCAGAAGCGGCGGAGCCCGGCGAGGAAGGCGAAATGCATCGCCGGAACGGCGAGCCGCGCCTCCCGGTGCAGCGCCGCGCCGCGCGCCTCCGAGGCTCCCTCGGGCACGGAGAGCCCGTAGGAGCGGAGCGTGTCCGCCCCGCCGATGCGCTCATGCAGCCACCAGTATTCGCTCCTGAGCTTCGAATCGCGCCCGCCCGGCGCAGCGAGATAGCGGAGGAACATCCGGTCATGATTGCCGAGGAGGTTGATCCAGGGCCGCCCCTCCTCTTCGCCGCGGAGGAGGAGCCCGATCACCCCTGCGCTTTCCGGCCCCCGGTCCACGAAGTCCCCGATATGGACGACGACATGGGCGGAGACAGGCGAGGCCGCGAGATCGGCCTCGATCGCCTCATGCGCCGCGTTGAGGAGCGCGAGCTGGCCGTGCACGTCGCCGACGGCGTAGACGCGCTCCGGCCCGCTCATGCGCGCCCGTAGGCTTGCAGCGTCTCGACCCCGAGCGGCCCCTCGCTTCGGCTCGCGATGGCGCGGGCGGCGGCCAGCGCGCCGGCCGCGGTGGTGTAGTAGGGCGTCCGCATGGCGAGGGCGGTTGCGCGGAGGCTCGCGCTGTCCTTCACCGATTGTGGCAGGTCGGTCGTGTTGAAGACGAGGGCGATCTGGCCGTCCTTCATCATGTCCACGATGTTCGGCCGGCCCTCATAGACCTTCTTCACCGTCGCGGCCTCGACCCCGTTGGCGGTGAGATGCGCGGCGGTGCCGGAGGTCGCCACGATTTCGAAGCCGAGCCCGGCGAGGAGGCGCGCGGCTTCCAGCGCCACGGCCTTGTCCGCATCCTTCACCGAGACGAAGACGCGCCCGCCCTCGGGGAGCGCAACTCCGGCTGCGAGCTGGCTCTTCAGGAAAGCGCGGGGGAAACTCTTGTCGATTCCCATCACCTCGCCGGTGGAGCGCATCTCCGGGCCGAGGAGCGTGTCGACGCCGGGGAAGCGCGCGAAGGGCAGCACCGCCTCCTTCACCGCGACATGGCCGGGCGCGGCGCCCGGCAACGCGAAGGCGGAGAGCGGCTCGCCCGCCATCACCCGCGCGGCGATGGCGGCGATGGGCGCGCCCACCGCCTTCGCCACGAAGGGCACAGTGCGGGAGGCGCGGGGGTTGACCTCCAGAACGAAGATCTCACCCTCCCGGATCGCGAACTGCACGTTCATCAGGCCGACGACGCCAAGCGCGCGGGCCATCTCTCCGGTCTGGCGCTTCAGCTCCACGATGGTCGCGGCAGAGAGCGTGTAGGGCGGAAGAGCGCAGGCGCTGTCCCCAGAATGCACGCCGGCCTCCTCGATATGCTCCATGACGCCGGCGACATGCACCTCTCGCCCGTCCGAGAGCGCATCGACATCGACCTCGACCGCGCCGGAGAGATAGCCGTCGATCAGCACCGGGCTCGCGCCCGAAACGACCACGGCCTCGCGGATGTAGCGGTCCAGCTCGGCGTCCGAGCGCACGATCTCCATCGCCCGCCCGCCGAGGACGTAGGAGGGGCGGATCACCACCGGATAGCCGATGTCCTTGGCTACGGCGAAGGCCTCGTCGCGGCTCCGCGCCACGCCGTTCGGCGGCTGGCGAAGGCCGAGCCTGGTGAGGAGCTTCTGGAAGCGCTCCCGGTCCTCCGCGAGGTCGATCGCGTCCGGCGTCGTGCCGAGGATCGGTATGCCCGCCGCCTCCAGCGCGTTGGCGAGCTTCAGCGGCGTCTGGCCGCCGAACTGCACGATCACACCGTGCAGCTCTCCCTTCTCCTGCTCGACGCGGAGGATTTCGAGCACATGCTCGATGGTCAGCGGCTCGAAATAGAGCCGGTCCGACGTGTCGTAGTCGGTCGAGACGGTCTCCGGGTTGCAGTTGACCATGATGGTCTCGTAGCCCGCCTCTGTCAGCGCATAGCAGGCGTGGCAGCAGCAATAGTCGAACTCGATGCCCTGGCCGATCCGGTTCGGCCCGCCGCCGAGGATGACGACCTTCTTCCGCGCGCTCGGCCGCGCCTCGCATTCGACCTTGCCCATCGCGTCGGCCTCGTAGGTCGAATACATGTAGGGCGTCTGCGCCTCGAACTCCGCGGCGCAGGTGTCGATCCGCTTGAAGACGGCCCTGATCCCGAGCGCGAGCCGGCGGCGGCGGACCTCCGCCTCGTCCATGCCGGTGAGCATGGCGAGGCGGGCGTCGGAGAAGCCCATCATCTTCAGTTCGCGCATGCCTTCCACGTCTCCGGGCAGGCCCGCTTCGCGGATGCGCGCCTCCTCCGCGACGATCTCCCCTATCCGGTCGAGGAACCAGGGGTCAAAGGCGGTGGCGGCGCGGATGTCGTCCTGCGGCAAACCCTCCCGCATCGCCTGCGCGATGACGCGGATGCGGTCCGGCGTCGCGCGGGAGAGGGCGGCCATCAGCGCCGCGCGCCGCTCCTCCCCCCCGCCCGCCTCGTCGAGGCCGGGAATGGCGATCTCGTCCAGCCCGCTCAACCCTGTCTCCATCGAGGAGAGCGCCTTCTGGAGGCTTTCGTGGAAGCCGCGGCCGATGGCCATGACCTCGCCGACCGACTTCATCGCGGTCGTCAGCTCGGGCTTCGCGCCCGGGAACTTCTCGAAGGCGAAGCGGGGAATCTTCGTCACGACATAATCGATTGTCGGCTCGAAGCTCGCCGGGGTGACGCCGGTGATGTCGTTGTCGAGCTCGTCGAGCGTGTAACCGACGGCGAGCTTCGCGGCGATCTTCGCGATGGGAAAACCTGTCGCCTTCGAGGCGAGAGCTGAGGAGCGGGAGACGCGCGGGTTCATCTCGATCACTACGATCCGTCCGTCCTCCGGATTGATCGCGAACTGCACGTTGGAGCCGCCCGTCTCTACCCCGATCTCCCGCAGCACCGCGATCGAGGCTGAGCGGAGCATCTGGTATTCCTTGTCGGTCAGCGTCAGCGCCGGGGCGACGGTGATGCTGTCCCCGGTATGGACGCCCATCGGGTCCACGTTCTCGATGGAGCAGACGATGATGGCGTTGTCCGCCTTGTCGCGGACCACCTCCATCTCGAACTCCTTCCAGCCGAGGAGCGACTCGTCGATCAGGATCTGGCTCACCGGGGAGGCGTCCAGCCCGCTCTCGCAGATGCGGAGGAAATCTTCCCTGTTGTAGGCGACGCCGCCGCCCGTGCCGCCGAGCGTGTAGGCTGGGCGAATGATGGCGGGGAGGCCGACCGTCTCCAGCGCGGCGACGCATTCGGCCATGCTTTCCGCGATCACCGCCTTAGGGTTTTCGAGCCCGATCCGGTCCATCGCCTCGCGGAAGAGCTTGCGGTCTTCCGCCATATCGATGGCTTCCTTCTTAGCGCCGATCAGCTCGATGCCGAGCCGGTCCAGCGCGCCGGATTCCGCCAGCTTCATCGCGGTGTTGAGCCCGGTCTGGCCGCCCATCGTGGGCAGGATCACCATCTTCTCACCGGGATGGCGGGCTTGTTCCTGCACGATGATCCGCTCGACCACTTCGGGCGTGATCGGCTCGACATAGGTCGCATCGGCGAGACCCGGATCGGTCATGATCGTGGCCGGGTTCGAGTTGACGAGAACGACGCGGTAGCCCTCCTCCCGCAGCGCCTTGCAGGCCTGTGCGCCGGAATAGTCGAACTCGCAGGCCTGGCCGATAACGATGGGGCCCGCGCCGATGATGAGCACGCTGTCGATGTCGGCGCGTTTCGGCATGAAGGCCCCCGGCAGGATCGGTTTCTCGATCCTTCCGGGCGCGGCCGGCGGGATCGCACCGGTTTATAGGGATTGCGGCCGGGCGCGCAAGGCGGGGCGGCGGCGCCTCGATTCTCCTTTTCGGCGAGCCTCGCCTGCGGTATTCTTTCAGGCATTGACCATGAAGGAGCATTCGATGACCGAGGAATTCGAGACTGTCCGCACCCCCGATGTCGAGACCGCCTGCGCCTGGTACGCCTCCGTCTTCCATGCGGAGATGCTTGCGGGTGAAGAGAACGGCGGCCGCTCCATGCGGATCGGTTCGCGCCGCTATCGCGTCGTCGCAGGCGCGGACGCCGAGCCGCAGTACGACGCCCTCGTGCGCGATGTCGACGTCTGCATCGCGCGCGGCGCGACGCGCGGCGGGCGCATCGTGGAGCGGGCGCATCGCGCCCCCTGCGGCGCCCGGGAGGGGCGCGTGATGGACCCTTTCGGCAGGCTCTGGCGGATCAGGAGCGCGTGAGGCCGCGTTTCGGCTTCCGGTTCACGAGGACGATGCCGAGCCCGACGAGCGCTAGCGCCGCGACCAGCTGCGGCGTGAGCGCGTCGTCGAAGACGAGCCAGCCGAAGAAGACGCCAAAGACAGGCGCAAGGAAGCCGAAACTCGCCATGTCCGAGGCGGGATAGACAGAGAGCACCCAGAACCAGGTCAGGAAGCCCATGCCGACCACGACGAAGGACTGGAACAGAAGGATGGCGAGATGCGCCTCCGTCGGCTCCCGCACCGTGTCCCCTGTCAGGACCGCGAAGGCGATCATCGCCGGGGCGGAGACGGCGAGCTGGTAGAGGAGCTGCATCTCCGGAATCGCCTTCGAGAAGGCCGTTGTCCGCGCCATCAGCGCGATCGCCGCCCAGCAGAGCGCGGCGAGGAGGCACATCAGGTCCCCCACCAGAGCCCATTCCGTCGCCGGCGCGGCGTTCCCCGAGAGCGCGAGCGCGACGCCCGAGACGGCGAGGACCAGGCCGAGCGCCTTCGCCTTCGTCATCCCTTCCCCCGGAATGAGGAAATGCGCGCCGAGCGTGACCCAGACAGGCATCGTGTAGAAGAAGATCGAGGCGCGGGAGACGGTGGTGAAATCCAGCGCCATGAAGAGCAGCACGAACTCGACCGAGAAAAGAAGCCCGCAGATCACGCCCGGTCGGAAGCTCCCGTCGCGCAAGGACAGTCGTTTCCGCATCAGCAGCGCGAAGATCAGCACCGGCAGGAAGGCGAGGGCGGAGCGGAGCCCGGCCTGGAAGGCGGGCGCAAAGCCGGCGTTCACCAGTTTCACCAGCACCTGGTTGAGCCCTAGCAGCGCCGAAAAGCCGACGAGAAAGGCGCCGCCGACGGCGTCGATACGTTCCTTGCGGGCCATTCAGTCCCCGTTTCGCTCCCTCTCTCCTTAGAGCAGGCGGAGGCGGTGGTGGCCAGAGCGCGAAACGCGGGTCAGCCCCGCGCGGAGCGCCGGGCTCACCGTTCGGTCGGATGGGGGGGAAGCGCCTTCAGATAGGCGGCGATTGCCGCGCGGTCTGCGTCGGAAAGTGTGGCGGTGTTCTTAACCACATCGGCCATCGAGCCGCCCGCAACGTCGTATTCCGGAGTGAAGCCGGATCTCAGATATTCCGCGATGTCGGCCGCGCTCCATGTCAGGCCGGTCTCGTGCGGGGTGAGGTTGGGGATGCGGCCCTTGCCATCCGGGTTCGGGCCGCCGGCGAGCCAGCGGGAAAGGTCCGGCCCGCCGAGCGCGTTTCGCGCCGTGTGGCACTCGCCGCAATGGGCGGGGCCTTCCACCAGATAGCGACCGCGAAGAAGCGTCTCTCCCTCCACAGCGATCACGGGCTCCGGCGAGAGGTAGAGCAGTTTCCAGAGCCCGATCCCCCGGCGGATCGAGAACGGGAAACCGAGTTCGTGCGGCGGGCTCTCAGCGTCCGAGGGCGGGAGCGTCATCATGTAGGCGTGGAGGTCCGCGATCTCCTGCGGCTCCATCTTCGCGTAGGAGCCGTAGGGGAAGGCCGGGTAATAGTGCGCGCCGTCTGGCGAGACGCCCGCCAGCATCGCGTTCGCGAGGTCTTCGACAGACCAGCCGCCGATCCCCTTCGGCGATGGGGAGACGTTCGGCGCGCGGAAAGTTCCGAAATCCGTCTCGAAGGCGAGGCCGCCGGCGAGCACGAGCCGCGCTTCCCCGTCGGCGCCCGGCGCGGCGTGGCAGGAGGCGCAGCCGGCGATGCGGAACACGGCCTCCCCCCTCGCCGCGTCCCCTGTCAGCCCGGCAAGCCGCGCCGGGTCCACCCGGTCCGGCGCGGTCAGCGCAAGGCCGCCCCCGATCCCCGCGAGGCCGAGGACGGCGAGTAGCAGGAGCGCCCTCCGCACGCGCGTCAGCCCTTCGGCTGACGGAACTCCTTATGGCACCCGCCGCAGGAGGCGCCGACCGGGCCCATCGCGCCCTGCAGCGCGGCGAGGTCGTTCCCGGCGACGGCGGAGAGGTTCGCCGCGGCCTCAGCCATCGCCTTGCCCTTTTCCGCGATGGCTGGATAGGTCGTCCAGATCACCGGCAACGCCTCGGTCTTGTCCATCCCGAGGCTGGCGTTGTCGGATCCCTGCGGCCACATGGCGGACTGGTCCGCCGTCGAGAGCGCGGCGAGCGAGGCGGCGGCGGAGGCCGCCTTCGCGGAATCGTAGGCGATCTCGCCCTTCGCCATGCCGCCGAGCGTGCCGAGGTAATGGGCGTAGAGCGTCATCAGCGATTTCCGCGCCTTCACCGCGCGGTCCATGTCCTGCGCCGCGGCGGCGCCGGCGGAGAAGGCGACAAGGGCCGCGAGGCCGAGCTTCACGATCTTTCCGGTCGTCTTGCCAGTCATCTGGGTCGTCTCCTGCTGGGGGCCTCACGGGCCGATCCTCTTGCGTGGGATGCAGGATACATTGTGCGCAATCATGCTAGAACTCTCCAAAAAACGGGAGGAACCTGTGCGATGGCGCACAACTCGACCTGGGATGACCTGCGCATCGTTCTCGCCGTGGCGGAGGCGGGCTCGGTGAACGCGGCGGCGAAGGCGCTTGGCCTGAATCATGCGACCATCCTCCGCCGCGTGGACGCCTTCGAGCGGGCGCGAGGCGTCCGGCTCTTCGAGCGGAGCGCGCGGGGCGCCGTTGTGGCGGAGGGGGCTGCGCCGCTTATCGAGCGGCTCAAGGCGGTTGAGGCGGCGGTCGGCGGATTCGAGCGCGCGGCGGCCGGCTTCGGCGCGACAGGCGACGCGCTGACCGGGCAACTCCGGCTCACCACGACCGACTCGCTGGCCTTCACGATCCTCCCCCGCATCCTCGCGCGGTTCCGCGCGCTCCATCCGGCGATGCGCGTCGAACTCATCGCCACCAATGCGCGGATCGACCTCGCACGGCTCGATGCGGAACTCACGATCCGGCCCGCTGGCGCGGCGCCGGAGGGCCTCGTTTCCGAACCAGCGGGGACGATGCGGATGCGCGTCTTCGGCGCGAAGGCCTATCTCGATCAGAACCCGTCCCGCGACCCCTCCGCGCATCGCTGGCTCGGCGTGTCCGCCCTTCTCTCCCGCTCGCCGGCGCATGGCTGGCAGCAGGCTCTGCCCGCCGAGGCGATCGTCGCGCGGGCGGACAGTTTCGTAAGCCTCGCCGCGCTCGCCCGCTCCGGCCTCGGCCTCGCCATGCTGCCGGATGTCGTCGCCGAAGGGCTGAACCCTGCGCCCGGATTTCCGGAGCATGTGGAAACCCGGCTTTGGGTCGCCGCGCATCCCGACCTTGCGGTTTCCCCGCGCGTCGCCGCCTGTCTCGCGTTTTTCGCGCAGGCCTTGCGGGCGGAGCCGCATTTTGCCGCTCAGTAGTGCGGCGGCTTCGCGTCCGCCGGGGGCGCGTCGCCCTGATCCTCCAGCATCGCCTCGAGCGAGCGGGTGAGCCGCCCGAGCTCCGCCTTCAGCGCCTCGATCTCCGCCCAGTGCGCGCGCGCCGTCTCCGCTATGTCGGCGATCTCGGCCTCGGCATGGGCGAGCGCCGTCTCCAGCGCCACGATCCGCTCCTCCTCAGAGCCCATAGAGGGCCCCGAACTTCGCTTCGAGATGGTCGAGCAGCGGCGCGGCGGAGGGCGGCGCCCCCGTCGCCTCCTCGATGAGCGCGGGGGCGGGGAGGAGCGCGCCCTTTGCATGGATGCGGTCGCGCAGCCAGGCGAGGATCGGGCCGGTCTCCGCCTGCGCGATCATCGTCTCCTGCCCGGGCAGGTCCCGCGCCATCGCGGCGTCGAGGCAGGCGGCGTAGATGTTGCCGAGCGCATAGGTCGGGAAGTAGCCGAAGAGCCCCGCGGACCAGTGCACGTCCTGCAGCACGCCGAGCCCGGCATGGGGAACCTCGCGCCCGAAGTCGCGCAAGAACCGCGCGTTCCACTCAGATTCCAGCGCGGCGACGGGGAGCGCGCCGGAGATAAGCTCCCGCTCCAGCTCGAACCGGAGGAGGATGTGGAGGTTGTAATGCACCTCATCCGCCTCCGTCCGGATGAAGCCGGTCTCCACCCGGTTCGCGGCGGCGTGGAGCGCTTCCGGCCCGTCGATCCCGAATTCGCCGAAGACCTTGCGCATTACAGGGAAAAGCCACTCTGCGAACGGGCGGGAGCGGCCTATCTGGTTCTCCCAGAAGCGGGACTGGCTCTCATGCACGCCCATCGAGCAATAATCGGCATGGGGCAGGAACGGGTCCGGCGCGCCCTGCGCATAGAGCGCGTGGCCGACCTCGTGGATGGTCGAATAGAGGCAGTTGAACGGGTCCGCCTCGTCCGTCCGCGTGGTGATGCGCACGTCGCCGCCGACGCCGGAGCAGAACGGGTGAACGACAAGGTCGATCCGCCCCGCCTCGAAATCGTAGCCGAGCCGGCGGGCGACGTTCCGCGCCAGATCAAGCTGCGCCTCCTGTGGAAAGACGCCGGAAAGCGGCGCCGGCGCCGGCTTTTCCGCGATCGCAGCGCGGAGCGCGGAGAGGCGAGGGCGGAGCCCTTCGAGCAGCGGGGCGACCTCGGCGACGGTCGCGCCCGGCTCGAACTGGTCGAGGAGCGCGTCGTAGAGCGCATCCGCGCCCTCGCCCTCCGCGAGGCAGGCCGCCTGCTCCCGCTTCAGCGAAACGATCCGTTCGAGCGCTGGGGCGAACGCGGCGAAGTCCCGCGCCTCCCGCGCCGCGGCCCAGACCTCGTGCGCCGCCGCCGTCTCCCGCGCCAGCGCCTCGGCAAGCCGCTCCGGCAGCCGCGTGGCGGCGCGATGCCGCCGCCGCGCGGCGCGAAGGTCCGCCGCTTCGTCTGGCGCAAGCGACCCGCCCTCGAGCGCGGCGATCCATCCGCCCATGCGCGGATCGGCGGAAAGCGCATGGATCGTCGCCGCCATCGCCCCGGCCTGCTCGGCCCGCTGCGCCGCGCCCTTGGCCGGCATCATCGCCTCCTGATCCCAGGAGAGAAGACCCGCGACCTGTTCCAGCGCGGCGATCCGGCGGAGATGCGCGCGGAGCGCGCCCAGCGCATCCAGCGAGGCGATTTCGGTCATCGGCGGTTTCCTTTACATGCGAAACGCGTTGTCTATACCGTGCCGCCCGGCGGCGCGAGGGGAGTGCGGATGCTGATCTCGGTCGACAAGCGGCTTGTCGTTTTCTCGATGCCGAAATGCGGATCGATCGCGCTCGTCTCTTCGCTCGCGCCGCATTTCGGAGCGGCGTTCAAGGGCCCCGAGCAGATGAAGCACACGCCCTTCGTCAAATATCAGAAGTTCATCCGCCCCTATCTCGCCACCTTCAGCTCGGAGCCCTTCGAAACCGTATGCCTCTTCCGCGAACCGCTGGACTGGTTGGGGAGCTGGTGGCGCTACCGCATGCGACCCGAAGCGGAGGCGAAGGGGACGTCGACGAAGGGGCTGAGTTTCGAGGCGTTTCTGGAAGGCAACCTCGCCGGCTCCGGGCCGGCGACACATACCGGCCGCCAATCCCGCTTCGTGTCGGACGCAAAGGGCGCGCTAGGGATCGACCGCATCTATCGCTACGAGAACATTGCAGCCTGTTGCGACTACATTTGCGAACGGCTTGAGGTCTCCGTCGAACTTCCGAGGCTCAACGCCTCGCGCCGCTGGCCAGAGGAGACGGCGCATTCGGAAGGCGTGATCGCGCGCGTTCGCGAGGCGTATGCGCGCGATTTCGAGATCTATCACCAGATCGCGGTCTGATCGGGTCGGGGTCGCCCGAGGTTGACACGACGGCTCCCCCGACTAGAACCGGGCGTCTCGCATCGGAGTGGAGTGTGATGGGCGCGCCGGACTTTCTCTGCATAGGCGCACAGAAGGCCGGGACAACGTGGCTCTTCAAGAACATGAACCGGCATCCTCAGACTTGGAAGCCGTTCATCAAGGAAATCCACTATTTCGACTCTCTGGAGAATCCGAGAGCGCTCCGGCTCTGGCAGGGGCATCACCGGGCGAAGCTGGAGGAACAGCTCGAAAGCGCCGTGCGGCGAGAAAAGCCGGCGCTCGCCGCAATCTGCCGGAAGCTGATCGCGGGCGACCCCGAAATCCTGTCCGAGAGTTGGTACAGCCTCGTGTTCGAGGCCAAACCGAGGGGCAAGGTCGCCGGCGACTATACGCCGCGCTATTCGACGCTCCCTGACGACGGGGTGGAGCGGATCAAACGCTTCGCCCCTGAGGCGAAGATCATCTATCTCATTCGCGAGCCTGTCTCCCGCGCCGTCTCCCAATGGCGGATGCGCGCGCAGAAGATGGTTGATCTGCCGGACGCCGAGCGCGCGATCGAAGCCTATACGCGCGCCTTCATCGAGAATCGAATGTATGTCGGCGGCGATTACCGCGAGTTCGTTCCCAGATGGATGAGACTATTCGGGCGTGACCGGATCCTCTTTCTCCCGTTCGGGGATATCCGGACAAGGCCTGGCGAGGTGCTCGCAGCGGTCGAGCGGTTCCTTGGCGTCGCGGAGCGGGCCGAATATCCGTTGGCGGAAGAGCGCTTCAACGGCTCGAAACGGGTCGAGGCGCCCGCCTACCTCATTCGTCATCTCGAAGCTGATCTCCGGCCGCATCGTGAGTTCCTTGCGGATGCTTTCGGCGTCGACTTCTATCGACGCTGTTGAAGCAGGGTCGGTCTCGTGCTCGCACCCCGGGCCCGGGATTCCGGTCTACAGGCTCTCGTGCTTCGAGAGCCTAGCAGACAGCAAGGAATGAACGATGACGACTGTCAGCTTCGCGCGGAAGAGTTCGCGCGATTCGCCCGGCTGGCGTGGCCCACGACGACCTGCGCCTCTTCGCGAGCCCTCACCAGTCGGTTTACGGCGGAAGTGCGCGCCGGCTATCCGAACATGCGCTCCGTCAACACGAGATCGTCGAGCGCGCGGCGGCCTGAAGTCGCCTCTACTTCTTCGCCGCGGTCGCGCTATAGTAAACGGAGGATGAGCGGAGGAAGAGGGATTCCCATGCGCATAATCCTGCCAATCCTCGCCGCGATCTGTCTTGCGGCTTCGGCGGCGGAGGCGCAGCGCGTATGCGTCGAGGAACTCGCCGGCACCTGCCTCAAATACGCCGATCCCGCGCCGGCGTCCGCGCCCGCCGTGGAGCCCGCGCCCGTATCCGGAGCCGAGCAGGCCGAACGTGCGCTGGGGCTCGGCCCGGCGGAGCGCCGCCGCGTCCAGATGGGGCTGCGAGCGGACGGGTTCTATAACGGCTCCATAGACGGCCTCTTCGGCCCCGGCACTCGCCGCGCGATCAGAGCGTGGCAGCGCCGCGCGGGTGAGGCGGAGACCGGGTTCCTGACTGCAGGTCAGGTCCGGGTCCTTTCGGAGAGGGCATCCGCAGCCGGCCCGGCGACCCCCGACAACCCGGTCGCCGCGTCCGGGGAAGGCGCGCTCGACCGCGAACGGACGGCGGCTCTGGTCGGCGAGCAATGCTATTTCACCGCCTTCGGCACGCCCTTCGACATGAAGTTCGAGTCGGGCGGGAAGGCGACCGCGTCGTATATCGAGGGCTTCGCGAACGTCGAGTGGCGGATCGAGGCGAACCGGCTTTGCCTCTTCGGGCCGATGGTGCGGCGGGAGGCCTGCGCTGCCCTGCCGCCCGAGCGCGTGGCGAACGAGCGCGCGATGCTGGCGGAGCGCGCGCGAAAGCTCTGCTTCGATTTCGAGTTGAGGCGGGTTCCAGGGCAGCTGTGAGGGCGAGGCGGCGGCGCCAGCGGAGGCTTGCCGGGCTCCGCCTCTTCCTCTATACGGCGCGCTTCCGTGGCGGCGCGGGTCGGCAATCCGCGCCCAGAACCAGGATCGACGATATGAAGAAAGACATCCATCCCGACTACCACTTCATCGACGTGAAGCTGCTGAACGGCGACGTCGTGAAGATGCGCTCCACCTACGGCAAGGAGGGCGACGTGATGACGCTCGACATCGACCCCTCCGTCCATCCGGCCTGGACGGGCGGCGGCCAGCGGCTGATGGACACGGGCGGCCGCGTCTCGAAGTTCAAGAAGAAGTTCGAGGGCTTCGGCTTCTGATCCGGGCCGCGCGAGCGGCCCTTTCCGCCTTTCCCGCCGTCTTCGGATCGCCCCATGCCCCGCGCCCATGTCATCGTGCTCGGCAACGAGAAGGGCGGCTCAGGCAAGTCGACGACCGCGATGCATCTTTTCGCCGCGCTCGCCCGGCAGGGCAAGCGCGTTGGCGCGATGGATCTCGACCTCCGGCAGCAGAGTTTCTTCCGCTATTTGGACAACCGTGCCGCCCGGGCCGGCAAGACGGGGGAGGCGCTCGCGCTCCCGCTCCGGAGGGACATTTCGGCCTCGAAGCTGAACGACCGGCGCGAGGCCCGCGCGGCCGATGACGAAGCCTTCGGCGGCGCTCTCGAATCGCTCCAGGCGGAGACCGATTTCATCCTGATCGATTGCCCAGGTTCCCATTCCTATTTCGCGCAGCTCGCCCATGCGAGCGCGGACACGCTCATCACCCCGATGAACGACAGCCTTATCGATTTCGACCTCCTCGCGCGCGTCGACCCGCTGACGGAGAAGGTGATCGGCCCTTCCGTGTATTCCGAAATGGTCTGGCGGGCGCGGCAGATCCGGGCGGAGGCGGGGCTGAAGCCGCTCGACTGGATCGTGACGCGCAACCGGATGTCAAACCTTCAGGCGCACAACAAGCGGAAGGTGGGCGGCCTTCTCGGGGAGCTGGCGAAGCGGATCGGGTTCCGTCTCGCGCCCGGCTTTTCGGAGCGGGTGATCTTCCGCGAGCTTTTTCTGGACGGCCTCACGCTGCTTGACCTGCCGGGGGGCTCGATGTCCCTCTCCCATGTCGCGGCGCGGCAGGAGGTGCGGGATCTGTTGAAGACGCTCGCCCTCCCGGGGGTGAGCGCGGCGATCTGACGGGAGGGACGGGCGATGCGCGTGGCGATGATCGGAACGGGATATGTCGGGCTCGTCTCCGGCGTCTGTTTCTCGGATTTCGGGCATGATGTGGTCTGCGTCGATCTCGATGCGGCGAAGATCGCGCGGCTGAACCGGGGCGAGACGCCGATCTATGAACCCGGCCTCGGGGCGATGATGGAGAAGAATGTCGCCGCCGGGCGGCTCTCCTTCACCACCGACCTCGCCGCCGCCGTGAAGGGGGCGGAGGCCGTGTTCATCGCGGTCGGCACGCCGACGCGCCGGGGAGAGGGCCATGCGGATCTTTCCTATGTCTTCGCGGCGGCGGAGGCGGTGGCGGCGGCGCTGACCGGGCCTTCGGTCATCGTGCTGAAATCCACCGTCCCGGTCGGCACCAACCGGGAGGTGAAGCGCCGCGTCGCCGCCGCGCGGCCCGATCTCGCCATCGCCGTCGCCTCCAACCCGGAATTCCTCCGGGAGGGCGCCGCGATCGAGGATTTCATGCGGCCCGACCGTGTGGTCGTCGGCGTCGAGGATGATGCGACGCGCAAGGCGATGAAGCGGCTCTACCGGCCGCTCAATCTCCGCGGGCCCTCCATGGTCTTCACCTCGCTGGAGAGCGCGGAGATGATCAAGTATGCGGCCAATGCCTTCCTCGCCACGAAGATCACCTTCATCAACGAGATCGCGGACCTTTGCGAAAAGACGGGGGCGGACGTCCAGTCCGTCGCCCGCGGCATCGGGCTCGACGGGCGCATCGGCTCGAAATTCCTGCATGCCGGGCCCGGCTATGGCGGCTCCTGTTTCCCGAAGGACACATTGGCGCTGACCCGCACCGGGCAGGAGGCGAACAGCCCGCTCCGCATCGTCGAGACGGTGATCGAAGTGAACGAGGCGCGGAAGCGCAAGATGGCGGAGAAGGTGATCGACGCCTGCGGCGGCTCCGTCGCCGGGAAACGTATTGCGGTGCTCGGCGTCACGTTCAAGCCGGATACGGACGACATGCGGGACGCGCCCTCGCTTACCATCGTCCCCGCGCTGATCGGGCGGGGGGCGAAGGTGGTGATCGTCGACCCGGAAGGGCGGCGGGAGGGCGAGGCGCTGCTCCCCGGAGCGGACTGGGCGGAGGACGCCTACGAGGCGGCTGCGGGAGCGGCGGCGGCGGTCGTCATCACCGAATGGAACGCCTTCCGCGGGCTCGATCTCGAACGGCTTCGGGAGGGGATGGCGGGGGACGTTCTGGTCGACCTCCGCAACATCTTCCGCCGCGACGAGGCGCAGGCGGCAGGCTTCGCCTATACCGGCGTCGGGCGCGGCTCCGTCTGATCACGGCTTCGTCAGATCACGCACGACGCTCGCAAAGCAGGCCCCCATCGCTTAAGTCTGCCCTCGACCCGCAATCCGGAGATCGAGATGAGCGACGCATACACCCCCCCGAAGGTCTGGACATGGGATCAGGCGAGCGGCGGCCAGTTCGCCAGCATCAACCGCCCTATCGCCGGCGCGACGCATGAGAAGGCGCTGCCTGTGGGCGAGCATCCGTTCCAGCTCTATTCGCTGGCTACGCCGAACGGCGTGAAGGTCACGGTGATGTTCGAGGAGCTTCTGGCCCTAGGACACAAGGGGGCGGAATATGACGCCTGGCTCATCAAGATCGGGGACGGGGATCAGTTCGGCTCCGGCTTCGTCGAGATCAACCCCAACTCAAAGATCCCCGCGCTGCTGGACAGGTCCGGGCCGGAGCCCGTGCGGGTCTTCGAATCGGGCTCGATCCTCCTTCACCTCGCAGAGAAGTTCGGCGAGTTCCTCCCGGCCGGCTCGGCGCGGACGGAATGCCTCAACTGGCTTTTCTGGCAAATGGGAAGCGCACCCTATCTCGGCGGCGGCTTCGGGCATTTCTACGCCTATGCGCCCGAGAAATGGGAATATCCGATCAACCGCTTCGCGATGGAGACGAAGCGCCAGCTCGACGTGCTGGACCGGCGACTGGCGGACAACCGGTTCATGACGGGCGGGGATTACAGCATCGCCGACATGGCGATCTGGGCCTGGTACGGCCAGCTCGTGCTCGGCCGGCTCTACTCGGCGGCGGAGTTCCTCGACGTCGCAAGCTACGAGAATGTCATGCGCTGGGCGAAGGAGATCGACGCGCGGCCCGCCGTCCTCCGCGGCCGGATGGTCAACCGCGTCTTTGGCGAGCCCTCGCTCCAGCTTCATGAGCGGCACGACGCGTCCGATTTCGACACGAAGACGCAGGACAAGCTCGCCCCCGCGGCCGAGTGACGCTCAGCGGCCGGCGCTCTCCACCGGCACGCAATCCCTGCCCTGCGCCTGGATCGCGGCGCAGGCGGCGAGGGCGCCGGGCCTGTCGAATCCGGTGAGCTGCGCCCGCCAGGCAGGCTTGCCGGAGAGGGTGAACCGGTCCACGTCCCGGCCGGCGGCTGAGAGCCCGCGCACGCCGAGCGCCGCGGAGGCGAGTTCGGCGATCGCCGTCTCTTCCTTGGCGAAGATGCCGAGCTGAACCGACCAGTCCGAAACGGCCTCCTCCCGGGGGATAGGCGCCGGCGCGACCGCCAGTTCGGAGCCCGGGCGGATCCGCGGCCAGGGGCTGCGACGCGGCGAGAGGCGCGTGTATTCCTGCGGCGGCGTCTCGGAGGCGGCCGCGGAGGGCACCAGCAGCTCCCCCGCCTGCGCGAGGAGCGAGGCGGGCGCCGCCCCGTCGTCCCCGGGCCGAGCCGGCGGCGGCGGGCTGGCCTCCGGCGCCGCGGCGGCGACAGCGCGTGCGGCGGTAGAGGCGGAGGCGACGCGCGTCTCTCCGCCGCCCGCGCCGACGCGGCGGATTAGGGCTGCAGTCGAAATGTAGTCGGCCCGCGACGGCGCCTTGCCGAAGCCGAGATCGAGCAACTCCGCCGCCCGCTGGTTTCGCCAGGGGGTGGACTTGCCGCCGAAGACGACCGCGATGATTCGCTCCTGCCCGCGCTCGGCGGAGGCGACGAGGTTGAAGCCGGCGGCGCTGGTGTATCCGGTCTTGATCCCGTCGGCGCCGCGATAGGCGTTCAGGAAGCGCCGGTTGGTGTTGTAGATCGTGCGGCCAGAGGCCGGCGTCGAGACGCGGCTGAAGAGGTTGTAGTACTGCGGGTGATCGTAGAAGAGCGCCCGCCCGAGGATCGCCATGTCCCGCGCCGTGGAATACTGGCCGGACTGGGTGAGGCCCGAGGCGTTGAGGAAGCGGGTATTCGCCATGCCGAGCTCGCGCGCGCGCCGCGTCATCATGTCCGCGAACGCCGATTCGGAGCCGCCCACCGCCTCTGCGAGCGCCGCCGCCGCATCGTTGGCCGACTTGATGGCGGCCGCGCGAATCAGGTCGCGGACGCGGACCTTCTGCCCGGCGCGATAGCCCATCTTCGAAGCCGGCTTGGCCGCCACTTGGCGGGAGATCGTGACCCGCTGATCGAGGCCCAGCCGCCCGGCCTTCACCGCCTCGAAGGTGAGGTAGAGCGTCATCATCTTGGTGAGCGATGCGGGATGGAGCCGCCGGTCCGCGTCCGATTCGTGGAGGACTTCGCCTGTCCTCGCGTCCATCACGAAGGCGGCGTAGGGAGCCGCCTCAGCCCTCGGAATCGCGAAAGAAACCCCCATTGCGACCGCCACAACGGCGATCATCATGCGCAAACCGCTCATGACGCCCTCATTTGCCCGTATCCGTCTCCGTGCGGCGATGCTCTTTTTCCCGGCCCGCCGTCACGTCTGCTGCGGGAACATGGTAACATCGACGGCCAGCCTATGGAAACAGAAACTAATTTCCGTCCCGTTAACCACGACGTATGGGCGGAATCCTGCAACCGGAGGCATTGCTGCGCCGCAAAAATGAACTTGACGCAGTGCAACAAAGCCATCATACGCAATCCCGTTAACAACCAGCGCCGCCCGCTCCCCCCGTGAGCGCCTACGGACGCAAAGAAGGAGATCCGACAATGGCCACCGCCAAGGACGCCGCCGCCAAGGTCGAGTCGCTCGCCGCTGACGCCCAGAAGGCCGCGACGGACCAGTTCGAGAAATTCGCGAAGTCCTTCGAGGATGTCGCCGCCTTCGGGCAGGAGACGGTGGACGCGATGATGAAGTCCTCCAACATCTTCGCCAAGGCCGCCGAGGAGATGAACGCCGAGTTCGTCAGCTTCTCGAAGAAGACGATGGAAGAGGGCGTCGCCGCCGCCAAGGAAATGTCGTCGATCAAGACGATGCCGGAATTCGTCGAGAAGCAGGCCGCCTACGCCAAGTCCGCGCTGGACGGCTATATGAAGCAGGCCGCCAAGTTCAACGAGATGTTCATGGCCGCCGCGAAAGACGCCGCCGAGCCGATGAACGCGCGCGCCGTGGCCGCCGCGGACCTCGTGAAGTCCTATCGCGCCTAACGTTTTCTTAAGCGTGGATGAGGGAGAAGGGGGCCGCGGCCCCCTTTTCTATTCGGGCCGTTCCATTATATCATCACCCGATGCAACCAACCGACCCGACGGCAGAACCGATGACCGAGTTCCGCACCATGACGCATCTCTCCATCATCCGCGCCGCGGAAGGCGGCGACGACCGTGGCGGGAATGGCGGAGGCCGGCGGGGCACAGACACGGTGATCGTCGCCAAACCCAAGGCGAAGACCCAGCGGCCCTCCCTCTACAAGGTCATGCTGCTGAATGACGATTACACGCCGATGGAGTTCGTCGTCCATGTGCTGGAGCGGATCTTCGGCCTCACGAACGCGCAGGCGGTGGAACTGATGCTTACCGTGCACCGGCGCGGCGTCGCCGTGGTCGGCGTCTTCTCCTTCGAGGTCGCCGAGACGAAGGTAACGCAGGTCATGGATTACGCGCGGCGGAACCAGCACCCGCTTCAGTGCACCATGGAAAAGGAGTAGGCGCCGGCGCCTGTTCCTTCGGCGCCGCGGCTCCGCTCACGGATAAATCACACTTCTCCGCCATCCTCCCTTGATCGGCTGCTGACAAGGCCGAGATATCATGGTGAGATCGGCGTCAGACGCGGGGTCATACGGGCGCCGCATCGCCGACGAACGGAGTTGTCATGCCGTCCTTCACGAAATCGCTCGAAGAGGCTATCCACAGGGCGCTCGCACTCGCCAATGCGCGCCGCCACGAGCTCGCGACGCTTGAGCATCTCCTGCTCAGCCTCGTGGACGAGCCGGAAGCCTCCACCGTCATGCGCGCCTGCGGCGTCGACCTCGAGGCGCTGCGCGCGTCGCTCATCCGGTTCGTGGACGAGGAGCTCGACACGCTCGTGAGCGAGATCGAGGGTTCCGAGGCCGCGCCCACCACGGGCTTCCAGCGCGTGATCCAGCGCGCTGCGATCCACGTCCAGTCCTCCGGTCGCTCGGAAGTGACGGGGGCCAACGTGCTGGTCGCTATCTTCGCGGAACGCGAGAGCCACGCCGCCTTCTTCCTGCAGGAGCAGGACATGACGCGCTACGACGCGGTGAATTACATCAGCCACGGCGTCGCGAAAGATCCGGCCTATGGCGAGCCGCGGCCGGTTCGCGGCGCCGAGCAGACGGAGGAGGCGGAGACGCAGGAGTCATCGGGCGGCAAACAGGAGGAGACGGCGTTGGGCAAATACTGCGTCGATCTCAATGCGAAGTCGCGCCAGGGCCGCGTTGATCCGCTGATCGGCCGGGCCGAGGAGGTCGAGCGCTGCATCCAGGTGCTCTGCCGCCGACGGAAGAACAACCCGCTGCTCGTCGGCGACCCCGGCGTGGGCAAGACCGCCATCGCAGAGGGCCTCGCCAAGAAGATCGTCGAGGGCGAGACGCCGGACGTGCTGGCCGGCGCCACGATCTTCAGCCTCGACATGGGCGCCCTTCTCGCCGGAACCCGCTATCGCGGCGATTTCGAGGAGCGACTGAAGGCTGTGGTGAAGGAACTCGAGGAGCATCCGGACGCGATCCTCTTCATCGACGAGATCCACACCGTCATCGGCGCAGGCGCGACCTCAGGAGGGGCGATGGACGCCTCCAACCTCCTGAAGCCCGCGCTTCAGTCCGGCACGCTCCGCTGCATGGGCTCCACGACCTACAAGGAGTTCCGCCAGCATTTCGAGAAGGATCGCGCGCTCTCCCGCCGGTTCCAGAAGATCGACGTGAACGAGCCCTCGGTCGATGATGCGGTGAAGATCCTCCGCGGTCTCAAGCCCTATTTCGAGGAGCATCACGACCTTCGCTACACCAACGAGGCGGTGAAGCTCGCGGTCGATCTTGCGCATCGCTACATCAATGACCGGAAGCTGCCCGATAGCGCGATCGACGTGATCGACGAGGCCGGCGCGGCGCAACATCTGGTTGTCGCCTCCAAACGCCGCAAGACCATCGGCACCAAAGAGGTAGAGGCCGTCGTCGCCAAGATCGCGCGCATCCCGCCCAAGAACGTCTCCAAGGATGATGTGATTGTGCTCAAAGACCTCGAAACCTCGCTCAAGCGGGTGGTCTTTGGTCAGGATACCGCGATTGAGGCGCTTTCCTCCGCCATCAAATTGGCGCGCGCGGGCCTGCGGGAGCCGGAAAAACCCATCGGCAACTACCTGTTCGCTGGTCCGACAGGCGTCGGGAAGACCGAGTTCTGCCGTGCCCTGGCGGAATTGCTTGGGTTTCCGTTTCTGAGCGTCAACGCGCCGGAGCTCGCGCCGACCAGCTTCCGCGGCCAACAGATCGGTTCCTTGCTCGCTTCCCTGGCTGCGGAGAAGGCGACTGCAGCGGAGGGTACACTCGCTGCCGCAGGGCAGGGACACGCGCATGACGTGCTCGCAACAAGGCTTCTCGAGCAGCTGTCATCCCAGCGGACGGTTGCGTCCGAGCGAACTGCCATCCAGGCGGTGCTCGTGATCGATGAGATGGACAAGATTACGTTTCTGCCTGAGGCTCAGCGAGGGGCCCAAGAACGCCACAACCAAGCGGTACAGTCGATGCTTTTACCCGTGTTCGAAGGAGCGCGGATCAAGAGCACTGGCGCCACATCGGTGGGTTCCG
>JAUIDE010000062.1 GCA_030429105.1 Alphaproteobacteria bacterium
TGCTCCTCGAGCGCCGCCCGGTCGTCCACGCCCACCTGGGTGACCCCGGCGGACGAGCCCTGGATCGCGCTGATGAGCGTGATCTCCGCCTCCTCGAGGTCGATCTCGTAGAAGCTGAGCGTGTTGGAGACCTCGGAGGAGATGGCGAGCAGCGGATTGCCCGTCGGGCTCTCCTCCGCCGTGATGAACCGCAGCCCTTCCGGCCCGAAATCGCCCGGCGTCTGGAGATACTGCTCGAAGACCGGCGCAGCCGGGTCCGTCACGTCATAGACCATGACGCCGCCGACCCGCTCCAGCCCGATGAAGGCGTAGGTCTTGCCGTCGATCTCCCCGAGGACGACCGCCTCCGGCTCCGGCCCCTTGTCGTCCGACCGGCTGTCGAAGGAGGAGGCGTTCTGGTTGCCGTTGAAGTTGCCGGGAACCTGAACCGCCGTGATCTGCTCGAAATCGTCGCCCGAGTCGAAGACGAGGGTTCCGTTCTCGTCGAAGATCGAGAAGGAGCGGGCGCCGAAGCTGTGCAGCACGTCGATGTCGCCGTCGCCGTCCGTATCCCCGTCCACCGTGGAGAAGAGGAGCCGGCCGAGCTGCGTGTTGTCTGCGAGCTGGGCGAGGAGTTCGGCCCCGATATCCGGGTCGACCTCGCCGTTGGCGAGGTTCCCGTCCACCAGCTGCGCGCCGCGCGCCTCGTCCACGCCGCGGGTGTCGCCCTCGTTCGCGGTGAGGAAGTAGCGGACGCCGCCGACCTCGTAGCTGTCCATCCCGTCTGGCTGGAAGATGCCGAAGATGTCGTAATTGGCGATGTTGATCGCGCCGTCCTGGTTGGAGGCGTCGAGGCCCTGGTTGACGACGGAGTGGTCCTTCAGCCCCAGCGGCAGGATCGAGTCGATGGTGAAGGCGGTCGGGCTCGTGATGTCCTCGATCACCGCGACCGCGTTGTTCTCCTGCAGCGCGATGTAGGCCGTGTTCCCGACGATGGTCGCGAATTCCGGCTCGATATCGGCGGCGACGGAGGGGGCCGTCTCGTTGATCCGCACGCCCTTCGCCTCCAGCGCCTCCGCCGTAATGGAGGAGTCCGTGAAGCCGAGCGTCGTAACGACCGAGGCCGAAAGGTCCTCGAGGTTCAGCGCGACGATAGAAACCGAGCCCTCCGGGTTCGGCAGCGCGTCCGGCTCGTTGTCCGACCCGGCTGACTGGCCCTCGTTCGAAACGACGAGATGCGTCCCCACGGCGTTGAACTTCACCGCATCGGGCAGCGGGCCGACATCGACGGAGCCGAGAAGCTCAAGGGTCGCCGCGTCGAAGAACAGCACCTGCCCGTTATCGGTGACGACCGCCGCCGGCAACGCGACCGCGACGATCCCGTTCTTCACGGAAACCGAGGTCACGTCATCCGTCGCGAAGCCGAAATCGGTCGCCGCCAGCGTCGTCTCGACCGTGAGGTTCGAGAGGTCGGAGGCGTCCACCACGATGAGCCCGCCGCCCGAGGTGACGAAGGCCCGGCCCGTCGCCGCGTCGAAGTCCACGATCTCGGCGCCGCCGAGCGTGATCGTGCCGGCGAGCGCGATGGAAAGCTCGTTGAGCGGGTCCGGCGCGCCGTCCGGGAGGACGACCGGGTCGCCGCCCGGCGAACCGACGTCGGAGCCGGAATTACCGCCCTCGGCCGCAGCCAGCCGGCCCGTCCCGACCGGCGTCTCGACGCCGACCGAAGAGAGCGACCAGTTTTCCCCGATGTCGTTGCCGAGGAAGAGATTCTCCAGATAGATCGAGCCGTTCCCGTCGGAGGAAGGGAAACCGAGCGCGCCGCCGGCGTCATAGGTGACGCTGTCGACGGCATTGGCGAAGGTCGTCTGGTCGCCGCTATAGGCGTCGAAGCTCGACCAGATCGCGACCGTGTCTCCGCTGTTGTTGAGCCCCATCGCGCTCCAGTTCGTCACCGCGACGAGGTTGAGGCCCTGGCCCCAGGCCGCGGCGAAGTCCGCCGCCGACACGTCGTCGGCGTTGTAGAGAACGGCGGAGCCGCCCGCCTCGATCATCCCCGCGGCGATGTTGGCCGAGCCTTGGAACGCATTGTTGCCGTCATCGATCACGAAGCCGGCAAGGTCGATCGCCTCGGTCCCGAAGTTGAAGATCTCGACCCACTCCCAGTCGTCCTCGGCGGAGCGCGGGTTGTACATGATCTCCGTGATGAGGATCGTCGCCGCGTCCTCGACCTCGCCGAACACCGCGTCGGCCCGGAAATTGAGGTTCTGGATGCGCGTGTCGTCGGACAGCGGCGTGTCCGCCTCCGCGAAGGGCGTCTCGACGAAGTTGGCGAGGAGGAATTCGGCGAAGGCGTCCTGCTCGGTGCCGTCATCCGCGAAGGTCGCATCGCCGGTCCGCACGCCGGCCTCGGCGAGGTTCACGCGGTCGGCGCCGCCGCCCTCGGGGAACGGGTAGCCGTCGCCGCCATCGGCGAGGAAGCCCAGCGTGACGACGCGGATCGGCGTGTCGGGGGAAACGGTCTCGCCATCCCGCACCAGCTCGATCGCCACCTCGCCATCCTCGCCGAGGATCGCGGCGTTGACGATGCGGGAGCCCGCCGGAAGGTCAGGGTCGAAGGAGAAGGAGACGCCCGCCACCTGCGGGAACCGGCCCTGCTGGTTCACGCCGCCGTTCTCGTCATAGGTCGAGGCCGCGACGCCATGCTCCAGCACCGCGCGCAGCTCCTCGCCCGTCAGCGTCACGATGGTGAGCGAGTTGTTGAAGCGGAGCGCGCCGATGATGTCGTTCTGGCTGATGCCGCCTTCCGGCTTGATCACGTTGCCTTCGCCGTCGAGGATCTCCTCGTTCGGGATGCGCACGGCTTCCGTCCCGCCGGCGGGGACGATGATCTGCCCGATATCGTCCCGGATGCCGCCGCCGTTCTTGATGGAGACGAGCACCGAGGCGTCCGTCTTCTTCGCCTCGAAGAGATTGGCGTCGGCGGTCAGGTTGCCGAGATTGGTCTCCTGCTGCCGCACTTCGGGGCGAAGGCCAGCGAGATAGACGTCGGAGACGCCGAAGACATTGCCCTCGGTCAACTCGATCTGCGCGCCGATCAGGTCCGCCACCGCCTGGATTTCCGGGTCGATCAGCCCCTCGGCGCCGAGCGCCGCGACGCCCTCTGCGTCCGTCGCATAGGCGCCGGAGATTTCCGCGTCATAGCTCTCCGCGATGATGTTGCCCTCGGCGTCGAAGTCGATGACGAGGCGGCCGACATATTTGTAGGAGCCGTCGGTGTTGACGATCAGCGTCTGCGTCCCGCCGGCGTTCGTCTCGACGAGCGGATAGACGCCCTGCGCCGTGTCGCCGTCGCGCAGCCGGTCCGTTTCGTCGAGGAGGCGGGTGTTGGAGCCGCCGGCTACGATGATGTCGACGTCCGTAAGCCGCTTCGCCAGCTCCTGCTCGATGGCGATCTGCTGCATGTGCGCGAGCAGGATCACCTTGTTCATCGCCGGGTTGGCTTCGAGGAGCGCGTCAACCTCGGCCTGGATGATCTCGGCGAGAGCGTCAATCTGTTCCGGCGTCGGCGCGGAGTCGAAATCCTCCGGCAGCACGCCGAGGAGGCCGGGGCTCGAGATGAAGTCGATCGTCGGCGTCGTCGCGCCGACGACGCCGATCAGCTCCCCACTCATTTCGAAAACGACGGAGGAGGTGACGGTGTTCGGCATCGGCGCGCCGCCGCCCGGAACTTCGAGCGGCGCGAGGCTCGGCTCGGTCGAGAAGTCGAGGTTGGAAGAGAGATAGGGGAAGTCCGTCCCCATGAAGTCCGGAACGCCCTCGAAGCTGTAATTCGCCGGCGTCTCCGGCGTCGCCGCGTCCCCGTCGAGGTCGAACGTCCCGTCGATCAGGTCGGCGATGAAGCCCGATCCGAAGTCGAATTCGTGGTTGCCGAAGGCGATGGCGTCGAATTCGAGCTCGTTCTGGATGATCATGTCCGCGAGGCCGGCGACGCCAAAGACGGCGGCGGAGGCCTGGAAGAACAGCCCGGGCAGGATCGCGTCGCCCGAGGAGAGGCGGAGCGTGTTGTCCGCGATCCCGTCATTCCCGAGGTCCTGCGCCTCGAGCGCGTTCATCACGGCGGAGAGCCGCGGCGCATCGAAAACGGCGCCGGAGGATGCCTCCTGGTCCGTCACATGCAGGATTTCGAGGGTGAAGACGGATTCGGGAATGACGCGGATGATCTCGGCGCCGTTGGTCGGGCTGCCAATCGCCGGCTGGCCGGCGTCGTTCGCCGCCGTCGTCACCACGCCGTCGCCCGCGCCGCCATCCGCGGAAAAGGCGCCGAGCGTCACGTCATAGCTCGCGCCGCCCGCCGCCTCGGCGTTCGGGAAGGCTTCGAGGTCGATCAGGTCGCCCGCATCAACCCCGTCGCCCTCGTCGTCGAGGAAGAGCGCGACCGCGTCGCCGCCCTGCCCGAGCCCGGCGCCGGCGTAGGTGCCGACCTGCCCGAGTTCGATCACCGCGCCCCAGAGGTCGATGAATTCCTGCGCCGAGGCGTCGTCCACGAAAACGACGCTCTCGCCCGGCGCGATCTCGGTCACGCCCATCAGGATGTCGGCGTCGCCCGCCGCCGCGCTCTCGTCGTCGAAGAAGAGCGCGCCGTCCGCGATGGTCCAGGCGACGGTTCCGAAATTCGTCACCTCGAACCAGTCCTCGGTCAGGTTCGCGCCCGGCTCGTTGCCCGGCCAGATTTCCGTGATCTGAAGGTCGAAGGTCCCCGGCGCCTCGAAGGTCTGGCCGGTGTTCACCGCGCCCGGCGTCTCCGCCTGGGAAGGCTGGAACGTGAAGTCCGCCGCCTCGGTCCCCGTCCCGGCCCGCTGGAGCGAGAAGCCGATGGGTGTGTTGCCGGCTTCGGAGACGCCGACATCGCTGGAGGTCATCCCGTCCGCCGGGCCGCCGACCGCCGTGAACGTTCCCTCATAGGAAAGGAACTCGATCACCGTCCCCGCATCGTCCACCAGCGCGAACCCGTCCGGAGAACCGTTCTGGATGCCCGCGCGGGGGAACGCGAGCGCGCCGAAGCCGTTGGAAAGGTTCGGGATCGAGCCCGAAAGCGTAATCGTGTCGTAAACTGTCCCGTTGGAGCCGTTATAGAGAACGATGGTCCAGCCCGTCAGGTCCGTCCCCGCCGGGCCCGCAACCTCGATGAATTCGCCGGCGTCGGCGCCGTCATTGTCGTAGTGAAACTCGTTGATGAAGGCGTTCATGGAGGGGCCCCGTACGTTGGAATCATGGCGGGCGACACAGCCCGAGACGCCGCGGTTCTCGCCGCGATCCTTAACTATTCGTTCACTATGATGTGACGCTTTCGTGACACGGCAAGAGACCTTCCCTTCGCCGCCGACCCGGCTAGGCTCGCTGGATGAAACGGCCGCCAGCCACCCTCGCGCTCCATCTCGGCGCCCACAAGACGGGCACCAGCCATCTTCAGGCCGCGCTCTCCCTCAACGCCGCCTCCCTCGCCGCCGTCGGCGCGCTCGCTCCGCCGCTCACGGAAATCCGGCGCGAGGCGACGCGGCTGCTCGGCGCGGAGCCCGACGGCGCGCGCGCATGGCTCCTCGGCCTCGCGAGGACGGACGCCGCGCGCATCGTGATTTCCGACGAAAATCTACCCGGCCGCCTCGCGGCCGTCGCCCGGGGCGGTCGCCTCTACCCGGCGCTCGCCCGCCGCCTCGCGCCCTTCGCGGAATGGCCCGGCCCGGTCGAGGTCCATCTCACCCTTCGAAGCTACGAGACGTTCTGGCCGGCGATCTGGCTCGAGACTCTGCTGCACCGCGCAGCCGCGCCCTGGGCGGCCTTCGCCGCGGGGGTCGCCCCGGAGCGGGCGCGCTGGCCGGAGCTTGTCAGCCGGATCGAGCGCCGTTTCCCCGGCGCGCAGATGGTCCTCTGGGCTTATGAAGGCTATCGGGAGGGCTGGCGCGACCGCTTTCAGAGGCTGACAGGCGGCGCCGTCGCGACGCTCGCGCCGCCCGAAACCGTCCGCCCCTCGCTTCCCGCGCCGGCCGCCGAAGAGCTTGACCGGCTCGCCGCGAGCGAGCCGGACCGCGTCCGCGCGCGCGCCCGCGCGCTCCGTCGCGCCGCTCCGGCGGGTCCGCCCTTCCGCCCCTTTGCGGAGGCGGAGGCGCGCCGGCTCGCGTCCCTCTACGCCGCCGATCTCGAAACCTTGGCGGCGCGGCATCCCGCTCTTCACGGCGCCGCATGCGCTGCGAAGGACCGGGCTTCCCTTCCGTAAGCCTGTCGCTAGGCTGGCGCGATGAACCGCGCGATCTCGCCCCCCGCCATCCCCGCCCCACTCGCGAATTACAGCCACGGGATCGAGGCGCCGCCGGGCGCGCGGCTCCTAGTCACCTCGGGGCAACTCGGAAGCGAGCCCGGCGGCGCGATCCCCGAAGGCGCGGAGGCGCAGGCGCGGCTCTGCTTCCGGCAGATCGGGGCGATCCTCGCTGCGGCGGACATGGGGCGGGAGGATGTGATCCGCCTAAACGCCTTCGTGACGGACCGGGCGCACATGGCCGGCTACATGAAGGCGCGGGACGAATGGCTGGCGGGGATGAAGCCGCCGCCGGCCTCGACGCTGGTCATCGTAGCAGGGTTCACCCGGCCTGAATTCGTCGTCGAGATCGAGGCGACGGCGGCGAAAGCCGGCTGATCGTCTCCGAACAGGAAACGGTCTTCCTGTTCACGCGCCTGTTATCGCGGCGGAGGCGCGAAGCTATCTCTCGCCCAACGCAACGAAGGAGGGCTCAATGCCGAAGATTCTCGTCGTCTACTACTCTACCTACGGCCATATCGAGACCATGGCCAACGCCGTCGCCGAGGGCGCGCGCGAGGTCGCGGGCGCCGAGGTGACCGTCAAGCGCGTCGCCGAACTGGTTCCCGAGGACGTGGCGAAGGCCAACGGCTTCAAGCTCGACCAGGCCGCGCCCGTCGCCGACCCGAAGGAGCTTGCGGACTACGACGCGATCATCTTCGGCACGCCGACCCGCTTCGGCAACATGGCCGCCCAGATGAAGCAGTTCCTCGACCAGACGGGCGGGCTCTGGGCCGGCGGCAAGCTGATCGGCAAGGTCGGCTCCGTCTTCACCTCGTCCGCGACGCAGCATGGCGGGCAGGAATCGACGATCCTCAACTTCCACACCACGCTCCTCCATCACGGCATGGTCGTCGTCGGCCTGCCCTATTCCTTCGCGGCGCAGATGACGCTGGACGAGATCGCCGGGGGCTCGCCCTATGGCGCGACGACCATCGCGGGCGGGGACGGTTCCCGCCAGCCCTCGAAGATCGAGCTGGACGGCGCGCGCTTCCAGGGCCGCCACGTCGCCGAGATCGCGAAAAAGCTCGCCGCCTGACGCGCCGGGCCCCGGCCTCGAGCCGGGGCCCCGACGAATGGCGCGCGTCAGCCCCGCGGGGCCCCGGATCAGGTCCGTGGCCCCGCCGTTTCGATCATCGCCTTCAGCGTCTCCAGCCGGTCCGCCTCGCGCGGCGGTTTGTCCCAGCGGAGGCGCGCGATGCGCGGAAAGCGCATGGCGACGCCGGAGCGGTGGCGCGAGGAGGCGGCCAGCCCCTCGAACGCCACCTCCAGCACCAGCCCGAAATCCGGCTCCGCCCGCACCGAGCGGACGGGGCCAAATCGCTCCACCGTGTTCGCGCGCACGAAGCGGTCGATCTTCTTCAGCTCCTCATCGGTGAAGCCGAAATAGGCCTTGCCGACCGGGGCGAGCGTCTCGCCGTCCCACACGCCGAACGTATAGTCGGAATAGAAGGAGCTTCGCTTGCCGTGGCCGCGCTGCGCATACATCAGCACCGCGTCGATCAGATGCGGCTCCCGCTTCCACTTGAACCAGGGGCCTTTCGGGCGCCCGGCGAGATAGGGGCTCTCAAGCCGCTTCAGCATCACGCCCTCGATGGCGGGATGCGGCGGCGCGGAGCGGAGCGTGTCGAGCGCTTCCCAGCTTTCGAAGGGAATCTCGGGCGAAAGATCGAACCGCTCCGGGTCCAGCGCCGCGACGAAGGCGCCGAGCCGCTCGCGCCGCTCCGCATAGCCGCACGGCCGCAGGTCCTCCGCCCCGGCGCGGAGGATGTCATAGGCGCGGAGGACGGCGGGCAGCCGCGCCATCAGCGCCTTCGGCGCCGTCTTCCGGTTCAACCGCTGCTGGAGGTCGTTGAAGGCGCCCACATCCCCTTCCGCACGCACAAGCAGTTCGCCGTCAAGCGCGCCCTCGAAAGCCATCGCCGCCACAAGGTCGGGGAAGGCGGGGGAAATGTCCTCCCCCGTCCTTGTGTAGAGCCGCCTTTCCCCCCGGTCGGAAACCGCCTGCACCCGCACTCCGTCCCATTTCCACTCCGCCGCGAAGTCGGCAGGCTCCGCCGCCTCCCGGTCCCGCGCCTCGAAGGGCGTCGCCAGCATCACCGGGCGGAACGGCGCGCGCCCCGCCGCCGCCGGCTTCTCCCCGCCCGTCAGCCAGGCGAAGAGCTCCGGATAGGGCGGCGCGAGCCCGTGCCAGAGCTCCTCGATCTCCGCCGCCTCCACCCCGCCCCATTCCGCCGCCGCCTGCTTGGCGAGCCGCGCCGAGACGCCGACGCGAAGGCCCCCCGTCGCCAGCTTCACCAGCGCATAGCGCTCGGGCGGCGCCAGCCGGTCGAGAAGGCCGGAGACGAGCGCCGGCGCCTCCGCCCGCCCTGCGCGCCGCAGCTTCTCCACCACGTCCGAAAGCCGCGGCGGCTCCGCGCCATCCCCCTCTCCCGGCCAAATCAGCGAGACGGTCTCCGCCAGATCGCCGACATAATCGTAGGACAGCGCGAAAAGCGCCTCGTCCGTCCGCTCCGCCGCCAGCCGCCGGAGGAGCGCAGGCGTCACGGTCCGGAGCTCCAGCCCGCCGGTCAGCGCCGCGAGCGCCCAGCCGCGGCACGGGTCCGGCGTGCGGTCGAGATGGAGGCGGATCGCCCGCAGCTTCTCCTTCCGCCCGGGCGTGAAGGCGAGCCGGTCCATGAGCGCCGCGAAGGCCCTCATTCGGGCTCGTCCTCGTAACCGACAAGATGCAGCGGCCGCGCCGCCCGCCCCTCGATCTCGCACCAGCGCATCAGCGCCTCCTCCCGCCCGTGCGTGATCCAGACCTCGCCGGGGTCGATCTCCCGGATCGTCTCCGTCAGCCCCGCCCAGTCGCAATGGTCCGAGATGACGAGGCCGAGCTCCGCCCCCCGCTGCCGCGCCCGCGCCCGCACCTGCATCCAGCCGGAGGCGAAGGCGAAGAGCGGGTCGGGGAAGCGCCGCGCCCAGGTCGCGCCGAAGGCGGAGGGCGGCGCCAGCACCACCTCCCCGGCATAGCGCGCCGCCGCCCCCTTTTCCGCCGTCGCGTCCTCCAGCGGCCCAAGGTCGATCCCGCGGCAGACGTAGTAATCGCAGAGCTTCCGCAGCGCCCCGTGGATATAGACCGGCCGCTCCCACCCCGCCGCCCGCAAGAGCGCGATCAGCCGCTGCGCCTTGCCAAGCGCATAGACGCCAACGAGATGCGCCCGCTCCGGAAAGTCCCGCAGCGAGGCCAGCAACCGCCCGATCTCCGCCATCGGGTCCGGATGGCGGAAGACCGGCAGGCCGAACGTCGCCTCCGTGATGAAGACGTCGCAGGGCACAGGCTCGAACGCCGCGCAGGTCGGGTCAAAGGCCCGCTTGTAATCCCCCGCCGCGACGATGCGCAGCCCGCCCGCCTCCACCGCGATCTGCGCCGAGCCGAGCACATGCCCCGCCGGATGGAAGGAGACGCGCACGCCCCCGATCTCCCCCTTCGCATCGCTCCGCCGCTCCGCCGCGAAGCCTTCTCCATAGCGGATCGCCATGATCTCCAGCGTCTCCGGCGTCGCCCAGACGGCGCCATGCCCCGCCCGCGCATGGTCCGCATGGCCATGCGTGATAAGCGCGCGGCGGACGGGCCGCGAAGGGTCGATATGGAAGTCGCCGACCGGGCAATAGAGCCCTTCGGGCGTCGGATGGAGAAGGTCGTCGGGCCGCATCGCCGCAAGGATAGCGCGGCCCCGCCCCCTATTCGAGCCGCGCGGGGAAGCCCGGCGCGCGAAGGTCCGTCCCCAGCGCATCCTCCAGCAGCTTTACGATCTGCGTGGATTGCGCATCCCCGCCATAGGCCGCCTTGCCGCGGATGAACGTCTGCTCCGTCAGCCCCGCCAGTTCGAGCGGCGCGCCGAATTCCCGCCCGAACCCCATCGCGAAGCCGAGATCCTTCAGCGCGAGGTCCATGGTGAAGGCGATGTCGTAGCTGCCGTTGAGGATCAGCTGCCCCTCCGTCTCATGCACGAAGGAATTGCCGGAGGATGCGGCGATCGCCTCCCAGGCCTTGGCGAGGTCGAGCCCGCCGCGCTTCGCCAGCATCAGCGCCTCGCCATCCGCCACGAGGTGGATGAAGGCGAGCATGTTGGTGATGACCTTGATGATCGCGGCGGAGCCGAGCGGCCCCATATGGATGATCCGGTTCCCCATCGCCTCGAGCGCCGGGCGATGGCGCAGGAACCGCGCCTCCTCCCCGCCCACCAGCACCGTGATCTCCCCCCGGAGCGCGAGATGCACGCCGCCCGTCACCGGGCATTCGAGGCAGCCGACGCCCGCCTCCCCCGCGAGCGCGGAAAGGCGCAGCACGTCGTCCCGCGAGACGGTGGACATCTCGATCCAGTCCGCCCCCGGCTTCATCGCCGGGAGCATGGCGCGGAGCACGGCCTCCGAGACGGCGGGCGAGGGCAGGCAGGTGATGACGCAATCCGCCCCTTCCGCCGCCTCCGCCGCGCTCGAAGCCCAGGTCGCGCCGGCGGCGAGATGCCGGTCCGCCAAGCTCCGCTCCCGGTCATGGACCGTCACGGAAAACCCGGCGCGCAGAAGGCTCGCGGCGAGATGCCCGCCGAGATTGCCGAGGCCGATGAAGGCGTAGCGCATGAGAATCCCTCAGAAATGGATGCGGAAGGCTTCGCGCACCGCGCGGTCCACCTCCGGCGGAACGCGGCATTCGGCGCGGGCGAGGATCGCCTCCTTCCGCGCGATGGCCCCGTCGAGCAGCAGCGGCCGCCCCGCCTCGCCCCATTCCTTCGGGCTCATGCGGTTGCCGACTTCCGGGTAGATGTATTCCGTCTGCATCAGCCGCAGCGTCTGGTCCGAGCCCAGATAATGCCCCGGCCCGCCGAGGCAGACCGCCTTCATCGCCTCGATGGAGACGCTGTCCTCGTTCACGTCGATCCCGCGCACGCAGCGCATGCACTGGCCGAGGATGTCGTCGCCCAGAACGAGACTCTCCAGGCAGAAGCCGAGGAGGGAGGCGTGCATCCCCACCGCCTCGTAGCACATGTTGAGCCCCGAAAGCCCCGCGAGGACGTTGGTGATCCCCTGCTCCCAGCCCGCCTGCATGTCCGGCAGCTTCGAGTCGGAAATGCCGGAGGCCGCGCCCCCCGGCAGCCCGTAATAGCGGTGCATCTGCGCGCAGCCCGCCGTCAGCAGCGCCTGCTCCGCCGAGCCGCCTGACATAGCGCCGGTCCGCAGGTCCGAGACGAAGGGCCAGGTGCCGAAGATCGCCGGGAAGCCGGGGCTCATCGCGTTCACATAGACGACCCCGGCGAGGCATTCCGCCACCGCCTGCACGATGGCGAGCGCGATGGGCGCCGGCGCCGTCGCCCCGGCCTGCCCGGCGGAGAGGAGCAGCACGGGCATCCCCGCCCGGATGCACTTCTCCATCGTGATGCAGCTTTCCTCCGCGAACTTCATCGGCGGCACGACGAAGCAGTTGGAGTTGGAGACGAAGGGCCGCTCCCGCCACGCCGCCTCCCCCCCCGCGATCATGTGCAGGAGCTCCATGCAGCCCTCCACATGGGAAGGGTCGGAGAAGGAGGTGCCGACATGTTTCGTCGTGCCCGCGCAGCAGGCGTAGAGCGTGTTCACGTCCATCTCGAAATTGTCCGCCACGTCGCGGCAGACCATGGCGCGCTGGAAGAAGTGGACGTTGTCGAGGTTGTCGGTCAGCCGCGCGGCGTCATAAAGGTCCCGCGCCGTCGAGTCGCGATAGTCCCCGGTCACCGGGTCGACGATATGCACCGCGGCGCCCGCCGTGCCGTAGTGAACGCGGTTGCCGGAGAGGAGGAGGTGATGCTTCTCCTCCCGCCCGTAGAGCGTGATGCCCCGCGCGGCCTTGGCCAGCATGTCCTCCACCAGCGCACGGGGGAAGCGGATGCGGCCATCGTCGCCGAGGATCGCGCCGGCTTCGGTGAGGATCTTCACGCCGGAGGCCGGGGCCTGGGAAAGCCCGATCACCTCCAGCGCCTCCAGCGCCGCCTCGTGGATGCGCGCCATCTCGAGCTCGGTCAGCGGGTTGTAGCGCCCGCCTTCGAGCCCGGGGCGGACGGGGCGCAATTCCTCCGCCAGCGGCGCCGCGCGCATCGCGACGCGCGCGGCGCGGCCGCCCGCGCGGCGGGATTTCGGGGCGCAGGTCTCGCCCACAGAGTCGATCAGGGCTTCGGTCATGCCCGCATCCTTTCGCCGGTCGGGTCGTAAAGCGGTTTCAGGCTCGCCTCGGCGGCGACGCGCCGCCCGGCGATCTCGATTTCATAGCTGGAGGCGAGCACCGCCTCCGCGCTCTCGCCTTCGCAGGGGACATAGCCGAGCCCGGTCGCCCCCAAGAGCGTGTGTCCGTAATTGCCGGAGGTGAGGATCGAGACGATCCGCCCGTCCCGCACCACCGCCTCGTTGTGGAAGAGGACGGGGCCGGGCTCCTTCAGCCGGAACTGGAGCAGCCGGCGGGAAAGCCCCGCCTCCCGCTTCCTCAGCACCGCATCGCGCCCGATGAAGGCGCCCTTGCCCGTCTTCACCGCGAAGCCGAGCCCCGCTTCGAGCACATGGTCCTCGTCCGTGATGTCATGCCCGAAATGGCGGAACGCCTTCTCCATCCGCAGCGAGTCGAGCGCATGGAGCCCGGCGAGCCGCAGCTCCGGCGCGGCCTCCGTAAGCGCCTCGAACACATGCGCCGCCTGGTCGGCGGAGACGTAAAGCTCCCAGCCGAGCTCCCCGACATAGGAGACGCGATGCGCGCGGGCGAGGCCGAGGCCCACCTCCACCTCCCGCGCCATGCCGAACGGGTGGACCTCGTTGGAGAAATCGTCGGGGCTGACCCTGGCCAGAACCTCCCGCGCCTTCGGCCCCATCACCGCCAGCACCGCCTCCGCCGCCGTCATGTCGGTGGCGACGGCCCGCGCCTCCCCGATATGGCGCTTCACGCGGGAAAGGTCGCGCCGCAGCGTCGCGGCGGGCGTGACCATCAGGAATTCCGTCTCGGAAAGCCGGGTGACGGTCACGTCCGCCTCCACCCCGCCCTTCCCGTTCAGCATCTGGGTGTAGACGATCCGCCCCGCCGCCACGTCCACGTCATTGGCGCAAAGGTTCTGGAGGACGGCGCAGGCGTCCCGCCCCTCCACCCTGATCTTCCCGAAGGAGGAAAGGTCGAAAAGCGCCGCGCCCTCCCGCGCCGCGCGATGCTCCGCCTCCCGGTTCTCGAACCAGTTCTGCCGCCCCCAGTCATGCGCATATTCCGCCGCCTGCCCCGGCGCCGCGAACCAGTTCGGCCGCTCCCATCCCGCGACCTCGCCGAAGACGGCGCCCTTCGCGGCAAGATGGGCGTGGAGCGGGGAGCGGCGGAGGCCCCGCGCCGTCTCCACCTGCCGGAACGGATAATGGTCCGCATAAAGCAGCCCCAGCGTCTCCGTCACCCGCTCCTTGAGGTAGCGCCGGTTCCGCTGGAAGGGCTGCGCCCGCCGGATATCCACCTCCCAGAGGTCGAAAGGCGGCTCGCCCTCGTCCAGCCACGCCGCCAGCGCCATGCCCGCCCCGCCGGAGGAGACGATGCCGATGGAGTTGTAGCCGGCGGCGACCCAGTAGCCGCGAAGCTCCGGCGCCTCGCCGAGATAATACCGGTCGTCCGGCGTGAAGCTCTCCGGCCCGTTGAAGAACGTATGAATTCCCGCCGTCTCGAACATCGGCATCCGCCGCGTCGCCATCTCCAGGATCGGCTCGAAATGCTCGAAATCCTCGGGCAGCGTGTCGAAGCAGAAATCCTCCGGAATGCCGCCCATCCCCCACGGCTTCGCGACAGGCTCGAAGGCGCCGAGCATCATCTTGCCCGCATCCGACTTGTAATAGGCGCATTCGTCCGGCACCCGCAGCACCGGGAGATGGCCAAGCCCCTCCACCGGCTCCGTGACGAGATAGAAATGCTCGCAGGCATGGAGCGGCAGCGCCACGCCGGAGCGCGCCGCAAGGTCCCGCCCCCACATGCCGCCGCAATTGACGACGATCTCCGCCGCGATCCGCCCCGTCTCGCCGCCCGCCTCCCATTCGACCCCGGTGACCCGCGCGCCGTCATCCGTCACGCGCGTAACCTTCACGTTCTCGAAGATCGCCGCGCCCCCCGTCCGCGCGCCCTTCGCCAGCGCCATGGCGATGTTCGCCGGGTCGCATTGCCCGTCTCCGGGGATATGGACCGCCCCCACCATGTCCCCCGTCTCGACATGGGGATAAAGCGCCTTCACCTCCGTGGGGCTTATGGGATGAACCTCCACCCCAAAGGCCCGCGCCAGCGTCGCCTGTCGCAGCAATTCCTCGTGCCGGTGATGCGTGAGCGCGGCGGAGATCGAGCCGACCTGACGCATCCCGGTGGCGACGCCCGTCTCCGCCTCCAGCTTCACGTAAAGCTCGGCGGAATACTTCGCCAGCCGCGTCATGTTCTGGCTCGCCCGCAACTGCCCGATCAATCCCGCCGCATGCCATGTCGTGCCGGAGGTGAGCTGCTTCCGCTCCAGCAGCACCACATCCTTCCAGCCCCGCTGCGCAAGGTGATAGGCGACCGAGCAGCCGGATATGCCGCCCCCGATGATGACGACGCGGGCGTGGGACGGGAGCTTCATGCCTTCAGCCTCGCATTCTCGGGGTCCCAGAGCGGCGCGTCCGGCTGCACAATCGCCGGGAACCGCTCGCCGTAAATCTCGACCTCCAGCGCCGTCCCCGGCGCCGCCAGATCAGCCCGAACCATCCCGAGCGCGATGGAGGCGCCGACGCGATAGCCCCAGCCGCCGCTCGTCGTCTCGCCGACGATCCGCCCCTCATACCGGAGGTTGGACATGTAGGGCGCATCCGCCGCACCGGCCTCGACGATCAGCGTGACGAACCGCTTCCGCGGCCCCGCCTCCCGCTCCGCCATCAGCGCGGCCTTGCCGGGGAAATCCTCGTTCTTCCCGAAGCGGATGAACCGCTCCAGCCCGGCTTCGAGCAGCGTGTAGTCCGTGGAAAGGTCGCCCTTCCACGTCCGGTAGCCCTTCTCCAGCCGGAGCCGGTCCAAAGCCTGCATCCCGAACGGCTTCGCCCCGGCGCCGAGCACGGCTTCATAGAGCGCCGGCACATGCTCGACCGCCGCATGGATCTCCCACCCCAGCTCCCCAGCGAAGCTGACCCGCGCCAGCACGCAGGGCCGCCCTGCGACCACCGCAGCCTGATGCGAGAGCCACGGCAGCGACAGGTCCGCCTCCGTCCCGATTGCCTCGAAAAGCGCCCGGCTCTCCGGCCCCGTGACGATGAGGGTGGACATCTTCCGCGTCCGGTCCGTCAGCGTCAGCCCCGCCTCCCGCGCGGGCCGCAGCACGTCGAAATCGTGCCATTGCGCCGTCGCCGCGGTGATGAGCGTGTAATCGTCCTCCCCGTTGCAGGCGACGCTCATCTCCGTCAGCACCCGCCCCCGCGCATCCGGGAAATAGGCGAGCGAGAGCCGCCCCGGCTTCGGCAGCGCCCCTGCGATCCGCCCGCGGAGCCAGTCCGCCGCGCCCGCCCCGGTGAGGTGGAAGCGGGAGAAGCCGGGGAGGTCGAGCAACCCCACCCCGTCCCGCACCGCCTCGCATTCCGCCCGGATGCAGGGCTCCCACGGCCCCTCCCGCTCCCAGGTCTCCGCCGCGCCGTTCATCGGCCCGTCGCCGGGCGCCGCGAACCATTCCGCCCGCTCCCAGCCATTGTAGGGCGCGAACCGCGCGCCGAGCGCCTTCACTCGCTCATGAACCGGCGAAAGCTTCCGCCCCGCCCCTGCCGGCCAGCGATGCTTCGGGAAATGCATCGCGTATTCATGACCATAGACCTCCATGCCCTTGGCCACGCAATATTCGTCGTCCGTATAGTCGGTGAAGCGCCGCGGGTCGCAGGACCACATGTCCCATTCCGTCCCGCCCTCGGTGATCCACTCCGCCAGCACCTTCCCCGCGCCGCCTCCTTGAGCGATCCCGAAGGTGAAGACGCAGGCCTCGAAGGCGTTCGGTACGCCCGGCATCGGCCCGATCAGCGGGTTGCCGTCCGGCGCGTAAGGGATCGGCCCGTTGATGACCTTGGCGAGCCCCGCCTCCGCCAGCGCCGGAACCCGCGCCATCGCGTCGGAGACGTAAGGCTCCAGCCGCTCCAGATCGTCGGGGAAGAGCTGGAAGCTGAAATCCTCCGGCATCGGCTCCTCCGGGCTCGCCCAGTGCGCCCGGCAGTTCCGCTCGTAGGGCCCGAGGTTGAAGCCGTATTTCTCCTGCCGGAGGTAATAGGAGACGTCGACATCCCGCAGCAGCGGCAGCTTCTTCCCCGCCGCCTCGGACCATGCCTTCACCTCCGGCACCTCGTCGAAGACGAGATATTGATGGCTCATCACCATCATCGGCACGCGCCGCCCGCCAAAGGGCCGGAACCACTCGCCGACGCGCTGCGCGTAGTAGCCGGCCGCGTTCACCACGATCTCGCAGGCGATGTCGCCCTTTTCCGTATGGACGATCCACTCATCGCCCCGCCGGCTCACGCCGGTCGCCGGGCGGAACCGCTCGATCCGCGCGCCGAGATTCCGCGCCGCGCGGGCGAGCGCCTGCGTCAGCTGCGCCGGGTCGATGTCCCCGTCCGCCGGGTCATGGAGCGCGCCCTGAATGTCGTGCGTCTCGATGAACGGGTAGAGCGCCTTGATCTCTTCGGGCCCGAGCAGGGAGAGCGCCATGCCCTGATACTCCCCCATCCCCTTCGCCCGCGCAAATTCCTGCATCCGCTGGCGGGAATGGGCGAGGCGGATCGAGCCCGTCACATGATAATTCATGGGATAGTCGGCGATGGCCCCGAGATCGCGATAGAGCGTCGTCGAATAGCGCTGCATGTTCATGATCGACCAGGAGGTCGAGAAGGTCGGCACATTCCCCGCCGCGTGCCAGGTGGAGCCCGCCGTCAGCTCGTTCTTCTCCAGCAGCAGGCAGTCCTTCCACCCCGCCTTCGCCAGATGATAGAGCGCGGAGACGCCCACCGCCCCGCCGCCGATGATGACGACGCGCGCCGTCTCCGTCCCGTCCGCCATGCCGAATGCCTCCGCCGTTTCCGCAGCATTGCGCCTGCCGCGCGGGGCTTTCAATCGCACATGCCGGCCTCTATTGATCGGGAAAGCCGATCAGCTGCGCTCAAGCAGCCCGAAGGGCGGTAGCGCAAAAAAGAAAGCATCACCTTTGCAGATCGAACTCGTCGAAACCTTCCTCGACCTCTGGGAGACGCGCAGCTTCAACCGTACGGCGGAGCGCCTGTCTGTCACGCAATCCACCGTCTCCGCCCGCATCCGCGCGCTGGAGGCGCGGCTGGAGCGGCGGCTCTTCACCCGCTCCCGTTCGGGCACCGAGCCGACCATCGCCGGGCTCAGGTTCGAGCCGCACGCCCGCGCCCTCCGCCGCGCCTGGACGGAGGCGACGAACGCGGCGCGGGAGGCGGAGGCGGCCTCCCTCACCCTCCGCATCGGCGTGCAGCATGACCTTGCGGCCGCCCGCGTCGGCGAATGGGTCACCGCGCTCCGCGCCGCGCTCCCCGACGCTTCGGTCTATGTCGAGGCGGACTTTTCGCAGCAGATGTGCGCGGATCTCATCTCCGGCGGGCTCGACCTTGCCGTGCTCTTCACCCCCCGCCCGCATCCCGACCTCCATTTCGAGACGCTGGGCGAGGCGCCCTACCGCATGGTGACGACCGGGGAGGAGGCGCTCGAAGCCGTGGAGCCCGACCGCTACATCCTCTCCAACGTCTCCCCCGCCTTCGCCCGCGCCCACGCCGCGCTCCACCCCGCGCTCTCCGCCGCGCGGCTCTCGGCCGGCCAGAGCACCGTGATCGCCGGAATGCTCGCCGCCCTCGGCGGCGCCGCCTACCTCCCGGCGGAGATGGCCGCGGCGATGGCGGCATCGGGGACCGCCCGCCTCGTCCGCCGCGCGCCCGTCATCGAGCAGTCGGTCTACGCCGCGGTCCACCTCCGAAACCGCCGCCGCGCCCCGCACCGGAGGATGGTGGCGCTGCTGCGGGAGACGCTGCTGGCGAGGGGGTGAGGCGCCAAAACTGTTGACCACCCGGCCCCGGACCTGATCCCGGGCCTCGCAGGCAAGGGCGCTCCATCCATCGGGGCCCCGGATCGAGTCCGGGGCCGGGCGAGACCGGCGCCGAGCCGAAAAGAACCAAGCCCCCGGACTTGATCCGGGGCCCCGCAGAACGAAGCGCGGCGCCCCCTCTCACCCATCCCATCTCCCGCGGGAGAGGGGAGGCGCAACCGACGCCGCCGGCGCTTCCCCCCTCCCGCTTGCGGGAGGGGGAAGAGGGGGGAGGGCCGCTCCCCCGCCCGCTCCCTCCCTACCCCCGCGCCCGCCGCCGCCCGACGAAGCCGAGCGCCGCGACGCCGAACAGCATCAGCCCGAGCGCAGGCGGGAGCGGCACGGCGGCGGAGACGGAGCCGGCCTCGTAGACGAAGATGCCTTGGCCGGCCGGGCCGATGGCACCTCCAGAGAAACTAGCGCGGAAAGCAATGTCGCCACTATTGTTGAAGCTACGGGGGGTGAACGAGAGGGAAGTAATAGTCCGAAGATCGCCGCCACCAATATCAAGAAGATCGCCTTCTCGCAGGATCAGGTCAAGCACACCGCCTTCAGTCGCGAAGATACCGCGGTCATTTTCCACCGTTACGCCAGTACCGGTGATCTCGGCGAGGAACGCTACATCTCCCGCATCATTAAGCGCGAGGGGAGAGTGAACCGCGCCAGCTGAGAGGTTGCCGAACACCGCTCCGCCGGCGCCCGGCGCCACATCGCCTTCGCGCACGATCAGCGCGTCGGCGCTAAACAGGCCGCTGTCGTTCGCCGTCGTGACGCCTGCCCCGATGAACTCTCCAAAGAAAGCCGTCACCCCGATGTTGTTCAGTGCTGGGTCGTTAAATAGAGAGAATACTGCTCCGCCGGTGCCCGGCGCCGCATCTCCTGCTCGCGCTACCATTGCGCCGGAAGTAAAGATACCCTGATTGTTCTCGCTCGTAACATCTCCACCAGTCAGAAAGCCTCGGAACGCCGTCTCCCCAGCATCGTTCAGCGAGGGGCGGCCGAAACCTAAGAACACAGGCTCATCGGTTCCCGGAGCCGCATTCCCCGCCCGCGCGACAAGCGCTTCGGAGGTGAAAATGCCACTATTGTTCGCGCTTGTAACGCCAGCACCACTGAGGCCGCCAAGAAAGGCCGTCTCTCCAGCATTGTTAAATGTGATCGAAGTGTCGAGCCCGTCAAACACCGCCCCGCCAGCCCCCGGTGCCACCTCGCCCTCCCGCGCTATGAGCACGCCGGAGGCGAAGATGCCAGTGTTACTGGAACGACCACCGAAGAAGATGTTAACAAAAGCTGTTTCGCCGGCATCGTTTAATGCGGGATTCAGCAAAAACAAGAACGGTGCTCCACCGGCACCCGGGGCTGCGTCCCCTGATTGTGCCACTGGGACGCCGGAGGTCAGAATACCGGTGAAGTTCGCACCTGAACCAGTTATGAAATAGGTAAATGAAGTATCTCCGGCTTCGTTTAGCGCAGGATCTTGGAAACCTGTAAACCTTTCCCCGCCCGTCCCCGGCGCCTCCTGCCCCGTCAGCGCCACGACCCGGATCGTCGCCGCCTCCGCCGCGCCCGCGAGAGCAAGGAAAAGCGCCATGCCGGCGGAGACCGCCGCGAATACATTCATTTTCATATTGTCCCCACAGAGGCGGGCGCGAACAGGCGCCGAAGGCTGTCTCAATCACTCGTCCGAATGCACGCGATCACACTCACTTGGGAGGTTGCCGCCCCCCCCCGCCCGGATCAAGTGAAAATTTCATGAATGCGCCCGCCGGGGGCGATTTTTCTCCCTCACGTCCCGTTCGCCGCCGGCCCCGGACCCGATCCGGGGCCTCGCGGGCATGGGCGCTCCACCCAACGGGGCCCCGGATCGAGTCCGGGGCCAATCGAAAGACGGCGCCCTATTTCCGATTACCATTAAGTTTCAAACACATAACCCCCTTGCACACTGTGTGCACGCCCCCCCGGGCCGCAGCCCAGCGGACCTCCCGCCCCCCCGCTCCGCCATCGGAGGGGCGCGCGACCAGCCCCGCCGCCGCTTCCTCCCTCCCCCGGGGAGGGAGGAGAGGAGGGAGGGTTTCCGCCCCACGCGCTCTCGGTGCCCTATTTCCGATTACCGTTTCACATCAACCACATGACCCCCCTGCGCAATGTGCGCAGCCCCCGCTCACCGCGGGTCGATGGGCTTCCCGAACCCCTCCGTCACGCTCTCGATCGCCTTCGCCACCGCCAGAATCCCCGCCTCGTCCCGGTGCCGCCCGATGAGCTGGATGCCCATCGGCGCCCCGCTCGCCGTGAAGCCGATGGGGACGGAGAGCGCAGGCAGGCCGAGCGTCGAGGCGAGGTGGGCGAAGCGGAGCCAGTCCATGTAATGGGGGGTCGGCACGCCATCCACCTCGGTCGGGAACTCGATCTCGGACTCGAGCGGCCCGAGGCCGACCACCGGGCAGGCCAGCGCGTCGAAGCCGCGGGTCTGCCGCTCCATCTCCAGCACCATGGCGGAACGATGCCGCTCCGCCTTCACGATCTCGGGCAGGGTCAGGGCCTCGCCGAAGGCGCAGTTCTCCTGCAGGGTCTTCTTGAAATGCCGCCGCACCTCTTCCGGCAGGGAGCCCGGCCCGATGGCGAAGGAAAGGCCGCGGAGCGCCATGTTGGTCTCGATCAGGCCATCCACGTTCGGGTCCCGCTCCTCCACTGCCGTCCCGAGCCCTTCGAGCCGCCGCATCGCCGCCGCCATCAGGTCCCGCACCTCCTTCGTCACCGACCCGAAGCCGCCGAAATCGGCCGAGAAGGCCACGCGCTTCGGCGGGCCGGCGCGCCTCACCTGAGAGAGGAAGCTCTCCGCCGGCGCGTCGAAAGTCAGCGGCTGCCGCGGCTCGCTCCCCGCCATCGCGTCGAGGAAGAGCGCGCAATCCTCCACATTCCGCGCCATCGGGCCGGACAGGCCGAGGCCGGAAAAGGCGTTGTCCTTCCCCCCGCCGCCGCAGCGCCCCGGCGTCGGCCGGAGGCCGACGACGCCGCAATAGGCCGCCGGCGTGCGGAGGCTGCCGCCCATGTCCGACCCGTGCGCGAGCCAGACCTCACCCGTCGCCAAAGCAGCCGCCGCGCCGCCCGAGGAGCCGCCGGGGTTCAGCTTCACGTTCCAGGGGTTCCGCGTCCGCCCGAAGACGTCGTTGAAGGTGTTGGCCCCGGCGCCCATTTCCGGCGTGTTGGTCTTGCCGATGACGACGCCGCCGCGCCGCTCCATCATCTCGACCAGCGGGTCGCTTTCCTCCGGCACGAAATCCGCGAAGGCCTTCGTGCCCCAGGTGGTGCGGACGCCGGCGACCGGCGACAGGTCCTTGATCGCGATGGGGAGGCCGGCGAGCCATGTCGCCTCGCTCCCCCGCTCCAGCTTCGCCGCCATCGCCTTCGCCCGCTCGGCGCAGGTCGTCGGCATGGCGTTGATCTTCGGCTCCACCGCCTCGATCCGCGCCATCGCGGCCTCGATCATCTCGGCGGGCGAAACCTCGCCCCGCTCCAGCAGCCCCACCGCCTCCACTGCGCTCAGCGCGCAGAGTTCCGGCCCCGTATAGTCATGCGTCATGCGCAGCCCTCCCATGCCGGCCCGACCATGGCGCCGCGCGCGCCGCGCCGCTAGTGTTCCGGACAAGGAAATCGAAAGGCGCAGATGGCGGTCGAGACGGAGACGCCCCCCGCGGCGCCGGCGCGGGCGGAGAACGTCGCCGCCGGAGTCGGCTGGATGCTGGTGACGGGGCTGCTCTTCGTCGTGATGACGGGGATCGTGCGCCATATCGGCTCGGACCTGCCGGCGCCCGTCGGCGCCTTCATCCGCTATGCGATGGGGCTCCTCTTCGTCGCGCCCGCCCTCATCGGCATCCTCCGCCGCCCGCCGGACCGGACGACATGGATGCTCTATGGCGGGCGGGGCTTCATCCACGGGCTCGCCGTCATCCTCTGGTTCTTCGCGATGGCGCGCATTCCGGTCGCGGAGGTGACGGCGCTGGGCTACACCTCGCCGATCTTCGTGACGATCCTCGCGGCGCTCTTCCTCGGGGAGAGGCTGAGAGCGCGGCGGATCATCGCGATCCTCGTCGGTCTGGCGGGGGTGGCGATCATCCTGAGGCCGGGCTTTCAGGAGATCGGGGCCGGCCAGCTGGCGCAGATCCTCGCCGCGCCGCTCTTCGCCGTCTCCTTCATCTTCGCCAAGCTGCTGACGGACCGGGCGCGGCCGACGGAGATCGTCGCCATGCTCTCGCTCGGCTGCACGCTGACGCTCCTGCCCTTCGCGATCTCCCAGTGGAAGAGCCCGACGATGGAGGAGTTCCTCTGGCTCTCCCTCGTCGCGGCCTTCGCGACGACGGGGCACTGGACGCTGACCAAGGCCTATCAATGCGCGCCGATCACGGTGACGCAGCCGGTGACCTTCCTGCAGATCGTATGGGCGACCATCGTCGGCGCCGTCTTCTTCGGGGAGCCGGTGGACGCGTTCATCGTGATCGGATCGGCGGTGATCGTCGGCTCGGCATGGTATATCGCCCGGCGGGAGATGAAGGCGCGGGGCGAGGCGCGGAAGGCGGCGGCGGGCGCCGCGGCGGCGGCTTCGGGCGCGATGGGGAGGGCGGGATGACGAGGAAGCTGATTTCTCAGGGGTCGCGGTTCGAGGCGGAGTTCGCCTATTCGCGGGCCGTGGTGACGGGCGGATGGGTCTTCGTGGCGGGGACGACCGGCTATGATTACTCCACCATGACCATCTCGGAGGACGTCGCGGAGCAGGCGCGGCAGGCCTTCCGGAACATCGAGGCGGCGCTGAAGGAGGCGGGCGCGGGGCTCGATGACGTGGTGAGGGTCCACTACATACTGCCCGACCCGGCGGACTTCCCGGCCTGCGCCCCGGCGATCCGCGAGGCCTTCGGCGCGGCGCGGCCGGCGGCGACGATGCTCGTCGCCGGGCTCCTCGACAAGGCGATGAAGATCGAGATCGAGGTGACGGCGAAGCTGCCGGATTAGGGGCGGCGGGGCCGGATTTCGGGGGATAACCATGGTTATCGGCCTCGGAGCCTTGAAAAGGCTCGGAAAAAGCCGTGATTGGATTGTTTCAGCCGGGCGGGCGAGGGGTTTTCCCGGCGGCGCTTCGGGCTGTGGGCGGCGGCGGCCCTCGCCCTCTCCCTCTCCCGCAGGCGGGAGAGGCGAGCGCCCTTGCCGGGGCGGCGCGGGAGTGCATGATTTTTCATGGATCGGGGTTGGCGCGGTTAGCCTGCCCCTCCCCTGACCCCCTCAAGCAGGCGGGAGGGGGGAGGCGGGGCGGTCAGGGGAGGGGCTTGCCGGGCGGGGCGCCGGCGGCGAGCCAGGCTTCGTAGTCGGGGTCGGGGCCGAACGGGTCTTCGAGCGGTTGGCGGTCCATCAGGTCGGTGCGGCGGAGGCCTTCGGGGAGGATTGTAGAGCGGTCGCCGAACATTGCGTTAACCTGCTCCTGCGTCATGTTTCTTGCGCCGGAGAAGTCAGCTGATCTGGCGCGAGCGCAAGCGTTGGTCCAGCGCATCAGGTCGGCGGATCTAAAGTTCGCTTTAAAAAGGTCCGCTCCCTCCATCCGCACCCCTATCAGGACAGAACCTTCTAGCTGCGCCTCCCAAAGAAGGGCGCCTTCCATGCGCGCACCGACGAGGAGAGCTTCGTCCATCCGCGCAGCGCGAAGGAACGCCCCCTCCAGACGAACTCGAAATAACCGTGCGCGCTCAAACGATGATTTACTTAATTCGACACTTTGTAGGTTCGCGTTTTCAAAGTCAATCCGATATTTATTCAACGCTTCGTTTGCCTTGCGACGGACAGACCTTCGGCCAATTACCGTGGTAGCCGCCTGAACATCTACGCGTGGAGTGGGTATTTTTATGGTCCAACTGCGAATTTTTCTCGCATTACTGGAAGTTGAAGAAACTTCCGTGGGATCGTTGTTCGTAAGGGCTCTCCGAACTTTAGGAGCATCACTCGGCTTCCGCGCGTTAGAATTCTCCCGCACATAGGCGCACAGCGTCTCCATGATCGGGATGTGGTCCCGTTCGCTGTCCTGCGCGATCCGTTCCAGCGCGTAGATCGCGCCGAGGCGGACTTCGAGGTTGGGTTCGGTCGTCTCCAGCGTTTCGGCCTTCTTCACGCGCTCGCCGTCGACGATCTCCTCCGTCTCCACCACCTTCTTCACGGTCTTTTCAGCGCCGAGCTGCTCCACCGCGCGCATGATCCGTTCGGTGAGGTGTTTGTCTTCGCCTGTGCGGGTGGCGCGTTCGTTCACCCACGCCTTCAGGAGGGCGAACGGAGCCGAGGCGAGGGCGACGAGGGCGGCAGCGCCGGCGGCAAGGAGATAGGCGGAGCCGCGCCGGTCCTCCCCCTCCGCATCGAACGCCGAGCGCGCCGCTTCCGACAGGAGCGCACGCATGTGCCCGATCAGGTCCCACCACAGGCCCCCGAACAGGATGACAGCGGTTGCGGCGAGGAGGAGGACATGGTGGCGGATCGGCCATACGAGGATGCGGAGGGCGATGAGACCCGCGCGAGCGGAGGCGGCTTCGCGGACGGATCGCGCGAGGGCGCGCGCCCCGGCGACCAGCGTGACGAAGGCGCGGGCGATCCAGCGGCCGAGGGCGGGGATGCGGAACGGGGGGAAATCGTCTTGCGCCATTTGGGGGAATCCTCGCCGGGGCGGGGCGGGGGCGCAAGGGGAAAGGGGGGGCTCGCGCGACGCTGGCGTTTCGCGCCGCGGCCCCGAAGAGCGGGTCTCCAGTGGAGACCCGCTGGGGCCGTTCGGCCGGAGCCCCTGCGGAGGCCGAGGGGCGCCGGGCTTGGCCGAAGATCGAAGATCAGGCCGTGACCGCCGCGGTGGGCGCGGCGACGCGCCCGCCGAGGGGGCGGCGGGCGCGGGCTGATCTGACGCGGGTCAGATCAGCCGGGCGCTTTCTGGCGATGGCGGCGCGATGAGGCGGAGGCAGGAGGATCAAGAG
>JAUIDE010000063.1 GCA_030429105.1 Alphaproteobacteria bacterium
CCTTCTGGCAGTCCTCGATGGTGGCCGAGTTCGGCATGTTGATCGTCTTCGAGATCGCGCCCGAGATGAAGGACTGCGCTGCCGCCATCATGGTGATGTGGCTGTTCACCGACAGGAAGCGCTTGCCCTTCTTGCCGCAGGCGTTGGCACAGTCGAAGACCGGGTAGTGCTCGGTCTTGAGGTGCGGCGCGCCTTCCAGCGTCATCGTCCCGCAGACGTGGTCGTTGGCCGCGTCGATGTCCTTCTTCGAGAAGCCGAGGTGGCGCAGCAGGTCGAAGGTCGGATCGTTCAGCTTCGCCGCCGGGATGCCCAGCGTCTTGAGGCAGAATTCCTCGCCCAGCGTCCACTGGTTGAAGACGAAGCGGATGTCGAAGGCCTGCGGCAGCGCCGCCTCGACCTTGGCGATTTCCGCCGGGCCGAAGCCGTGCCCGATCAGGGCGGTGTGGCTGATCCCCGGGGCATTGCCGAGCGTGCCGTGACCGACCGCGTAGGCGACGATTTCCTCGATCTGGGCCGAGGAATAGCCGAGCCCCTCCAGTGCCGCGGGCACCGAGCGGTTGATGATCTTGAAGTAGCCGCCGCCCGCGAGCTTCTTGAACTTCACGAGCGCGAAGTCCGGCTCGATCCCGGTCGTGTCGCAATCCATCACGAGGCCGATCGTGCCGGTGGGCGCGATGACTGTCGCCTGCGCGTTGCGGTAGCCGTGCTTCTCCCCGAGGGCGAGCGCACGGTCCCACGCCGCGCGGGCGGCCTCGACGAGGCGCGGATCGGGGCAGGAGGCGTGATCGAGCGGGACGGGCTTCGTCGCCACGCCCTCATAGCCCTCCGCCTCGCCATAGGCGGCGCGGCGGTGATTGCGGATCACGCGGAGCATGTGCTTCGCGTTCTTCTGGTAGCCGGGGAAGGCGCCGACTTCGGCGGCGATCTCGGCCGAGGTGGCGTAGCTCACCCCCGTCATCACCGCGGTGAGCGCGCCGCAGAGCGCCCTGCCCTCCTCCGAGTCGTATCCGAGGCCGAGGGACATCAGCAGCCCGCCGATATTGGCGTAGCCGAGGCCGAGCGTGCGGAACTCGTAGGAGCGGCGCGCGATCTCCGGGCTCGGGAACTGCGCCATGAGGACGGAGATTTCCAGCGTCAGGGTCCAGATGCGGCAGGCATGCTCATAGCCCGCAATGTCGAATTCCGAACCCTTCAGGAAGGTCAGGAGGTTCATCGAGGCGAGGTTGCAGGCCGTATCGTCCAGGAACATGTATTCCGAGCAGGGGTTCGAGCCCCGGATCGGGCCGTCCTCCGGGCAGGTATGCCAGTCGTTCACCGTGTCATGATACTGCATGCCCGGGTCGGCGCAGGCCCAGGCGGCGAGCGCCACCTGCTCCCAGAGGTCCCGCGCCTTCACGCGCTTGGCGACCTTGCCGTCGGTGCGGCGAAGGAGCTCCCACTCTTCGTCCGCCTGCACGGCCTTGATGAAGGCGTCCGTCACCCGCACGGAATTGTTGGAGTTCTGGCCCGCGACCGTCATGTAGGCTTCGGAATCCCAGTCCGTATCGTAGGTCGGGAATTCGATGCTGGCGAAGCCCTGCGCCGCGTATTGCAGCACGCGGTTCACGTAGGTGTCCGGGATCGCGACCTTGCGGGCGGCGCGGATGGCGGCCTTCAGGCCCTCGTTCTTCTTCGGGTCGACGGCGTCCGCCATCGCGCCGTCCCAGGCGCGGATCGCGGCGAAGATCGCGTTCAGCTTCTCCTCATGCATCTTCGAGCCGGCGACGAGGGAGGCGACCTTCTGCTCCTCCACCACCTTCCAGTTGATGAAGGCCTCGATATCCGGGTGGTCCATGTCGCAGATCACCATCTTCGCCGCGCGGCGCGTGGTGCCGCCGGACTTGATGGCGCCGGCCGCCCGGTCCCCGATCTTCAGGAAGCCCATGAGGCCGGAGGACTTGCCGCCGCCTGAGAGCTTCTCGCCCTCGGCGCGGAGCGAGGAGAAGTTGGTGCCGGTGCCGGAGCCGTACTTGAAGAGCCGGGCCTCGCGCACCCAGAGGTCCATGATCCCGCCGTCGCCCACCAGATCGTCCTTCACCGACTGGATGAAGCAGGCATGGGGCTGCGGATGCTCATAGGCGCTTTCGGAGCGCACGAGCTTCCCGCTCTCGAAATCGACGTAGTAATGGCCCTGCCCCGGCCCGTCGATGCCGTAGGCCCAGTGGAGGCCGGTGTTGAACCATTGCGGGGAGTTGGGGGCGCCCATCTGCTCGGCCAGCATGAAGCGCATCTCGTCGTAATAGGCCTCGGCGTCCGCCTCGGAGGTGAAATAGCCGCCCTTCCAGCCCCAATAGGCCCAGGCTCCGGCGAGACGGTCGAAGACCTGCCGCGCGTCCGTCTCCCCGCCGAAGCGGTCTTCCTCGGGGAGCTTCTTCAGCGCCTTCTCGTCGGGCTCGCAGCGCTGGAGGAAGGCGGGCACGCCCTTCTCCTTCACCGGCTTCAGCGCGGCGGGAACGCCCGCCTTGCGGAAGTATTTCTGCGCCAGCACGTCTGCGGCGACCTGGCTCCACTTCGCCGGAACGTCCACGTTCTCCAGCTTGAAGACGGTCGAGCCGTCCGGGTTGCGGATCTCGGAGGTCGCCTTGCGGAAGGCGATGGCGGCGTAGGGCGATTGCCCGGGCTTGGTGAATCGGCGCTCGATCTTCATCGCTCAAAGTCCCCTTTGGCCCGTTTTGGGCGCATATGTTCCCGTGCGCCGCGATCCGTGCCGCCGCGCTGTTTTCGCCGGCGCGCCTGAGGCGCCGGTGATTTTGCCTGTTTGCCCCGCCGTCGAGCCCACTAGATCAGGGGGGCATTCGCGGCTGGGACCACCATTTGTTGTGTTCGGGGGGAGTCGGTCAACGAGTTTTTTCGACAGACTCGCTACAAATTGGGCTTGACGTTCCCGTGAACACCATCCCTAGGGGAACGAACCGGGGACGGATGATTGAGATCGGGTTAACGGAGGCGAAGGGACGGTTAACGGCGGGCGGCCCCGCTGGCGGCGCAGAGGCCCGGGCGGTCGACGCGCAGATCACGCGCCTCCGCCGCAGGATCGAGGGGAAGCCTCAGAAGCGCGTCGTGAAGGCGATAAGCCAGTCCGGCATGGCGTTCAGCAGCGCGGTCTCGACCGCCTTGTCCGCCCCGGAGAGGATCATCGCCCCCACGAGGAGGAGGGCGGCGCCGAAGGCGGGTTTCGCATAGCGGGCGAAAGCCTGGAGCCGCGCCTTGCCCGCGCCGAGCGCCTTCCGCGAGCCATAGGCGAAGCCGAGGATGGAGGCGGCGACGCCGAGGCCGAAAACGAGGAAGGTGACGAAGGCTTCGAAGAGGTTCTCCCCCCGGCTCGCCGCCGCGATCGCGACGCCGAGCGTCGGCCCCACGCAGGGCGCCCAGACGAGGCCAAGCAGCGCGCCGACGGCGAACTGGCCGGAGAGCCCCTCGCCCGTCACGCGGCCGAGGAGGCGGTTCCCGCCAGAGACGAGCGGGCCCGTCGCCGTGGCGAAGGCCGCCTGAGCCTGCGGCACAAGCAAGAGGACGCCCGCCGCGACGAGGACGACCGCCGCCCCCGCCCGCACCGTGGCCTCGTCGAGCCCGACCGAGAAGCCGAAGGCGACGATCAGCAGACCGAAGGTCGAGAACGAAAGGACTAGCCCCCCCGCCAGCGCCGCCGGGCCGAACCGGCTCTGCCCCAGCGCCGAGGCGATCAGGATTGGCAGGATCGGCAGGACGCAGGGATTGAGGATCGTCACGAAGCCCGCGACCCAGGCGAGCAGCAGGGCGGTCATCCCGCCGGCCTCACCGGCCGGCGGCGAGGAGCACGAAATCGCGCAGGCGGTCGCGATCCGTCTCCGCGACCGAGCGGTTCACTTCATTCGCGCCCTCGAAGACGATGATGGTGGACTGCCGCGGGACGCGATGCTCGCGCAGGAAATCCTTGTGCTGGTCGAAGTCGAGGCGGACGAAGAGGACGCCCTCCATTGCCGGATCGGCGGCCAGTTCGTCGAGGATCGGCTTCTGCGCCCTGCAGGTCGGGCACCAGCTCGCGGATACATCGACAAGGATCGTCTTTCCTTCCGCCTGCGCGGCGGAGAACGCCTCCGGCGTGTAATCCACCCAGGCCGCGACGGCGGGCTGGGCGGCGAGGCCGATGAGGAGAAGAAGGGCGGCGAAAACGGCGCGAAGTCTGTTCATGGCGATACTCCCTTTGGTTCGGGAGCGGGATGCCGTCGCCCGCGACCACGCGCCAGTCACGCCGCCGTGACCTCGCGGAGCGGTGATTTCGCCGTCATTCGCCCCGCGCCGCCGCCAGCGCGACCGGCAGCGCCGCCTCGAAGGCGTCAAGATCGGCGGGCCGCCCGGCGCTGATGCGGATGCAGCGGTTCTGCGGCGCGGCGAAGGGCATCCGCGCGAAGATCCCGCGCGCGATCAGTCCCTCCAGCACGGCCTTCGCGAAGGCTCCGTCCGCCCCGCAATCGATGGCGACGAAATTCGCCGCCGAAGGCAGGGCGGTGAGCCCGTTCGCCGCCGAGATCCGCCCGATCCGCGCGCGCGCGGCCTCCACCTCGCCCCGCACATGGGCGAGCCAGCCGGGATCCGCCAGCGAGGCGAGCGCGCCGGCCTGCGCCACGCGGTTCACGCCGAAATGGTTCCGCACCTTGTTGAACGCGGTGGCAAGCGGCGCGGCGGAGATGGAATACGCCACCCGCGCCCCGGCCATGCCCCAGGCCTTGGAGAAGGTGCGGAAGCGGATCACGCGCGGGTCCGCCGGGTCGATCTCCGGCGCCGTCCCGTCCGGCGCGAAGTCAATGTAGGCTTCGTCGAGGCAGAGGAGCGCGCCCGCGGGCAGCCGCTCGACCATCGCCTCGATGGTCTTCCCCGGATGCCAGGAGCCCATCGGATTGTCGGGGTTGGAGAGATAGATCAGCCGCGCCCCCTCCCGCGCCGCGAGGGCGAGGAGAGACTCCGGGTCCTCCCGGTCATCGACGAAGGGGACCGTCACCAGCCGCCCGCCATAGCCCGCGACATGGAAGTTGAAGGTAGGATAGGCGCCGAGCGAAGTCGCGACCGTCACGCCCGGCTCCACGAACATGCGGTTGAGATAGCCGAACATGCCGTCTATCCCCTCGCCGATGGCGATATGGGCGGGGTCGACGCCGTGCCGCTCCGCCAGCGCGTGGCGAAGGTCGTGGTTTTCCGGATCGCCGTATTTCCAGCACTCCGCCGCCGCCGCCTGCATCGCCGCGACGGCCTTCGGCGAGGGGCCGAACACGCTCTCGTTCGCGCCGAGCCGGGCGGCGAAGGCGGAGCCCCGCGCGCGCTCCTGCGTTTCCGGCCCGACGAAGGGCACGGTCGAGGGCAGGCTCTCGACAAGGGGGGTGAAGGCGGGTCCGGTCATGAGGCGCTCCGTTTCGCGGCGCGGCCTTATCGGGCGCGAAGCGGGGCGGATCAAGGGCCGGGGGAAGGCTCAGATCAGCGGCTCGTCCTCGTCCATGATCCGCCGCACCTCCTCGCGGATCGAGGCCTTGACCTTGCGGCTGATCTCCAGCCCGACAGGGCCTTTCAGCTCCTCCCGGAGCACGCGGCGCACGATCTCCTCGATCTCGTTCACGCTCAATCCCGGCGCCGGCGGGAAATCCGGCCGCGGCGGGGGCGCGACGAGGCGCGCGGCGCGGCCGAGATCGAGCGGGCCGTCTTCGGGCTCCGGCTCCGCCGCCTCTTCAGGGGCCGAGGCGCGCATCGCCGGCGTCAGGTCGAGCACATCGTCGGAGCGGCCTCCGTCTTCCGCGGCGGCGCGGCGCGCGCGCTCCTCGTCGGTCACGATGCGGCGGATGGAGGCGAGGATCTCGCCCATCGAACGGTCGTCCGCTCCGCCTCTCTGCTCGCTCATCCTCGCCTCTCCGGCCGGGCCGCTCACGGGCTGAGCGGGTTCTTCCACTCGGTCAGTTCGTCCCTCTGGAACCCGAAGAACCGGTCGTTCACGGCGACATAGTTCTCGTTCGGGTCGTAGGGCTCCACCGGAACGCCCAGCCCCTGGACCGAAAGCCGGCCGATCGCGGAAAGGAGGGCGTAGGCGGCGACGTATTCGTCCCGCTCCGAGGAGACGACGTTGGACCGCGCGTTCAGCAGCTCCTGCTCCGCGTCCAGCACGTCGAGCGTGGTGCGGGAGCCGAGCTTCGCCTCCTCCGTCACGCCCTCGAAGGCGAGCTGGGCGGCGGCGACCTGCTCGCGCCCCGCGCGGGTGGTGATCCGCGCCGTCTCAAGATCGGTCCAGGCGTTCTCCACCGCCTCCTGCACGGCGCGCGTCGTCTCGTGGATCTGGGACATGCGCTGGCTCCGCACCGCCTGCGTGCGGCGGATGCCGGCATAGGCGGCGCCGCCCTGATAGAGCGGGATGCGGGCCTGGAGCTGGACCTGACCGGAGGTGATGCCGTTCGAGAGGTTCGCGCTCTGGTCCTCGGCGTAGGAGACGGAGCCCGACAGCGTCACCGTCGGCAGGAGCGCGCCCTGCGCGGTGGCGATGTCGAACCGCGCCTGCTCCTCGTCGAACCGCGCGGCGCGGACGGCGGGGTGGCCGTCCAGCGCCTCCTGCACCGCGTCCGCCAGCGTAGCGGGGAGCGGCGGAACGGGCGGCGGGGCGGAGAGATCGCCCGGGGGGGCTCCGACCACCCGGCCATAGGCCTGGAATGAGCGGGCGAGCGCCCCCTCCTGCGCGGCGAGCGACGCGCGGGACTGGGCGAGCCGGGCGCTCGCCTGGCTCACGTCCGTCCGCGTCACCTCGCCCACGGCGAACCGGTCCTCCGCCGCGCGGAGCTGTTCGGAGATCACGCGGACGTTGTTCTGCGCCAGCTTCACGAATTCCTGGTCGCGCCGCACGTTCATGTACTGCGTGACGACCTGGAGAAGGATGTTCTGCTCGGTGTCGGCGAGCCGGGCGCGCGCCGCGTCGACGCCGGAGATCGCGGCGTCCACCGAGTTCCAGGTCCGCCCGCCGTCATAGAGCACCTGGCTGGCGTTGAGCGCGACGGAGCGCGGCTCGGTCGAAAAGCCGCTCGGCGCGCCGTTGATGCTGGTGCGGGAGGCGCCGACCGTAGCGGTCGCATCCACCTGCGGGCGCATCCCCGCGCGGGCCTGCGGCACCGCCTCGTCCACCGCCTTCACGCCGGCGCGGGCGGCGATCAGCGTGGGGTTCGAGGCGTAGGCGGTCGCCATCGCCGCCTCCAGCGTCTGGGCGCCGGCGGCCACGGGGAGGAGGCCGCCCAGCGCCGCCGCCAGGGCCAAAGCGCTGATCTTGCTTGAACGTCGGGTCATAAGCCCATTGCCTCCAACGATTTCTCGCACGCGTAAAGTAGCGGAAACGGCGCAATAGGCAACCGCTTTCCTCAGAAGACGAACGTCGCCTCCGCCTCGAACCCCGGAAGGATGCTCGCAGAGGCGTCGAAGAGCGGGCGCATCTGCAGCCGGTCGCCCGTCCGCGTGAAGGCCGAGGCGCGGCCGACCGGCCCCTCCATCAGCACGGCGACGATCCGCCCGCCCTCCCGCAGCATCGGCGTCAGCGTCTCGGGCGCGCGTGCGACGCCGCCATTGATGAAGATCGCGTCGAAGGGGCCATGCGCGGGGTCGCCCTTCGCCGGGTCGCCCGCGGAGAGGATCGCATTGTCGATCTGCTCGGCCGCCAGACGCTCCGCCGCCGCCGCCGCCATCTCGCCGTCGGGCTCGATCGCGATCACCGCGGCGGCCATGCGCGCGATCACGGCGGTCGAGTAGCCGAGGCCCGGGCAGAGATCGAGCACGAGATCGTCCGGCCCGATCCGCGCGCCGTCCAGCATCTTGGCGAAGTCGCGCGGGGCCAGCATCTCCCGCCCCGGCGCGAGCGGGATCGGCGCATCCGAATAGGCGACGGCCTGCAGGCGGCGCGGCGTGAACCGCTCACGCGGGATGGCGAGCATCGCCTCGATGATCGGAAAGCTCGTCACGTCCGAAGGGCGGACCTGCCGGTCCACCATCGCCTGCCTCGCCGCCGCGAAATCATGCGCCATGCTCTCGCCCATCCGCCTCGTCTCCCGGCCCGCCGCCTGCGCTCCGCGGTCTTTGCCACAGCCCCGCCCGCCCCGCAACGCTGCAAGCCGCCGCGCTCTTGCCGCCCTGCGGGCGCGTTGCTATAGGGCGCTGGCAGGGCGACGTGGCGGAATGGTTACGCAGCGGATTGCAAATCCGTGCATCCCGGTTCGATTCCGGGCGTCGCCTCCATGACTTAGGGTCATGCGCGGTCTTCCGTTCACTGCACTGCGCGCGCGCCCCGGCGGGCGAGAGGCGCGTCAGCCGCATCCGGGTCAATCCGGCGTCAGCATGTAGCCTTCGCCGCGCACCGTCTGGAGATAACGGGGGTTCTTCGGGTCCGCCTCGATCTTGCGGCGGAGGCGGGTGATCTGCACGTCCACCGCGCGTTCCTGCGCGCCGCCAGTGGGGCCGCCAAGCTCCTCGACCAGGCGCGCGCGGGTCAGCGCCTCGTTCGGCGTGCGCGCGAAGACGCGCATGAGCGCGGCCTCGGTGGAGGTGAGACGCACGGGCGCGTCGCCCTGCCACAGTTCCCCGCGGGAGATGTCGTAGCGCGTCTCGCCGAAGACCAGCGTCTTCGGCGGCTCGTCCTTCGCCGGGACGATGGCGGCGCGGCGCAGGATGGCGGCGACGCGGAGCAGAAGCTCCTTCGGCTCGAAGGGTTTCGGCAGGTAATCGTCCGCCCCGGCCTCCAGCCCTGTGATCCTGTCCTCCGTGTCGCCGCGGGCGGTGAGGAGGAGGATGGGGCAATCCGTCTTGTCCCGCACGCCCTGGGTGAGCGAGAACCCGTCCTCCCCCGGCATCATCACGTCGACGATCAGGAGGTCGAAGGCGAGGCCGGCGAGGATGCGGCGCGCATGAGCCGCCTCCCGCGCCTCGGTCACGAGATAGCCGTGCCGGATCAGGTATTGCTTCAGCAGCGTGCGGATGCGCTGGTCGTCATCGACGACGAGGATATGCGCCGGCGGCTCCGTGCCCGTCTGCATCCTCCCCCCCGTCATGTCCGGCCCGCCCCTCCCACAAGGCGGCGCGCGCCTTCGTCCATCATTCTGTGCAGCACCTCGCGGAAACCTGCAACCGCTTCCGGCCCCGCCTCCAGATAGGCGCGGCGCAGCCGCTCCCGCTGCGTTTCCGACAGCGAAGCCTCCAGTTCGCGGCCGGTCTGGGTCAGGTGGAGGATGCGCTGGCGTCGGTCCGCCTCGCCTACGGCCTGCTCCACCAGACCGTCCGCGATGAGCTGCCGCAGCACGCGGTTGAGCGACTGCTTGGTGACGCCGAGAAGGTCTATGAGCCCCGCCACGGTCAGGCCGGGCCGGTGACGGATGAAGTGGATGGCGCGGTGATGAGCGCGGCCGTAGCCGCGCTCGGCCAGGATGCGGTCAGGGTCCCCCGTGAAGTCGCGATAGGCGAAGAAGAGCAATTCGACGCCCGCGCGGAGCTGCTCGTCCGTCAGGAACAGCCTCTGGTCGGCGCGGATCGTCGCTCCCTGCGCCTTCGGGCGCGGCGGGTTCATGCGGTTCGCCTGCTGCACGCGTTCGCCTCTCTGCTCCGTCGTCCTGACTCACATTTTATGTCAGCCTTGTTGACTTAGAAATACCCGAATGATACCCGACCGGCAAGCTCGAGGGTTATTTCATTTCCCAACAGGGCCGATTTGCGAAACTTTCGCGAATCGACGGGGAAACGCTCCGCTGTTCTAGCGGCGAAGAGAGGAAAGAATATGGCCGGCGAAGCCTATGACGACCGCGACGGCGTGATCTGGCTGGACGGGGCGATGGTCCCCTGGCGGGAGGCGAAGGTGCATGTGCTGACCCACGCGCTGCACTACGCCTCCTCGGTGTTCGAGGGCGAGCGGGCCTATGGGGGCAGGATCTTCAAGGGCCACGAGCATTCGCTGCGCCTTCTCGGCAGCGCGGCGGCGATGGACATTCCTTCGCCCTACACGGCGGAAGAGATCGACGCCGCGAAGGAGGCCGCGCTGAAGGCCTCGGGGCTCGCCGACGCCTATGTGCGCGCCTTCATGTGGCGCGGCTCGGGCCCGGACATGGGCGTCTCCGCCGCCCGCAACCCGACGCGCATGGCGGTCGCCGTCTGGGGCTGGGGCGCCTATTATGGCGATGCGAAGATGAAGGGCGCGAAGCTCGACATCTCGAAGTGGAAGCGCCCCTCGCCCGAGACCATCCCGTGCCAGGCGAAGGCGGCGGGGCTCTACATGATCTGCACCATGTCGAAGCACGCCGCCGAGGCGAAGGGCTGTTCCGACGCGCTGATGATGGATTATCGCGGCTATGTGGCGGAAGCGACGGGCGCCAACGTCTTCTTCGTGAAGGAGGGCGTCGTCCACACCCCCCTGCCCGACTGCTTCCTGAACGGGCTCACGCGGCAGACGGTGATCGAACTCCTCAAGGCGCGCGGCGTCGAGGTGGTCGAGCGGCACATCATGCCGGAGGAGATGGAGAGCTTCGAGCAGTGCTGGCTCACCGGCACGGCGGCCGAGGTCACCCCGGTCGGCCAGATCGGCGACTATACGTTCGAGGTCGGCGCGCTGACGCGCACGATCGCGGAGGATTACGAGAAGCTGGTGCGCGGGAACCGGTGATACGGGGCTGGCGGGCGCGGGCCCGCCATGCTCTCCTCCGCCGATGATCCGCTTCGCCCTTCTCCTCCTCGCCGCGCTCTCCGCCGCGCCCGCCGCGGCGGGGGGGCTGGACGGCTTTCCCGCCTTCGCGGCCTTCCTCGCGGCCGAGAGGGCGGGGGCGAAGGCCGATCTGGAGGCGGCGGGGGCAGGGCCGGTGATCTTCACGGACGAGACGCGCGGCGTCTCCGGCGGCTACGCCTCCCATCTCCGAACGATCCGCGCCGGGGGGGAGACCTTCCTCGAGGCGGCGACATGGGACGGGGCGGGGCCGGTTCGGCTTGACCGGTTCTTCGACGAGGGCGCGGCGCGGGACGAGGCGCTTGCGGCGATCTCGGCCCATCTGCGCGCGCTGATGGAGCGGGCGTTCGGCCCGGCGCCCGAGTTCGGGCCGCGGATGCAGGCGACGGCGCCGGATGTCGCCGTGCTCTCCAATTTCACGCTGCTGGAGGGGGGCGCCGGCCTCGCCTTCCATTTCGCCCCGGGCGAGGTCGCCCCGGAGGGCGCCGGGCCCGTCGAGGCGAAGGTCCCGGCGGCGCGCTTCGCGCCGTATCTGAACGCCGAGGGGCGCGCGCTCTTCCGCTGACCGGCTTCAGCCGCCCGCGGCGCCCCAGAGCGCGCCGATGCGCGGGTCCCCGAACAGCGCCGCCGCGCCGGCGAGCGCCCCGCCGACCATCCAGAGGCCGATCCCGGCGAAGATGACGGCGATCACGAGGATCGCGGCGAAGCCCAGCGTCTCCTCCGGCGGCACGCGGCGGTCGTCGCTGACCGCGGGTTCGCCGGCGCGGCGATCCCGCCCGATGAGGATGTTGGCGTAAAGCTCCGCAAGGCCGAGCCGAAGCCGGGGGCGCCAGTCCACCGGATGGACGGAGCGGATTTCCGACCGCTCGACGGCGACGGCGACCGCCTGCCGCTCCTTCGTCGTCAGCCCTTCGAGCACGCCTTCCGGGAGGCGGGCGAGGACCCGCGCCGAAAGGGGGCCGGCGGAGACATCGGCCGCCCCGCGGGCGAGCGCCCGCGCGCCGAACTGGACGACCGTGTAGAGCCGCCGCCCGGACAGGCCGAAGCTCGCGCGCGCGTCGAGCGCGTGACGCACGGCCTCATGCGCCTCGCCGAGAACCCGCACCAGCTCGGCGCGGGCGGCGGGATGCATCCGGTCCCCCAGCGCCTCCGACAGTTCGCCCTTCAGGTTCGTCTCGAAGGCGCGGCGGCGGCCGCCCGCCTTCCGCTCCGCCGCCGCCGCGCCGACGCTGTCCACACTCATCGTCATGTCACACCCCCGAAACCACGGGGGAGACCATCGCGATTCGCGGTTGCCAATTCGCAAACGCGAGGCGGAGGCGGGCGGGAAAAATCGCCCCGATTTAACCTTGAGCGGAGAGGCGGAGCCGCGGTTCCTGCCGCCAGAGCGCGCCGGGCCGCAGAACGGCGGAGGGGAAGCCGGGGCGGTTCGCCGCATCGGGCCAGAGCTGGGCCTCTAGGCAGATTCCCGCGCGGGGGCCGGGCGCAACGGCGCCGGGCGCGGGCTCCGCCGCGCCCAATCCGTCCGCCGTGTAGACCTGAAGCCCCGGCGCAGTGGTCTCGACTTCGAGGGCGAGGCCCCCGGCCTCCAGCCGCGCGGCGAAGGCGGGATCGGCCCGCGGCGCCTCCGCCAGAACGTAGTTGACGTCGATGGCGCGGGCGCCGACGAGGCGGCCCGTGCGAAAATCCTCCGCGGGCGTCACGGCGCGGACCTCGCCCGTCGGACACATGTCTGGCCCGAGCGGGGTGAGGCGCCCGGCGGCGAGGGTGAGGCGGTGATCGTCGATCCGCTTCTCGCCGGAGAGGTTGTAGTAGCTGTGCTGCGCGAGGTTGCAGAGCGTCGGAGCCTCGGCGCGCGCGGTGAGGACCATCAGGAGGGAGCCCTCTTCCAGCCGGTAGTCCGCCTCCGCCTCGATCGCGCCGGGAAAGCCGCCCGCCCCGTCCTCCTGCCGGATATGGAAGCGGGCGTGAGTCGGGCCGTGATCGACGAGCCGCCAGAGCGCGCGGCCGAAGCCCGCGGCGCCGGAATGGAGCGTCGCGCCGGGCGCATTCTCCTCCAGCCGATGCTCCCGTCCGTCCAGCATGAAGCGCGCGCCGGAGATGCGGTTGGCGCAGCGGCCGGCGACGGCGCCGACATGGCCGCCGGCCATCGCCTCGTAATCCCGCAAGGTCGCGAGGCCGAGGACGAGCGAGCGGCCCGGCCCTTCGAGCCGCAGGTCCCGCGTCACGCAGCCCCATTCGATGAATTCGGCGGACAGCCCGCCGCCGGCGATCCGCACGGCGCGGACGGGCTCGCCCGCCGCCGTCTCTCCGAAATGACTGACGCTCACCGGTCGCTCTCCCGCCATCTCGGGTTGATCCAGGGGCGGCGGTTCGACGGGGGCGGCGCGGGGCGGCCGAGGATCAGGTCCGCCGCCTTCTCCCCCGTCATGATCGAGGGGGCGTTCAGGTTGCCGTTGGTGATGACGGGGAAGACGGAACTGTCCGCCACCCTCAGCCGCTCCACGCCGATCACGCGGAGGGAGGGGTCGACCACGGCCATCGGGTCGTCGGCCCGGCCGATGCGGCAGGTCCCGCACGGGTGGTAGGCGCTCTCGGCATGGTCGCGGATGAAGCCGTCGATCTCCTCGTCCGTCTCCACGCCGGCGCCGGGCTGGATCTCCTTGCCGCGCCAGCGGTCGAAGGGGGCTTGCGCGAAGATCTCCCGCGTCAGGCGCACGCAATGGCGGAACTCCACCCAGTCCTCCTCATGGCTCATGTAGTTGAAGCGGATGACGGGCGCCGCCTTCGGCTCGGGCGAGCGGAGCGTGACGGCGCCGCGGGAGCGGGAGCGCATCGGCCCGACATGGGCCTGGAAACCATGCCCCTCCGCCGCCGCCTTCCCGTCATAGCGGACGGCGAAGGGGAGGAAGTGGAACTGGATGTCGGGCCATTCCACGCCGGCGCGGGAGCGGACGAAGCCCGCGCTCTCGAACTGGTTGGAGGCGCCGGGGCCGGTGCGGCGGAGGAGCCATTCGAGCCCGACCATCGCTTTCCCGAAGAGCGACCAGTGCCGGAAGAGCGTGATGGGCTCGGTGCAGGCCTGCTGGATATAGACTTCGAGATGATCCTGGAGATTGGCGCCGACGCCTTGCCGGTCCGCGACCACGGGGACGCCCTGCTCCGCCAGATGCGCGCCGGGGCCGATGCCGGAGAGCATGAGGAGCTTCGGCGAGTTGAAGGCGGAGGCGGAGAGGACCACCTCCCGCCGCGCGCGGATCACCTCGACGCGCCCGCCCCGCTCGACCTCCACACCGGCGGCGCGGCCCTCCTCGATCACCACGCGGCGCGCGAGACAGCGGTGGAGCGAGAGGTTCGGGCGCTTCAGCGCGGGCTTCAGATAGGCGTCCGCCGCGGACCAGCGGCGGCCCTTGTGAATGGTGCGCTCCATCGGGCCGAAGCCCTCCGGCTTCTCGCCGTTATAGTCCGCCGTCAGCTCGAACCCGGCGGCGGCGCCGGCGCGGATGAAGGCGTCGAAGAGCGGATTCTCCCGCCTCCCCCGCGTGACGTGGAGCGGGCCTTCGCGGCCCCGCCAGTCCGGGTCGCCCTCCCCGTTCCCGTCCCAGGCTTCGAGCCGGTCGAAATAGGGGGCGACTTCGGCGCCGGACCATCCCTCCGCCCCCATCTCCGCCCATGAGTCGAAATCCCGCGGGTGGCCGCGGACATAGACCATGCCGTTGATCGAGGAGGAGCCGCCGATCACCTTGCCGCGCGGCGCGGCGAGGACGCGCCCGCCGAGATGCGGCTCGGGCTCGGTGCGATAGCCCCAGTCGTAGAGGGACATGTTCATCGGATAGGAGAGCGCGCCCGGCATTGCGATGAGCGGCCCGGCGTCGGAGCCGCCATGCTCCAGGACGATGACGGAATTCCGCCCGTCTTCGGACAGGCGGGCGGCGAGGGCGGAGCCGGCGGAGCCGGCCCCGACGATCACGAAATCGGCCTCCATGCGTCAGTCGGGCGCGCGAAGCGGCTCGTAGGAGACCATCGCGTGCTGCGCGTAGGCCGGGCGCGACTTCAGCCGTTCATAATAGGCGTCGAGATTCGGGGTCTCGGCCCGTTGGAACGGGAAGGTGTAGTAGCGATAGAGGAGCGTGCCCGCCGCGATGTCCGCGAAGGTGAAATCCTCCCCGGCCAGCCACGGCCCGGCGCCGAGGCGCGCGTCGAGGATGCGGGCGACGGGGGCGATGCCCGCGACGCCGGCCTCGAGCGCCACCTCGCTGCGCTGCGCCTTCGGCAGGCGCACCAGATGCTGGAAGATCGGGAAGAGCGCGGGGCCGAAGGTCGTCTTCGCCCATTCCGCCCACATGTCGAGCGGGGCGCGCCGCGCCGGGTCGGCGGGCCAGAACGGCTCCGCCCCGTAGCGCGCCGCGAGATAGCGGAGGACGGCGCCGCTTTCCCAGAGCACGAGGTCGCCGTCCCTCACCGTCGGCACGAGGCCGTTCGGGTTCATCGCGAGGTATTCCGGCGTCTTCGTCTTGCCGTAGCTGTGGCCGTAGTCGAGCCGTTCGTATTCGAGGCCGAGCTCCCCGATCGCCCACATGACGATCTGGACGTTGGAGGAGGTGGCGCGGCCATAGACGGTGATCATGCGGGTCTCCGGGAAAGGGCCGGGCGGCGCGGGGCCGCCCGGGGGATGCGTGTCAGGTCACCTTGTCGATCCTGCCGAAGTCCAGCACCCGGCCCTCGGGCGAGGACGTGATGGCCGCGACCTGCGCGCGCCTTACGGTCAGGATGTAGAACAGACAGGCGAAGTAGATGCCGACGACGACGGCGCCGATCCACTGGATCTGGAGCCATTGCGTCTGGAAGGCGAGAGTCAGCCCGAAGAGCACCACGACGTTGCCGACGACGTAGGGCGCCTTCCCGAACCGCTCCACCGTGATGTTCAGGTTGTCGGAGTAGAGACGGATCAGCGAGTCGAGCGAATTGATGACGAAGGTCACGCCGACGACGATCATCGCGAGGTTGACGAGGCCGGTCGTGTCGATCCCGTTCTCGTGGTAGAAATAGAGCACGGAGAACCAGATCGCGAGCGGGATCGAGGGGATCACCAGCAGCGCGGCGAGCAGTTGCCAGGCCTTCAGCCCGCCGACGAAGCGGGAGGTGAACTGGCCGATCATGATCGACCAGGCGAACCACCAGAAGAGGTAGAACTCGTGGTAGTCGTTCATCGGCAGCACGAATTCGTGCAGGTTCGCGAAATAGCCGCCGACATTGGAGATCGTTGCGCCGAAGGCCGCCGGCCCCATCCCGCCATAGACGGCGAGGCCGAGGATCAGCGCGGCGAAGAGCCAGACCGAGCCGACGGAGAGGATCTTCACATACTTGATGTCGGTCGAGGAATAGGCGGCGGCGAGGATCACCGCGAAGACGATGACGTAGAAGGTCGTCACCACGCTTTCCCCGTCCCCGATCTCGGGGATGTAGGAGGGGAGATAGACGAGGAAGAGGCTCGCCGTGAAGGCGCAGGTGCCGATGATGACGATGTTGTTGATGATCCGCACCGCCGGGATCTCGAAGAACCGCACGCGCGGCTCGATCACGCAGAAATAGAAGGCGGTGAGGAAGTAGAAGGCCCAGATCAGGAAGCCCCAGAACCCGAACTCGATGGCGAGCGGGTTGGTGAAGCCGTATTCCGGGCTCGCCGCCGTATCCGCATAGACCGGGAATTCGCCGAGCGGGAACATGATGAGCCCGACATCGAGGCCGGAGGTGAAGAGGATGGCGATGAAGGTGAAGAGCGGCACCGGCGTCACCCCGATGCAGCGGAGGTTCGGCCATCTCAGCACGATGAAGATGACGAGCGCGAAGGCGAGCAGCACCCCCGCGGAAAGAATGGTCGTGAGCATGCGAACCCCCTGTCGAACCCTTTGGCGCGGGCGGGCCTGTTGCGGCCTCATGACGCAGGGATAGCACGGGTTGGCCCGGATTTCGACGAAATTCTTGTATGAGCGTTCAAGTTTTTGAATTGCCGCACGAATATGCTAGCCTCGCTCCGGAGGCGATATGGCGCGCAGGCGAATCCGTGACCTGAGGCATGACGAGCTGATCGAGGCGACGATCCGCGCGATTCGGCGGTCCGGCTTCGCCGCCGTCACCATGCAGGAGATCGCGCGGGAGGCCGGCGCCTCCGCGGCCTCCATCAACTACTATTTCGGCACGAAGGAGCGGCTGCTGGAGGCGACGATGCGCCGGCTGCTCGGCGTGCTGCGCGAGGCGACGCTCAGGCGGCTCGCGGAGGCGGAAGGGCCGCGCGCGCGGCTCGACGCGGCGGTGGCGGCGAATTTCGACGATGCGCTCTTCACGCGGGAGCGTTGCGCCGTCTGGATGCAGTTCTGGGCCTTCGCGCCGCATGTCCCCCGCCTCGCGCGGCTGCACAGGATCAACCGCGCGCGCGTCCGCAGCCTCTTCGCCGCCGCGCTCCGCCCGCTTCTGCCCGAAGGCGAGCGGGAGCGGGCGCGCGCCGCCCTTCAGGCCTGGATGGACGGCGTGTGGCTGGAGGCCGCGCAGGAGGAGGGGCCGCTCGACGCCGCCGCGGCGCGGCGCGAGGCGGCGGCGTTCGTCGCGATGACGCTGCGGGACTGACCCTCCGACGCACGAAAGGCTCAGAACAGGAAGTCGGCCTCGTCGAAATCCTCGACAAACTGCCCGACGAGCCTCACCGAGCCCGCCGCGTGAGCGATGATCGTCGAGGAGCCCTGTTGCGTGAACGTAAGGTCGCCGATCCCTTCGAGAAAGGAGAAATCGAGCCGGTCCGCCCCTTGCTGGAAGCCGCGGATCACGTCCGCCCCGTGATTCGCCCCGAAGACGAACAGGTCGGCGCCCCCGCGGCCGATCAGAACGTCGTCGCCGGCGCCGCCGTCCAGCGTGTCATCCCCGGCGGCGCCCACCAGCCGGTCCGCCCCGGCCCCGCCGCGCAGCATGTCATCCCCCCGCATGCCGAGGAGCGTGTCGTCGCCCGCGCCGCCGATCAGCGTGTCATCCCCGGCGGCGCCCTCCAGCCGGTCCGCCCCGGCCCCGCCGCGCAGCACGTCGTCCCCCCGCATGCCGAGGAGCGTGTCGTCGCCCGCGCCGCCGCCGATGAAATCGTCGCCCGCATTGCCGCCGACCGAATCGTCGCCGCCGCCGCCGAGAAGCCGGTCGTCCCCGGCGCCGCCGGAAACCCGGTCGCCGCCGCCCCCGGCGCGGATGGTGTCGGCGCCGGCGCCGCCTTCGATCTCGTCTTCGCCGCGCGCGCCCAGAAGCAGGTCCGCCCCCGCGCCGCCGAGCAGCGTCTCCGCGGCCCCGGAGCCGCGGATGACGTCGTCGCCGGCGAAGCCCGCGACGATCCGGTTCTCGCCGAGGCTGGCCACTGTCAGCCGGTCGTCGAGCAGGCCGCCGGCGAAACCGCGCTGGAGCGGAACCGTCGTGACGCCGCCGGCGTAATCGTAAACGCCGATGACGCCGCCGCCCTCTGCGATAGCCGCGTTGCCGAAATAGCCGCCCGCCTCCCCAAAGAGGATGGTCGGCCCGGCGCCGCCGATCCCGCCGACCGCCCCGGTGTTCAGCACCCCGACGGCGGCGCGGCCGGCCTCGGGCCGCGCGCCGGCGAGGGCATAGCTCCCCGTGAAGCCGACCTCGTGGAGCGTGAGGTCGCCCGTGTTCAGGATTCCCGCCACGGCCGCCCCGCCGCGCCCGCCGCCGGCGCCCTGGCCGGCATAGGCGCGGACATCAGTAAAGAGCACGTTGGAGAACACGCTCGTTCCCGTCACCACCACGGTCGCGGCCGCGCCGCCGTCGCCGTCGATGGCGCCGTTCTCGGCGCGAGCCTCCCCGGGGCCGATGACGAGATCGCTGACGCGCGTCTCCCCCGCGCGGGAATCGATGGCGGAAACGGCGATGCCGCCGTCCCGCGCCACGACGGGCGCGCCCGGCGCGTCCGGAGCCGAGCGGCCGTAGCCGCCCACGAGGCTGAGGCCGTTGAGCGCGAAGGCGGGCACATCTCCGTTCACGGCGAAGATCTGCACATCCGCCGCGCTTGCGAAACCGTCGGCGTCGGCGTCGCCCGAGATCGTGATGTCGCCCTCGCCGTCGCCGTCAATGTCGCCGTCGATCGTCAGCGAGGACGAGGAGACGAAGAGCGCGCCGTTGCGCAGGCCGCCCGTCTCGGGCAGGTCCGTGGCCGGGTCGAAATCGAAGAGCCGGATCGTCGCGCCCGCGAGCGCGGCGTCGAAGACGATCCGGTCCGCCTCCACCGTCCCGTTCGCGAGATCGATGGCGGCGCGCAGCGAGCCTGCCCCGCTGTTCGCGGCGTTCGTGACAACAATCACGGCCATATCATGTTCCTTTCCAATGACCTTGCACAGGCGGCCATGCGCGGCTGGCGACCTTGCGTGACGCGCCTCGCACAGGGCCGCAGTCTAACGATGCAAGACGCCAGGGGGTTAATGATTTCTTGACGCGGCGCGCTCCCGCGCGCTCAGATTGCCCGGGCTCGACCCGCAACAACCATAAATGGAGGAAACGATGACCACGGAAGACAAGGAAGAGGCCGCAGAGCGCAAGGCTCTGAACCGTCGCGCCTTTCTCGCCGCCGCCGCCGGCGTGGCGAGCGTGACGGCGATGGCGCCGGACGCCTTCGCGCGGAACTTCGCGCCCGGGGCGGAGCCCGTCCGCTATCCGGACCCGGACATCATCGCGCTCGACCCGCGCTTCGGCGCGAAGCTCGGCAACACGCCGATCCGGCGGCATCACCTCGGCACGCTCTGGGCCGAGGGCCCGGCGTGGAACGGCGTCGGCCGTTATCTGATCTGGAGCGACATCCCGAACGACGAGCAGCTTCGCTGGATCGAGGAGGACGGCCACGTCTCCCGCCGCTTCCGGTCTCCCTCGGGCAATTCCAACGGGAATACCTTCGACTATTCGGGCAGACAGATCGCCTGCGAGCATGGCAACCGCCGTGTCGTCCGCTATGAGTATGACGGCTCGGTCACGGTGATCGCCGACAGTTTCGAGGGCAAGGAGTTCAACGCGCCGAACGACGCGGTGGTCCACCCGGAGGACGGCTCGATCTGGTTCACCGACCCCGGCTATGGCGGGCTGATGAACTACGAGGGGAACCGGCTGAACACCGGTTCGGTCCAGCCGATCCAGAAAGAGGCGGTCTATCGGGTGGACGCGCAATCGGGCGCGATCACGAAGGTGACGGACGCGCCGTTCAAGCCGAACGGGCTCTGCTTCAGCCACGACTACACGAAGCTCTATGTGGCGGATACCGGCGTCTCCCACTACCCCGCCGCCGAGAGCCAGATCTGGGCTTTCGACGTGGACGGCGCGACGCTGAAGAACCCGCGCCGCTTCGCCTCGATGACCTGGGAGGGCAGGACCGGCTTCGCCGACGGCATCCGCTGCGACGAGAGCGGCAATGTCTGGTCCTCCGCCGGCTGGGTCGGCGACGGGTATGACGGCGTCCACATCTTCGCGCCGGACGGGGAGCGGATCGGGCAGATCCGCCTGCCGGAGATCTGCTCCAATGTCTGCTTCGGCGGCACGAAGCGGAACCAGCTCTTCATGACGGCGAGCCAGTCGCTCTATTCCGTCTTCGTCGAGACGAAGGGCGCGCACATCACCTGAGGCCGCTCCGGGCGGGGGCCGCGCGCCCCCGCCTATTCCGGCAGCGCCACCAGCACATAGAGAAAGGCCGCGAATTCGGAGAGCGCGAACTCGCCGAGCTCCGCCTCGATGTCCGAGAACACTTCCTGCGTGAGGAAGGCGGCGGAGAGCGCGCGGTCCACCTCGAGCCGGAGCCGCCGCTCCCCGGCCGCCATGGCGAGCGAATAGGGCTCGTAGGAGAACTGGTCCTGAAGGACGCGGATCGGGATCAGCCGGTCCTCCCGCTTCAGGACGGCGAGCTGGTGGAGTAGGAGGCCCTGATCGCCGAAATAGGCGTCGACCTCCCCCCGCGCCAAGGCTTCAAGCCCGGCGCGGTGCGAGTCGAACCGGATCACGGGCGAGCCGCCGGGCGCGCCCCATTCCGCCGCCATCGCCACGCCCGTCGTTCCGTTCAGGGCGCCGACCGGCTGTCCGGCGAGCGCCGAAAGCTCCTGTACGCCGTCGCGGCGGAGGGCGGCGCCGATCCCGTCCATGAAATAGGGAATGGAGAAATCCAGCCGCTCGCGGCGGGCGAGGGTTTGGGTCATCGGCCCGCAATGGACGTCCACCAGACCCTGCTCGACGGCGGAAAAACGCGTTCCGGAATCCACCGTCACCCAGGTCACGGCGAGCGGCTTGCCGAGCCGGTCCGAGAGGGAGGCAGCGACGCGGAGGCAGAGCCGCGGCGCGAGGCCCACCGCCTCCCCCGCCTCGTTCCGGTAGGAGAAGGGCGCCGAAGCCTCCCGCACGCCGAAGCGGATCTCGCCGCGCTCGGCGATCCGGTCCAGCGCGTCCGCGAAGGCGGGGGGCGCAGCGAGGAGGAGGAGGGCGAGAAGGATGCGCATGGCGGGCTCCGCGGCTGCTTTCCGAAGAGCATAACCCGGAATCGCGGCGCGCGAAGGGCGAAGGCGCCTCAGGAGGCGGGCGAGTCGAGCGCCTCGATGATCGCCTTCAGCATCGCCTTCGCGCGCTCTGAATCCCATTCCGCCTCGCCCTGGAGCCGGGCGACCTCCCTGCCCTGCCGGTCCAGCACCAGCGTCACGGGCAGGCCGAGGATGCCGCCCTCCGCCCCGATCCGCAGCGTCGGCTCCCGGTAGACGGGGAGGTTGGAGACGGTCCAGGGCGCGCCTTCGGCCTGCGGCACCTCGGCGTAGAACGCCTCGATCCGCTCCGTCGAGGCGCGGTCCATCGAGAGGGCGACGACTTCGAACCCCTCCCCGCCCATCTCGGCCTGGAGCCGGTCGAGCGAGGGCATCTCCTTGCGGCAGGGCGGGCACCAGGTGGCCCAGAAATTGAGGAGGACGACCTTGCCTTCCCAGTCCGCAAGCGTGCGCTTCTCGCCCGAGCCGGTCTCGAACGCGGTCTCCAGCCTTGGGCGCGGGGCGTCATGGACGATCAGTTTCTCCATGTCCCCCGTCCGCGCCGCCTTCAGCGCCGCGATCTCCGCCGCGTCCAGCTCCGCCGCGGCGGGGGTGGCGCCGAAGGCCGCCGCGCCGTATAGCATCGCCGCGAAAAGACCGCGCATCGTCCGCATTCCGCCTCCTTCGACCCCTGGGGCCGCATGAACAAGTCCGATCCTCATTCCGGTCGCAACGCGCCCGAGAACGCCATGTGGGGCGGCCGGTTCTCCGACGGCCCCGATGCGATCATGGAGGAGATCAACGCCTCCATCGGGTTCGACCGCCGCCTCGCGCGCGAGGATGTGGCGGGCAGCCGCGCCCATGCCGCGATGCTCGCCAAGGCGGGCGTTATCACAGATGCGGACGCGGCGGCGATAGACCAGGGGCTCCTCACGGTCTTGTCAGAGATCGAGGAGGGGCGCTTCGCCTTTTCCCGCGCGCTCGAGGACATCCACATGAACGTGGAATCCCGGCTCAAGGCGCTGATCGGGGAGCCGGCGGGGCGGCTCCATACGGGGCGGAGCCGGAATGACCAGGTTGCGGTCGATTTCCGCATGTGGGTGCGCGCCCGCTGCGACGAGGCGATGGCGGGGCTCGAGGCGCTGATGCGCGCCCTCGTCGCGCAGGCGGAGGGGCGGGAGGGCATGGTCATGCCCGGCTTCACGCACTTGCAAAGCGCGCAGCCGGTCACCTGGGGCCATCACATGATGGCCTATGTGGAGATGTTCGGGCGGGACCTTTCCCGCTTTCGCGACGCGCGGGCGCGGATGAACGAGTGCCCGCTCGGAGCGGCCGCGCTCGCCGGCACCTCCTTCCCCATCGACCGGGAGATGACGGCGAAGGCGCTGGGCTTCGACCGGCCGACGGCGAACAGCCTCGATTCGGTGGCGGACCGGGACTTCGCGCTGGAATATCTCGCCGCCGCCTCGATCACGGCCACTCATCTCTCCCGGCTTTCCGAGGAGCTGGTGATCTGGTCCTCCGCCCAGTTCCGCTTCGCGCGGCTGTCGGACCGGTTCACCACCGGCTCCTCGATCATGCCGCAGAAGCGCAACCCGGACGCGGCGGAGCTGGCGCGGGCCAAGGTCGGGCGCATCCTCGGCGCCTTCGTCGCGCTCTCGACCGTGATAAAGGGCCTCGCGCTGACCTATTCGAAGGACATGCAGGAGGACAAGGAGCCGGTCTTCGACGCGGCCGACAGCCTCGCCCTCGCGCTGGCCGCGATGACGGGGATGCTCGGCGACCTCGCGCCGAACGAGACGCGGCTGCGCGAGGCGGCGGGGGCGGGCTTCGCCACGGCGACCGACCTTGCGGACTGGCTGGTGCGCGCGCTCGGCCTGCCCTTCCGCGAGGCGCATCATGTGACGGGGGCGCTGGTCAAGCGTGCCGAAGAGCGGGGCGCGGAGCTTTCCGACCTCACGCTCGAAGAGATGCGGGCGGTGGAGCCGCGGATCACCGAGGCGGTCTATTCCGTCCTCACCGTGGAGGCTTCCGTCGCCAGCCGAATGAGCTATGGCGGCACGGCGCCGGCGCGGGTGAAGGAGCAGGTCGCCCGATGGAAGGAGCGACTGGCATGAACCCGAGGCTCAGGAACATCCTCATCATCGTGATCTTCGTCGCGATCTCCGCCGCCCTGATGGGCTCCTGCGGGCGCAAGGGCGAGCCGGCGACGCCGGAGCCGGCGGCCGAAACAGAGTGAATGGGCGCCGGCGCGGCCGGCGCTAACTGATGCGGGGCCGCGACGGGCGGCGCCATCCGGGGGCTTCCGATGCGAACCATCTTCCTTCTTCTCGCCATTGTCGGCGCGATCGTTCCGATGTTCTATTTCGTCAGCTGGTTCAACGAATTCGGCTGGAGCCTTGGCGCGATGGTCGAGGCGTGGAACGTGAACGACGCGACGACGGGGCTGGTCTACGACCTCACCATCGCGGCCGTCGCTCTGACGCTCTTCGTCATCTGGGAGACGGTGCAGAACCGCCGCTGGATCAACCTTCTCGCCATTCCGGCGACCTTCTGCATCGGCGTCTCCTGCGGATTGCCGCTCTATTTCTGGCTCCGGAGCCGCTGATGGACCATTTCGACTGGCGGGGCGGCGCGCTCCACGCCGAGGACGTGGACCTCGCGGAGATCGCCGCCGCCGTCGGCACGCCGTTCTACTGCTATTCGACCGCGACGCTGGAGCGGCATGTGCGCGTCTTCGACGAGGCGCTGGCGGGCATGCCGCATCTCGTCTGCTACGCGATGAAGGCGAATTCCAACCTCGCCGTGCTCCGCGTCGTGATCCGCGCCGGGGCGGGCTGCGATGTGGTTTCCGGCGGAGAGCTGCGGCGGGCGCTTGCGGCGGGCTGCCCGGCGGAGAAGATCGTCTTCTCCGGCGTCGGCAAGACGGCGGAGGAGATCGCGCTGGCGCTCGACGCCGGCATCCGGCAGTTCAATGTCGAGAGCGAGCCGGAGCTGGTGGAAATCGACCGCATCGCGCGGGAAAAGGGCCTCCGCGCGCCGGTCGCGCTCCGCGTCAATCCGGATGTGGACGCGAAGACCCACGCCAAGATCAGCACCGGCAAGGCGGAGGACAAGTTCGGGATCCCGATCTCCCGCGCCCGCGCGATCTACGCCGCGGCGGGGCGGATGGCGGGGATTGCCGTCGTCGGGATCGACGTGCATATCGGCAGCCAGATCACGACGCTGGAGCCCTACGAGGCGGCGTTCCTGAAGGTGCGGGAGCTGGCGCTGGCGCTGCGCCAGGACGGGCACGACATCAGGCGGCTCGACCTCGGCGGCGGGCTCGGCATCCCCTATCGCCGCGCGAACGAGGCGCCGCCCCTGCCCTTCGACTATGGCGAGGTTGTGCGCCGCACCGTCGGCGATCTCGGCTGCGAGATCGAGGTGGAGCCGGGGCGGCTCATCGTCGGCAACGCCGGCGTGCTCGTCAGCCGCGTGATCTACCGGAAATCGGGCGAGGGGCGGGATTTCCTCATTCTGGACGCGGCGATGAACGACCTGATCCGCCCCGCCATGTACGACGCCTGGCATGACGTGGTTCCGCTCCGCCAGCCGGCGCCCGGCGCGGCGGTCGCGCCTGTCGATCTCGTCGGGCCGGTCTGCGAGAGCGGGGATACCTTCGCCCGCCAGCGCGAACTGCCGCATCTGGAGGCGGGCGACCTCGTCGCTTTCCGCTCTGCGGGAGCATATGGCGCGGTGATGTCGTCGGAATACAACAGCCGACCGCTGATTCCGGAGGTGCTGGTCTCCGGTTCACGGTTTGATGTGGTGCGCCCGCGCCCCACATATGATGAAATGCTGGCGCGCGAGCGGATTCCCGACTGGCTCGCCTGAGCGGAAAGGAGCGGGCGCATGGCGGAGAAGACGCGGCTTTCGACAGGCACGACGCTTCTCCTCGCCCGCGCATCCGTGGAGCGGGAGGCGCGGAAAGCCGCGCGGGCGCTCTGGGTCGAGCGCGGCATCGCGGCGTTCTGGCCGGTATGGGCGCTTGTCGCGCTCTTCAGCGGCCTCGTCCTCCTCGGCGTTCCGGCGCTGCTGCCGCCGGCCGGGCACGCCGCGCTTCTCGCCGGGTTCGGGGCGGCGGCGCTCTTCTTCCTCGTGCGCGGCGCGATGGGCC
>JAUIDE010000064.1 GCA_030429105.1 Alphaproteobacteria bacterium
GCGGGACCACGCCCGGAGGCGGCGCGACGCCTCCGCCGCCGCCGCAACCCATCTCCGGCGGCCCGGGCCCCGACGCGCTCCAGGGCGGCGCCGGGGACGACACGGTGCTGGGGCTCGGCGGGAACGACACGCTCGGCACGAGCGCCGGGCTCGACACGCTGACCGGCGGGCCGGGGGCGGACACGTTCGTAATCCGGCTGGAGGGCGGCCAGATCGACGCCGGGATCGACCGGGTGTCGGACTTCCAGTACGGGCTCGGAGACAAGATCAGCCTCACCGAGGCGCTGGCCGGAATCGCCTTCGCAGAGATCGGAGACGTCGTCCGCGCCACGCCGGTCACGGGCACCCCCGGGCCGTTCTCCAACGGCACGATGATCGCCGTGAACCGCGGCGCCGGCTTCGAGGACGCGCTCTTCCTCGACAACGTCAGCTTCACCACCCAGCAGCTGCAGAGCTACGGTTTCGTCCTCCCGCCCGCCGGCGCCTCCGCCTTCGTGGAGAACCCCTACGGCTTCACCAACACCTCGAACACCTCCGCCGACCCTACGGCGACGCCGGACGGACTCTATGTCGCCTGGGTGGACAAGGAGAATCTCGACGGCCTCGCGGGCGACTTCACCCTGCCGACGAACGGCAATCCGGCCGGCGAGGACGCGGCGACGATGGACGTATTCGTCCGCAACATGGCCACCGGCGCCGTGCAGCGCGCCAGCGTCGGCGAGGGCGGGCTCTACATGGAGACCTCGACCGGCGCCCGCGCCGCCTCGATGAGCCCGGCGCTCTCGGCGGACGGCCGCTTCGTCGCCTTCGCCACAAACGGGCAAGGCCTCCCCTCCGACACGAACGCGACCGGGGATGTCTATCTCCGCGACCTGCTGCTGGATTCCGACCCGATCCTGATCAGCCGCGGCGCGTCGAACATCGCCTCGGGCGGCGTGCCCACCGGATCGAGCTTCCAGACGGCGAGCGCCTCGGTGCTCGACATTTCCGCCGACGGGCGGAAGGTCGTCTTCGTCACCGACGCCGCGCTCGCCGGGAACGACCTCAACGCGACGCGCGACGTCTATCTCCGCGACCTCGACGGCAATGGCGGGGCGGGGACGACGACGCTGGTGAGCGGCTTCTTCAACAACGTGACCGGCGTGACCGGAAACGCCTCCGGCCTCGTCGCCAATCCCTACGGGTTCGAGGGCTACCAGGGCGACGTGGTCAAGATCTCCGCGAACGGCCGCTACGTCGCCTGGGTCACCGAGGCCAACAACGCCGATTTCGACTTCGACGGCGGATTCGACGTCTATCTCCGCGACATGCAGCTCGGCCGCACGCTCCGCGTCACCGGGAACGGCGTTTCGGACGTGCAGGGCTTCGACATGAGCGCGGACGGCTCGCGCATCGTCTTCTCGACGACCGACGCCCTCGTCACCGGGCCGGGCGGCGACCGGAACCTCCGGATGGACGTCTACCTTGCTGAGATCGACCTCGCCGCGTGGACGACGCAAACGGCGCAGACCGGCCTCATCGACATCAGCCGCGTGAGCCGCGGCTTCGACGGGCGCGAGTTGATCGGGGGTGACAGCTTCAGCCCCGTGATCTCGCCGGACGGGACGCGCGCCGCCTTCATCTCGAACGCGCAAGATGTCGTGCTGGCGGACCCGGCGCGGAACACGCCGGACCGGACCCAGCTCTACGAGATCGATCTCTCGACCGGCGCGCTGCGAGAAGCGCCGGCCCTTTTCTCGCAGGACAGTTCCGGCGGCACGTTCTTCAGCCGTGCGGCGCATGACCTGACCGACGACAGCATCGTCTTCAGGGACAACATCGTCGCGGGGGATACGATCAATGTCGGCTCCACGATCCTCCCGCCCACTCCCGGCGATTTCGGCTCGAACGGGACCAGCACGTTCTCGCTCAGCACAGTGCGCGGAGACGTGATCCGGAGCGAGATCGGGTTCGCCTTCGACGCCGATCTCTTCGGAACCTTCGACGACAATTTCTCCATCTCCGTCACCGGCGGAACCCTCGCCGATCCGATAGTCTCGGTCGTGCGGCGCGAGGCGAACGGGACCTTCACCACCGTCGCGACGGACGACGACAGCGGGCTCGACAATGACGGCTACATCCGCTTCGTGAACCAGGGCGCAGGCGACTATTTCATCCGCGTGACGGGGACGGGGCTCCAGACCGGAACCTACACGCTCCGCTTCGACAATTTCTTCCCGACGGACGGCATCGACACGCCGATCATCCTGCCGCTCGGGGTGGAGCATACCGACAGCCTGTTCAGCACAACGAATTCCGATTTCTTCAAGTTCGACGCCAACGAGGTAAGCCAGTTCCGCGTGAATCTGACGCCGACAGGCTCCAACCCGCTCACAACCGGCATCATCCGCGTCCGCGACGGGGACGGCGACCTGATCGCACAGAGCACGGCCGGCGCGACTTCGCTCGCCGTCTTCCGCTCGGCCATCAACGACTCGGTCGGCTTCGTCGAGATCGACACGAGCTCGGATACCGGGAGCTACATTGTCGAGGTGGAATCGGCCGGGCTGATCTTCGTGCCGATCTTGCCGATCACGCCCATCACCCCGATCAATCTGGACCTCTTCGGCTGAGCCGCACCGAGGCTCAGCCGAAATCGTCGAAGGGCGGCAGCGGGTCCTGGTTGATCGTCAGCCGATAGCTCCCCGTCGCGTCGCCGAAGCCGGAGACCTCGATGAAGAGCGTCGCGAAAGCCTGGGGGTCGACGCGGACGAAGGCGTTGCGCCCGACGCCGTCATCGTCGTCGACGGCGTCGTTGAAGCCGAATCGGTCGATGTCGTTCTCGATGGGCAGCACCGCGCCGTTGTTCCGAACGATGAGGAACGGGTCCGTCAGCGACCCCGCCCCTGTGTCCACGCCCTCGACCGAGATCGATATCTGCGTGGAGCCCCCGCCATCGGAATAGCGAAAGACGTCAACGTCGCCCGGTTCGTCGATCTCGCTCCGGACGGCAGTGAAGCGCTCCACCCGCGCGATGCTTCCGGCCTCGGCGGCGCTGTCCGGCAGGTCGGCCGAAGGGGGAGGGACGAGCCCGGCGATGGCGATCGCATCCGTATCGTTCCGGTTCGTGCCGGGCGCGGCGTCCACCGACTGGCGAAAGATGAAGCCGTCATCCGTCAGCACGGCGTGGGGGATGAGGCTGTCCGCGTTGGCGCGGGAGCGCGGAGCGTCCGGCACAGTAATCGCGCCGGTTTCAAGGTCGACGACATAGAGCCGCTCGAAGGAGTTCCCCCCCACGCCGCCGCCCGAAGTGAACGCGACGGAGGGGTCGAAATCCGTCAGGTCCCGCGCGTTGGAAAGGAAGGCGACCCGCGTCCCGTCCGGCGAGATGATCGGCGCGAAGCTGTCGTCGTCCCGCAGCTGGAAGCCGCCCTCCGCCTCGCTCACGCGATTGCGCGACGTGACCGAGAAGGACGCGAGGTCGATATCGGCGACGTAGATGTCGCTCAGCCCGTTCGTGTCGTCCGGCTCCGCCGCCTCCTCGGTCGCGAAGACGATACGAGAGCCGTCCGCGCTCATGTCGAAGCTCGTCGTCCCGCCCGCCTCGGGCGAGGAGACGAGGAGGAAGCGCCGGGCGACCGTGTCGAAGAGGTAGATGTCGGTCTGCCCGTCCGCATCGCCGGCGCCGACGAAGCTGGCGAAGCTCGCGAAGGCGACGTAGCGGCCGTCCTCCGAGATCTTCACGATGTCGCCCTGCCCCTCGTTGAAGCCTTGCGGATAGGGCTGCGCGACGCCCTGCGCGAAGCCGCCGAGGCCGCTGATGAGGGTCGTCCGCTGCGTGTCGAGATCGCGGAGATAGACGTCGAGCTGGCCGTTCGTGTCGGTCGCGGTCGGGCCGGAAAGGTCCGTGCTCGTCACGAAAACGACCTTCCGCCCGTCCCCAGAGATATCGACAAGCGAGACGCTCTCATTCGAGATCGAGCCGTTGAGCCCGCCGCGGTTGACCGTGCTGATCGGCGTCCCGGGGGCGTCCGAGTTCCCGTTGTCGTCCACCGAGACCAGAACCGGCTGCGAATTCGGGAACGCCATGTCGCGAACGAAGATCTCCCCGTTGTTGCCGGCGCCCGGAATGCCCTGGACATAGGCGACCATCCGTCCGTCGGCGGAAAGCGCGGGGCTCGTCGCCTCGATATCCTGATTGAGCCGCTGGCTGACCCGCTGGATCGCCCCCGTCTCCGTGTTCATGATAAAGACGTCGCGCGTCGATCCGTTTTCGTCGTTGCGCGTCGGCGTGCGGTCGTTCGGATCGCCATCGAGGTTGAGCCGGTCGACCCAGACGACATGCGCGCCGTCCCGCGTCGCGGCGGGGTCCGAGGTCGCGAAGCTGTTGTTCTCGAACCCGTAGGGATTGTCGAAGAACGGCCCATTGCCCGCCGGCGCCTTGAAGCCGTAACTGATGAGCTGCTCGGTGGTGAAGGTCACACCTTCGAGGCGCATCACGTCCTGAAAGGTCGCGCCGCGCTTCACGGAGATGATCGTGTCCGCGCCCTCGATCCGCGCGTTCGCCACCTCGTCGAGCCGGTCGAAGGGGACGCCGGAGAGCGCCTCGACAAGGCTCACCTTGTCGCCCTCGCCGTACCTGAAATCCCGGACGACGTCGATCGTCCCGTCGAGCCCGCCGCCGACCAGCCGGACGACGAAAACATCCGCGCCCGTCTCGCCCTCCAGCGTGTCGATCCCGGCGCCGGCGCCGAGCGTGTCGTTCCCGGCGAGGCCGCGGATCAGGTCATTCCCCGGCCCGCTGGAGATAAGGTCGTCCCCCGCGCCGCCGGTGAAGGGATCGGCGGTCGCCCCGCCGCCGCCGGATCCGGAGCCGCCGGGCGTCGTGTCGGAGCCGGCGCCGCCACGGATGATGAAGTCCCCCTCCCCGGGCGCGTCGCCGGTGACGAGGATCACCCCGCCGCCGACCCTCAGTTCGGTCGTCCCGCCGGAGCGGGCGATCTCGATATCCGCGAAGCGGGAGACGCCGGAGACGCCGCTCAGGTCGATCTTGTCGGCGCCGGAGCGGAAGCGGAGGATGGTCTTCTCGCCGTCGCTCAGCGCGGCTGTGTCGAAGACGAAGATGTCGTCTCCCCCGCCGCCGATCAGAGTGTCCTCGCCCTTGTCGCCGATCAGGGTGTCCGCGCCCCCGCCGCCGGCGATCCGGTCGTCGCCGCCGCCGCCCTTGAGGAAATCGTCGCCGCCGTTGCCCTTCAGCACGTCGTCGCCGCCGCCGCCGATCACCCGGTCGTTCGCGCCGCCGCCGAACAGCCTGTCGCCGCCGCCGCCGCCGCGGAGCACATCGTCGCCGCCGCCGCCGCGAAGCACGTCGTCGCCGCCGCCGCCTTTCAGGGTGTCGTCGCCGCCGCGGCCCTTCAGGGTGTCGGCGCCGCCGCGGCCGATCAGGACGTCGCTATCCCCCGTCCCGTCGAGACTGTCGTCCTCCCCCGACCCGGCCCTCCGGACGGCCGCGGAGAGGGAGGGGGAGCCCGCCCGCGCGAATTCGGCCGGATCGCCGACGATGAAATCCGCCGCTTCGGGAGCGTCGCCCGCAACGCGGATCGTCGCGCCGCCGATGGCCAGTTCCGTGACGCCGTCCGCGCGCGTCGCCGGGATGTCGTCGAACCGGCCGAGGCCCGAGACGCCGGTGAGGTCGATCCGGTCCACGCCGGAGCTGAAGCCGAGGATCGTCTTCGTCCCGTCGCGGAGATGCGCGTCCGTGAAAACGAAGGTGTCGTCCTTGCCGCCGCCGATCAGGGTGTCGTCGCCCTTGCCTCCGATCAGCGTGTCGGAACCCCCGCCGCCGAACAGCCGGTCATTCCCGCCGCCGCCCTTGAGGAGGTCGCCGCCGCCGCCGCCCTTCACGAGGTCGTCGCCGCCGCCGCCGATCACCCTGTCCCGTCCGCCGCCGCCGATGAGCCTGTCGCCGGCGCCGCCGCCGCGCACCAGGTCATCCCCGCCGCGGCCCTTCAGCGTGTCCTCGCCCGCCCGGCCGATCAGCGTGTCGGAACGCGAGTCGCCAATGAACCTGTCGTCCGCGCCCGTTCCGGTCTTCCGCGCGCTCGCCGTGAGCGCCGGCGCAGGGTCCTCAGCCCGGCGGAATTCAAGCGCAGCGGCGCCTTCATCGGGGGCGGGGGCATCGACCGGGCCTCGATCCTGCGGAGCCGGCGGGCGGGCCCAAAGCGGGGTGCGATCACCCGGCACGGGAATTTCCTTCGTGTATCATGGGGCCGGGGTTAACATTTTCGGCCGCCCGCGTCAGTCCGGAAATGCACATCGACCTGAATCGCCGGTCCGGCGCCGCCGGGATCAGCCCTTCGGCGCCCCCGAGGCGAAGGGCGAAAGCGCCTTCGCCACGAAGTCGTGCACCGGCGTCTCGATCCCCAGTTCCGCGCCGAACCGGGCGACCGCGCCCGAGAGATAGGCGAGTTCGAGCGGCCGCCCGCGGAGGAGATCGTCCAGCATGGAGGAGCGCATTCCCGCCGGCGCAGCGTCCACGAACCCCATCGCCCGCTCGGCGTAGTCCGCCGCCAGCGAGGGCTGCTTGGCGCGGCCGACCGCATGGGTTTCCGCGATCGCGCGGGCGAGGAGGCCGCGCGTCTCGGGGTTTTCGCGGACCGGGCCGATCGGCAGCCGCGTCAGCGCCGTCAGCGCGCTGAAGGCGGAAAGCATGACGAACTTCTCCCAGATCTTCACATGAACGTCCGGAACGAGCGAAACCTCGACCCCCGCCGCCTCGAAGGCGGCGAGAAGCGCGCGGGCGCGCGCCGTCTCCTCCAGGCCGAGCTCGCCGAACGTGACGCGCGCGAAGGGGCCGGAATGGCGGACGACGCCCGGCGCGCGGATATCCGCCGGGATCTGCGCCGTGCCGCCCATGACCCGCCGGGGCCCGATCTCCCGCCCGATCCAGCCCCAGGCCTCGACCCCGTTCTGGAGCGAGAGCACGCCCGTCTCCGGCCCGAGCAGCGGCGCGAGCGCACGCGCCGCCGCCTGCGTGTCCGGCAGCTTCACGAGGAAGAGCACGATATCCACGGGGCCGATCTCCGCCGGGTCGTCCGTCGCCTTCACCTTCGGCAGATGGAGGTCGCCGAGCGGGGATTCGACGCGGAGCCCCTCCGCCTTCAGCGCCGCGAGATGCGCGCCGCGGGCGATGAAGGAGACATCGGCCCCCGCCGCCGCCAGCCGCCCGCCGAAATAGCCGCCGAGCGCGCCGGCGCCCATGACCGCGATCTTCATGCCCCGCCCCCTTCTCCGCCGAGGCGGGATTTCAGCGCCGCGAGCCCGGCGAACGGCTTCGCCGCCTCGTCCGTCATCGGCTCGACGCCCTCGGGCGCGGCGAGGACGGGCTCGAAGGCCGCGCCGGGCGCCCGCGGATAGGGGTCGAGCGCGAGCGCCAGCGTCTCCATCGCGACAAGGCCGAGATCGACGCCATGGCCCAGCGGCTCCGGCGGGTCCTCCGCCTCCGGGTCGATCACCGCCTCCGCCGCCTCCTCCGAAGCGCCGGGGTCGTAGCGGCGGAGGAAGGGCTCGTCGATCCGCGCCGGGACGGGCTCCAGCGAGACGACGCATTCCTGCACCGCCTCGGCCTCCACCCGTCCCTCGACGCGCCAGCCCTCCCGCCCCTCGCGCGCGATCCGCGCCTCGATCCGCAGCGCGCCGAGCCCGAGGAGCCCGAACGCGTCGGCGACGGCGCGGCGCTCGGCCTCCGTCGCCGTCTCCGAGATCGACCGTCCGTCCAGCCCGGCGAGGCGCTGGGGCGTGAGGAGGCGGCTGAAGGCGGGGGACAGGTCGGTCATCGGCGCCTCTTTCGGCGAATTCCTGGGCGGGCCCGCATCGCGCCGGGAGGCGCGGGCCACGGCCGCCTTGAACTTAGATCATGCGCGGGCTATCCGAAACAAGGTCGGAAACGCGAAAGGGCCGGGGCGCGATGCGGCGGATCGGAACAGTCTCTCTCTTCGCCTTCGCTGCGCTCGGCCTCGCGGCCTGCGAGCCGGTGGTGACCAATCACGGCTTCGCCCCGCAGCTCGCCGATCTCGACTCGATCCGCGCAGGCGAGGATACACGCGGCTCCGTGATGCGGAAGCTCGGCCGCCCCTCCACCGTCTCCAGCTTCGACGCCGACGCCTGGTATTACGAGGCCTCGCGGGTCGAGACCTTCGCCTTCTACGCGCCGGAAGTGGTGGACCGGAAGGTCGTCTCCGTCCGGTTCGACGCTGACGGCCTCGTGACGGATGTCGCCAGCTACGGGATCGAGGACGGAAGGATCATCGACCTCGTGACCCGCCGCACGCCGACCTATGGGCGCGAGCTGACGGTGCTCCAGCAGATCTTCGGCAATCTCGGCCGCTTCGACGCCGGCTCCGTCTTCGACGGGCGGGCGCCGGGAACGCCCGGGGCTCCGTAAGGATCAGGCGCCGCGGCGCCTGAACTTCAGCCAGATCAGCGTCACGACCGCCAGCGTCAGGAACGGCGCGACGGCGATGTTTACCGCATCCCAGCCCGCCTCCACGCTCTCGAACCCGTTCAGCAGCGCGCCGGAGGAGAGGGAGGCGATGGTGACGAGGCCGAAGACGAGGAAATCGTTGAGCCCTTGGACCTTCGCCCGCTCCTCCGGCCGCTGCCCCGCCGTCAGCATGTCCGTCGCGCCGATGAAGCCGAAATTCCACCCGATCCCGAGGAGGACGAGGGCGACGAAGAACTCGAACGTCCCCGTCCCCGACAGCGCGACCACGGCGGTGAGGCCGAGGAGCGCGAGCCCCGCCAGCACGATCCGCTCCGCGCCGAACCGGGCGATGAGATGCCCGGTGAAGAAGGAGGGCGCGAACATCGCCAGCACATGGGCGGAGACGATGCTACCCGCCATGTCCGGCGAGAAGCCGCAGCCGACGACGGCGAGGGGCGTCGCCGTCATCACGAGGTTCATCAGCGCGTAGGAGACCATCGCGCAGATCATCGCGGCGCGCACCCGCGGCTCGGCCAGGATTTCCCGCATCGGGCGGCCGGAAGGCGCGCCCTTAGGGCGACGCGGCGGGCGCGGGATGTCGAGGAGGAGGAGGAGCGGCGCTGCGAAAAGGTTCAGAAGCGCCGTCGCGACATAGGCGCCGGCGAAAGGAACCGGCGCCAGCGCCTCCCGCGCCAGCGGCACGATCATCTGCGGCCCGATGATCGCGGCGGCGAGGCCGCCGGCCATCACATAGCTGATCGCCTTCGGCCGGTAGGCGGGCGAGGCGGTGTCCGCCGCCGCGAAGCGATACTGGCCCTGCGCGGCCATGTAGACGCCGATCAGCGCGGAGCCGGCGAGGAGAAGCGGGAAACTGCCGAGGAGCAGCGCGACGGCGTTCAGCGCCGCGCCCGCCCCGCCCCCGGCGACCCCGATGAAAAAGCCGGCGCGCCTGCCGTATCTGCCCATCAGAAGGGCGACGACGGGCGCCGCGAACATCGAGCAGAACACGGTCGCGGAGATCGGCAGCGTCGCCAGCGCCTTGTTCTCCGCCAGGATCTGCCCCGAAAGACCGCCGAGCACGAAATGCACCGGCATCTGCGCCCCGAGAATCGCGCTCGCAAGCGCGAGAATCACGACGTTGCGGCGGGCTCGCCCGTCATCGGGCGCGAGGGAGACTGATTCGGTTGTGGTCATGCGCGGCTCGTCCGGTTCGGCGCGAAGACCGCGCCCGGCGCGACTAAGCACGTCCAGCCCCGTTGCGCCAGACGCGCCGGCCCTGAGCGGGATGTGATGAATCGTTAAGCATTCGGTTACGGTTTTGCGGCTAGAGTGTGAGGTTTTTCACATGACGGATAATTAACCATTTCTTCACTTGCGATCCTCCCGCACCGCAGCATATCACCTCGCTATCCGGGGCGTGCTTTTCCCGGTGTGTGAATCCTCCAGTGGGGCGTGACTGTAGATCCACAGAGAGGACGTAAAATGCGTAACCTTGTCTTGTCCGCTTTCGCGGCGGGGGCGTTGCTTGCAAGCCCTGCCCAGGCGGCCACGGTGTCGTTTACCGACATGCTCGCCCTTCAGGACGTGGAGATCAGCGGCACGCTCTCCGTGCCCCAGTTCGATCCGTCCCTCGGGACGCTCACGGGCGTGACGTTCACCATCACGGGCGCGATCGCCAGCATCCTCGGCGTCACGAACAGCGGGACGAACACGATCACCGGCGCCGCGACGACGACGGTCGACTTCGACGTTTCTTCGCCCGTCCTGTCGCTCCCCGCCATGCCGGACTTCTCGGTCGTCGGTTCGACCGGGCTGGTCACGCTCGGCGTCGGCGAGAGCGCGCTCTTTCCGGTCACCGGGATGAACTCGATCTCCGACAGCGTGGCGCCCTCCGCCGCGTTCATCGGCGGCGGCACGGTCGATCTGATGTTCATGACCTCCACGAGCTTCGGCGGCTCGGGCTTCGGCGGCGACATCATCATCAGCCAGGCCACCGACGCCGGCATCATGTTCGAGATCGAGTACACGTTCGACGCCGTGGCGATCCCGCTCCCGGCCACTGCTCCGCTTCTTGCGGCGGCCGCGGGCATGTTCCTGTTTGTCGGCCGCAGGCGTGCGCGGCGTCTTTCCTGAACGGGAGTTAACCTTCAGGGCCAGGGCCGCGTTGATACTGGCCCGGTAGAGTATCGTGGTTTGCGGGGCGCGTAGCGTCCTTGCCCCGCAGCGTGTGTTTCCGGGCGTGGCCAAGGGCCGTTCAGATTATGGGCTCCGCCCGGAGCCTGACCCCACCAGAAGGGCGAAGGGTCAGGGTCATTGCAGGTTCCGGCGGAGGCCCGCCGGGAACGAACCGCCACCGCGCGAGCAGCGTGGCGAGGATGAGTTTCGCCTCCATCAGGGCGAAGCCCATGCCGATGCAGATCCGCGGCCCCGCGCCGAAGGGAAGATACTGGTAGCGGTGCCGCCCCCGGGCGGCGGCCGGGGCGAACCGCTCCGGGTCGAAGGCGTCCGCATCCTCCCAGAGCATCCGGTGCCGGTGCAGCGCGTAGATCGGCAGCATCAGGATGTCCCCCCCCATGATCGGGCGGCCGCAGAGCCGGTCCTCCGCCTTGGCGATCCGGGCGAGGAAGGCGGCGGGCGGATATAGTCGCATCGCCTCTTCCAGCACCTGCCCGACATAGCCGAGCGAAGGCAGATGCGCCGCCTCGGCGGGGCCGCTCCCGATCGCCGCCCGCGCCTCCTCCCGCGCCCGCTCCTGCGTCGCCGGGTCGATGGCGAGGAGCCAGAGCGCCCAGGCGAGCGCCAGCGCCGTCGTCTCGTGCCCAGCCACGATGAAGGCGAGCATGTTGTCGCGAAGCTCCTCCGGCGTCATCTTCCGCCCGCTTTCCGGGTCCTCCGCGAAGCGCATGAGGTCCAGCAGATCCTCCCGCGCCGGCTCGTTCCGGCGGGCGGCGATCACCCGGTCCATCAGCGGGCGAAGGTCAGAGGAGCGGCGGCGGAAGAGCGTCGCGGGCCGCGGCACCCAGGTCGGCACGGCCAGCACGTCGAGCAGGGAGACCTTGCCGACCGTCTCCATGTATTCGTCGATGGCGCGGGAGACGGCGGGGCGGTCCAGCGTGTCCTTCCCCGAAAGCGCCACGTCGCAGATCACGTCGAAGGTCGCGGCGATCATCTGGGCGTAGGCCTCCACGCCGCCCTTCGCCGCCATCTCCTCCCCGATCCGCGCCGCGCTCCGCTCCGCCGCCGCCGTCATGAAGGGGGAGAGGGCGACGAGATGGCGATGCGCGAAGACGGGCGCCGCCGCCCGCCGCTGCCAGCGCCAGTGCGCGCCCTCCGCGATGAAGAGGCTCTCCCCGATCGCGGGTCGGAGCAGCCGCTTCGTGACCGGCGATTTCGGATAATCCTCCACCCGGTCCTTCAGGATGCGCTCCAGCGAATCCGGGTCCATCACCATGTGCCAGCGCGCGACGGTGACGCCGGTGAGCATCGGCTGGCGGAAGGCGAGCTCCGGCACGATCTCCAGCACGTTGCGCCGCGCCTTCCGCACCGTCTCCAGAACGGAGAGCGGCGCGGTCGCGACGGCGACCTTCGGGGGTTCGATGCGGGGTCTTGCGGGGGTTCCGTCCATGCCTCTCAGATAAGCCCCCCGCGCCCCCCGGCAATGGCCGCCTCGCCCGCCTCCGTCAGCGCATAGACACCGCGGGAGACGCGGCGGAACCAGCCATAGTGATTGTCCCGCAGGATCGCGCCCGCCCGGGGCGCGTCCGCCGCCCGGCCCGCCGCCGCCGGCCGCGCCTCCCCCGCCTCCGCCAGATGCAGGGCGAGGCGGAGCGCCTCCTGCCGGTAGGCGGTCATCAGCCGCCGCCCGCCCGTCCCGCCCTCGTTCGGGTCCCCCTCCCGCCGCCCGAATTCCCGCAGGATCGCGCCGCGCGCCCGCGCGTTCCGCCGCGGCGGCGGGGCGCCGGGATCGAGCGCGGCCTCCACCCGCCCGGCGGCGTCCACGAGCAACAGCCCCAGCCCCAGCCGCCGGCAGAGCGTCACCGCATCCCGTCGCCGCCGCCGCCCCGCCAGCGCCGAAGCCGGAACGGCGAGCGCCACCCGCTCGAAGGCGAGCTGCCGCGCCACGCCCTGCATGACCAGCGCGAGCGTGAAGCCGCGCTTCAGCTCCACCGCCAGCGGCTCCTCGCCTTCCCGCACCGCCAGCAGGTCGCAGGGGCCGACCTCGCCCTTCGCCTCAAAGCCTTGTGAAGCGAGAAACGCCTTCACCGGGGCGTAGAGGCTGGTCTCCGGCGGTTTCGCGGTCATCTTGCCGGTATAGGGGCGCGGGGCCCCGGCGGGAAAGGGGGCCGGCGATGCGGCGATGGATCATGGCGGCGCTCGGGCTCATCGCGCCTGCGGCGGGGGCGGAGACGCCCTGCCCCGTCGAGGCGCCCTGCGCGGCGGGCGGCGGCGAATACGCGCTGGTCCTGCCGGAAGGATGGGACGGCGCGGCGCCCCTCCCCGCCCTCGTCTTTCTCCACGGGCACAATTCCGACATGGGCTCGACCGTCGGCATGGCCTCGCTCCGCTCAGCCTTCGTGGCGCAGGGCTGGCTCCTCGTCGCGCCGCGCGGCGCGCGGCGGGAAGAGGGCGCGCCGCGGCGCTGGGCCGGGGTGCAGGACCCCGGCTGGCGGGACGACCGGGCGTTTCTTCTCGCCGTGATCGAGGATGCGGCGCGCCGCGTTCCGTTCGCCGGGAAACCGGTGATCGGCGGCTTCTCCGCCGGCGGCTCGATGGCCTGGATGATGAGCTGCCTGGAGGGAGCGCGGTTCTCCGCAATCATCTCCGTCGCCGGCGCGCTTCGCCAGCCGAACCCCTCCCCCTGCCCCGCAATGGCGCCCCGCGCCTTCCACCTCCACGGCTTCACGGATGCGCAGGTCCCGCTCGAGGGCCGCGCGATCCGCGACTGGCGGCAGGGAAGCGTGGCGGAGACGCTGGCCGAATTCCGCCGCGCAAATCGCTGCCGCGACTGGCCGGAGGCGACCTCCGCCGAGCCCGGCGCCTGGCGGAGCCGGGCCTGGACCGGCTGCGAGACGGGAGGAGACCTCCTCTATCTCGAACATGACGGCGGCCACGGCCTGCCCACCGGCTGGGCGGAGGCGGCGGCGCGCTGGCTCGCGAAGGAATGACCGGCGCCGCCTATCGGCGACGGGAGTTTCCTCTCGCCCGCGCGGGGCGCAGCGCCTAGACTTCGCCGCGAAGAAGCGGAGGAGACGGGAATGAACGCGCTGCTGCCCGATGTGGACCCTGACGGCCTGCTCGAATACTCGGTCGTCTTCACCGACCGTTCGCTCAACCACATGAGCAAGGCCTTCCAGCAGGTGATGCGGGACATTTCGGAGACGCTTAAGGGCGTCTACGCGGCGGACCATGTCGCGCTCGTCCCCGGCGGCGGCACCTACGCCATGGAGGCGGTCGCCCGCATGTTCGCGGGGGGCGAGCGGGCGCTGGTGATCCGCAACGGCTGGTTCTCCTATCGCTGGACGCAGATATTCGAGGCCGGCGCGATCCCCGAGAGCCATGACGTGATGAAGGCCCGCCGCACGGGCAACGCGCCCGACGCGCCCTTCGCCCCCGCGCCGGTGGACGAGGTGGTGGCGAAGATCAGGGAGACGCGGCCCGCCGCCGTCTTCGCCCCCCATGTCGAGACCTCCGCCGGCATGATCCTGCCGGACGACTACATCGCCGAGGTCGCCGCCGCCGCGCATGAGGCGGGCGGGCTCTTCATTCTGGACTGCATCGCCTCCGGCTGCCTCTGGGTGGACATGAAGGCGCTCGGCGTCGACGTGCTCATTTCCGCCCCGCAAAAGGGCTGGAGCGCCTCCCCCTCCGCCGGGCTCGTGATGATGTCCGCCCGCGCGCGGGAGGTCATGGAGGGGCGGAAGAGCTCCTCCTTCGCCGTCGATCTCAAGACCTGGACGAAGATCATGGAGGCCTACGAGGCCGGCGGCCACGCCTATCACGCGACGATGCCGACGGACGCGCTCCGCGGCTTCCGCGACGCGATGAAGGAGGCGGAGGCGGACGGGTTCGACCGATTGAAGGCCGCGCAGCAGGACCTCGGCCGCCGCGCGCGCGAGGCTTTCGCCGCCCGCGGCCTCCGCTCCGTCGCGGCGGAGGGCTTCGCCGCGCCCGGCGTCGTCGTCGCCTATACGGCGGACCCGGAGATCAAGTCCGGCGCGAAATTCGCCCGCGCCGGCGTGCAGGTCGCCGCCGGGGTGCCGCTCCAGGTGGACGAGGGGCCGGATTATTCGAGCTTCCGGATGGGCCTCTTCGGCCTCGACAAGCTGAGAGACGTGGACGGCGCGGTGGCCCGGCTCGAAGCGGCGCTGGACGCCGCGCTCTGAGCCGGGCGGCGCTCAGAAGAGGAAATCCGCCGCGGTGAAATCGCCCTCGTTCGCATTCTCCACGCGGATCAGGGTGGAGCCGAAGGCGATGGTCACGTCCGCGCCGTCCTGCCCGATGGTGAGGCCGTCGAAGCCGCCGGCGCCGCGGATCTCGATGAGGTCCGCCCCGTCGCGAAAATCGCGGATCGTGTCGTTCCCGTCGCGCCGGCCGAACACGAACACATCGCGCCCCCCGCCGCCGGAGAGCAGGTCGTCGCCTTTCCCGCCCTGGAGCCGGTCGGCCCCGGCGCCGCCGCTGAGGGCGTCCGCCCCGGCGCCGCCGCCCAACTGGTCCGCCCCCGCCCCGCCGAACAATCTGTCTCCGCCCCCGCCGCCGAGAAGGCGGTCATTCCCCGCCTCGCCCCGTAACCCGTCCGCCCCGGCCCCGCCGAGGATCGTGTCGTTCCCGAGGCCGCCGAAAAGCGAATCGTCCCCTCCGCGCCCGACCATGCGGTCCGCGCCGGCGAAGCCCATGCCCTGGTCGCTTTCGCCCGAAAGGAGGATCGTGTCGTCGCCCGCGAGCGCGAAGGCCTCGAACACCCCCTCCTCGTCGGCGAGCAGATCGCTGATCGAAGGGGCGCTCCGCCCGATCCCGGTGAATTCGAGCGCGAGCCGCCCCCCGGCGGAGAAGCGGAGCGCCTCCAGCCTGCCGCCGAACTCCGCTCCGGGGCCGAGCGTGAAGGCCCCGAGAAACTCGAACAGGAAGTCGCCGTCGGCGATGCTGATCCGGCTTTCGCTGCGGGACAGCGAAGGCTCCCCGTCGCCTTCTTCGAAGGCGCTGACATCGTTGGTGAAAATCCGGAGAATGGCCAAGGTCGCCTCGTCGTCGCCGCTGACGCCGCTGACGCCGCTGACGCCGCTGACGCCGCTGACGCCGCTGACGCCGCTGACGCCGCTGACGCCGCTGACGCCGCTGACGCCGCTGACGCCGCTCCATGCGCGCGGCGCTGCGGCGCGTCAAGGCGACCCGGCGCTCAGAAGAGGAAATCCGCCGCGGTGAAATCGCCCTCGTTCGCATCCGCCACGCGGATGATCGCGTTTCCGAAGGCGATGGTGACGTCCGCGCCGTCCTGCTCGATGGTCAGGCCGCCGAAGCCGCCGACGCCGGAAAGCGCGATCCGGTCCGTCCCGTCGGCGAAGTCGCGGATCAGGTTCTCCCCGTCATCCGCGTCGAAGACGAACGCATCCGCCCCGCCGCCGCCGGCCAGCGTGTCGCTCCCCGCCCCGGCGATCAGCCGGTCGTTCCCGCCGCCGCCCCTCAGGTCGTCGTCGCCGCCGCCGCCGTCCAGCGTGTCGCTCCCGCCGCCGCCGCGGAGCCGGTCGCCGCCGCCATTGCCGAGGAGCCGGTCATCGCCCCCGCCGCCGATCAGGAGGTCGTCGCCCCCGCCGCCGCGCGCGAGATCGTCGCCCGCCTGCCCACGCAGCCGGTCCGCCCCGCCGTTGCCGACCAGCCGGTCGTCGCCCGCCCCGCCCAGCGCCTCGTCGTCGCCGCCGCCGCCGAGCAGGCGGTCGTCCCCGCCATTGCCGCGCAGAGTGTCGTTCCCCGCCCTGCCGCGCAGGATGTCCGCGAACTCGCCCCCGGCCATCGCGTCGTCCGTCAGGAAGCCGTCGCGCCTCACCGCCCGCTCGATCACGCCGAGGCTGGCGAAGGCGAGATGCCCGCCGAGGTCGAAGCGCGGGGTGTTCGGAAGGTCCTGAACCTCCACGAGATTCACGAAATCGGGGATCCCGTCCCGGTTCACGTCCGCGAAGATGAAGGCCTGCCTGCCGGGAAACTCCGCCTCGTCGATCCGCGTAAAGCGCCCGCCCTCGTTCTCGAACCAGAGCGTCCGCTGGGCCGAAAAGTCGGGCGTGAAACGGCTCAGGATGATGTCGAGGTCGCCGTCGGCGTCGAAATCGACCAGCTGGAAATCCGGCGCGCCGGCGACGCGCGGCAGGCCGATCCCCGCCTCCTGCCCCTCGACGCGGTTCGAGACGTCGACATAGCCCTCCGCCCCCCGGTTCTCGAGCAGCTGGATCAGGAAGCCGTTTCCGCCGGCGTCCCAGTAGATGACGAGGTCGAGGTCCCCGTCATTGTCGAAATCACCCCAGCGCGTGTGCTCGCCCACGAACTCGCCGTTCGTGATCCCCGAGAGCGGAATGGGCGGGGAGAGCTGGTTGGCGATCTCGAGCGTGAAGTTTCCGGCCCCGTCGTTCTCGGCGTAGCCGAACCCTTCGAAGACCGGCTGCCCGGTGTCGAAGCCGAAGATCGGGCCGAGGAAGATGTCGGGGGCGCCGTCGTCGTTCCAGTCGATCAGCGCGGGGAAATAGCCGCCGCGACCGCCGTCGAAGGCCGGGTCGATCCCCGGCCCGGGCGTGAAGCCGCCCCGGCTCTCGAAGAAGACGGGGGCTGAAAAGCCGCCGCGCCCGTCCCCGAACAGGAGATAGGGCGGGATGCTTTCGTCGTCGTTGAGGTTCGAAACGAAGATGTCGTCCCGCCCGTCGCCGTTGAAATCCGCGACGACGGAGCCGTGGCTGAAATCGGTCAGGCCCGGCAGCGCGCCCGAACCGTCCGTGAACCCGCCCCGCCCATCGGAGAGGAGCAGCCCGTTCCGCTCGCCCGGAAAGGGGAAGGACGCTTCGGAGCCGTGATTGTCCAGAAACACGTCGGGCCGCCCGTCCCCGTTGAAATCTCCGATCTGGAAGCCGCGCAGCAGGCTCGCGCCGATACCGGAGGGGAGAACCTCGTCGGTCACATCCCGCAGCCGCCCGCCCTGGAAGGCGAGGGCGACAAGCGGGCTCGGCGCTTCTGGCCTCTGGTTGGAGCCGGTCGGCGTCGTGGAGACGAGGATGATCGTGCGCCCGCCAGCCTCGACCGCGACGGACCGCTCCCAGAGCAGGAGGTCGTTTCCGTAGGGCCGCCCGAACGGGGCGTTCATGAAGATGGGCTCGCCCCAGGTGATGGCGCTCGGTCGGTTCAGCATGTCTCGCCCCACAGATCGACCGCAGCAGCATCGCCACCGCCGGCCGCGCGAGCAAGACGGCGCACTGCGGGGCGCTTCCGGCCGGTCCTAGGAAGGCGCGGGCGCCCGGCGCTCAGAAGAGGAAATCCGCCGCGGTGAAATCGCCCTCGTTCGCATTCTCCACGCGGATCAGGGTGGAGCCGAAGGCGATGGTCACGTCCGCGCCGTCCTGCTCGATGGTCAGGCCGCCGAAGCCGCCGGCGCCGGAAATCTCGATGAGGTCCGTTCCGTCGACGAAGCCGCGGATCAGGTCCTGCCCGTCATTCGGGCCGAAGACGAAGACGTCCGCCCCGCCGCCGCCCGCGAGCGTGTCGTTCCCCGCCCCGCCGATCAGCCGGTCGTTCCCGCCGCCGCCCCTCAGGTCGTCGTCGCGGCCGCCGCCGTCCAGCGTGTCGCTCCCGCCGCCGCCGCGGAGCCGGTCGCCGCCGCCATTGCCGAGGAGCCGGTCATCCCCCCCGCCGCCGATCAGGAGGTCGTCGCCCCCGCCGCCGCGGGCGAGATCGTCGCCCGCCTGCCCGCGCAGCCGGTCCGCCCCGCCGTTGCCGATCAACGTGTCGTTCCCCGCCCCGCCGTCGAGGCTGTCGTCGCCGCCGCGGCCGCGGATGTTGTCGTTCCCGGAGAAGCCGCCGAAATCGTCGTCCTGCTGCGACATGATCAGCCGGTCGTTCCCCGAAAGGACGAAGGCGCTGAAGCTGTCGTCAGTTCCGTTGACCAGAAGGTCCGCGAACCGGCCCGCGTCCCGGTTTACATTCGTTACATCCAATTGCACGTCGCCGCCGACGGTGACGCGGAATCCCGACACCGTCCCGGCGATGTCGTCGCCCGACTGGCGGAAGGAGCCGAAGAACTCCTCGACGCGCGCGCCCCGTCGGAAGGTGATCACGCTGGAGGAAAAATCGAAATTCTCGCCATCTTCCGAGATGAAGGGTTCGTCGATGACCGACGCCGCGTTGACCCTTACTATCGCCATAGCTTGCTCCGCCCGGTGCTTCATCACAAAATGTAGCGTAGGCGTATGACGCGGAGGCGACGCCGACAAGCAGAAATATCTTGCCCGGGCGGCGCCCGGCGCCGGTCAAGTCCGGCTTAACCGACCGCCTCCAGCAGCCCCCGCCGGCGGAGCAGCGCGTCGGCCTGCGGCGCGCGTCCCCGGAAGGCGCGCCAGGCCTCTTCCGGGTCCTGCCGGCCGCCGGCGGAATAGATCGCCGTCTCCAGCCGCTTCGCCGTCTCCGCGTCGAACGGGTCTCCCGCCTCCTCGAAGGCGGCGAAGGCGTCCGAGTCCATCACTTCGGACCACATGTAGCTGTAATAGCCCGCCGAATATCCGTCCCCCGCGAAGACATGGGAGAAATGCGGGGTCCTGTGCCGCATGACGATGGAATTCGGCATCCCGATCCGCGCCAGCGCCTCCGCCTCGAAGGCCGCCGCGTCGAAACCTTTCGCGTCCGGCAGGAGGTGCATCTCCAGATCGACGAGCGCCGAAGCGACATATTCGACGGAGGCGAAGCCCTGCCCGAAATTCCGCGCCTTGAGCACCTTTTCGATCATCGCCTTCGGCATCGGCTCGCCCGTCTTCACATGCCGCGCGAAGCGGGAGAGGATTTCGGGCTCCGTCAGCCAGTGCTCGTAGAGCTGGCTCGGCAATTCCACGAAATCGCGCGCCACCGAGGTTCCGGCGATGGAGGGATAGGTGACGTCGGAGAGCATCCCGTGCAGCGCGTGGCCGAATTCATGGAAGAGCGTCCTCGCATCCTCGAAGGTCAGGAGCGTATCGCCCTCCGCCTTCGCGAAGTTCATCACGTTGGAAATGACCGGCCGCACCCGCCCGCCGAGATTGCGCTGCCCGCGCCAGGCGCTCATCCAGGCGCCGGAGCGCTTGGCGGGGCGGGCGAAATAATCCCCGATGAAGACCGCGAGATGCTCGCCCCCCCGCGTCACCTCCCAGACGCGCGCGTCGGGGTGCGGGCGGGGCGCTGATTTCCGCTCGGTGAAGCCGAGGCCGAAAAGCCGACGGGCGACGTCGAATGCGGCGCGGATCATCGCGTCGAGCGGCAGGTAGGGCTTCAGCGCATCCTCGTCGAGGTCGTGCTCGGCCTTCCGCTGCTTCTCCGCGTAATAGCGCCAGTCCCACGCCTCGATCTCGATATTCGCGCCTTCGGCGGCGGCGAGCCGGGCGAGGCCCGCGCGCTCCGCCTCCGCGCGCCGCTTCGCCGGCTCCCAGACCGACATGAGGAGCGCGCGCACCCGGTCCGGCGACTTCGCCATCTGGTCGTCGAGCTTGAAGGCCGCGAAATTGGGGAAGCCGAGGAGCCGCGCCCGCTCCGCCCGGAGCGCGACGATCTCCGCCGCGATGGCGCGGTTGTCCGTCTCCGCCCGCATCTCGCCCCGCCCCGTCCAGGCCCGCCAGGCCTGCTCCCGGAGCGCGCGGTTCTGCGAGAATTGCAGGAACGGCGTGATGAGCGAGCGGGAGAGGGTGACGACATGCCCCTCCACCCCCCGCGCCTTCGCGGCGGAGGCGGCGGCGGCGAGGAAGCTTTCGGGCAGGCCCGCCAGCGCCGCCTCCCCTTCGAGCTTCAGATGCCAGTCGTTCTCGTCCTTCAGCACGTTCTGGCTGAAGGCGGCGCCGAGTTCGGAGAGGCGGGAGGCGATCTCCGCCATGCGCGCCCGGTCCTCCCCGCGGAGCTGCGCGCCGGCGCGCACGAAACTGGTGTAGGTCAGCTCCAGCACCCGGTCCGATTCCGGGTCGAGCCCGAGATCGGCGCGCCGCGCCATCAATTCGTCGATCCGGCGGAAGAGCCGGGCGTTCATCACCGTCTCGACATGATGGCGCGTCAGCGTCGGCGCGGCCCAGCGCTCGATCGCCTGCATCTCCTCCGTCGCGTTCACGCCGGCGAGGTTCCAGAAGACAGAGGAGACCTGCGTCAGCGCCTTTCCCGAAAGTTCGAGCGCGGCGATCGTGTTGGCGAAGGTCGGCGGGAACGGGTCGTTCGCGATGGCGTCCACCTCGGCCCGGTCCTCCGCCAGCGCCGCCTCGAAGGCGGGGCGAAAATGCTCGGGCCTGATCTCGTCGAAGGGCGGCAGGCCGAAGGGCGTCGTCCAGTCGCGGAGCAGCGGGTTCGGCATGGCGCGGGCCTCGAAAGAAAGGTGAACGCTCAAGCCTAGCTTGCGCGAAGCCGACCGCAACCGGAATCTGCGCCGGCTCAGCGCGCCGGAAGCCGCCCGCCCTTCCGCGCCAGCGCCGCCGCCCGCGCCTCCGCCTCCTCCGGCAGGGGCAGGCCCGTCTCGACCCTGAAGTCGCCGTCATAGCCCCCTTCGAAGAGCGTCCGCCCGGTGAAGCCCGAGAGCCGGGCGGCCGGGTCGAAGGAATGGCCGAGGCCGGAGACGGCGAAGCCCGGCGCCGCGGGCGCGGGCTCCAGATAGCCCTCGACCGAAAGCCGTTCGAGCGGCCCCGCCGCCCCCGTGAACCGCCCCGTCCCCAGCGAGCGGATCAGGAGCCGCCCGCCCTCGAAGGTTCCGCGCGCCGTCACATAGGTCCCCGCCGGCGGCGGCGCGAGGCGGATGAGGAGCGCGGCCGCCGCGCCGCCGACAGTGACGCCGCCGCCCGCGCCCGGCCCGATCTCCCCCGCGATCACGTCGGGCCCGGGCGCAGCGGGCGCGAGGCGGGAGGCGACGACGGCCCCGCCCCGCCAGAGGCCGGAGACGGAGACGCGCATCCCCGCCAGCCCCGCCGCCGCCTCTCCGATCACCGGAACGCCGTTCACCGAAAGCCCGCGCGGCCCCGTCTCCAGAGCGCCGACGAGCGGGTCGCAGACGAGAACGCGGCGGGCGAAGAGCACGGCGCCGCGCCGCTCCGCCTCGACGGTGAGCGCCTGACCGACCGTGAGGGAGGAAAGCGGGACCGGCCCGAACGCGTCCTCCGCCTGCGTCTCCGCGCCGGCGCCGACCCTGAGGCCGTTGACGAGGAGCGATCCGAAGCCGGTGAGCACGCCGACGATCCCGGTCCCCCCGATCCCGCCGCGCGGCTCCTCTTCGGGCGCGGCGGCGAAATCGGGCTCCTCGCCGCCCGCGCAGCCGGCGAGGAGCCCCGCGCCGAGGCCGACCATCATGCGCCGCCGGTCAATCATCCCCGCCTCCTTCACGCCCCTCTCCTTCAGGCGCGTCTCCGTCGCGATACACATAGAGGCCGAAGCGGAACCGCGCACGGTTGGCGGGCTCGGAAGCGTCCCGGCCCTGAAGCCGGTGCGCCAGCCGGTTGAGCCGGGTGAGCGAACGCTGCGCCTCCCGCCGCGCCGCCGCGGCGAGCTCCTCGGCCGAGGCGGGGGAGAGCCGGTTGTAGAACAGCGCCCGCTCGACATGCCGCGGCGTCTCCGCCGCGAGGTTCTCCGCCCCCGCGGCGATATGGTCCCCCACATTCTCCGCGAGGAAGATCAGCGCCTGCTCCCGGTCCGCCGGCCCGCGGAGCGCGGTTTCGAGAAGATGGAGCCGCCCCTCCCCGTCCGCCTCGACCAGCCCCTGCCGCTCCAGCTCGTCGCGGATCGCGCGCGGGCGCACGTCGCTGCTCACCGAGGCGCAGAGCGCGTCGAAACTGCCGCCTTCGCCATGCGGCGAAAGCGGCGCGGGCCCGCCCTCCGCATCCGTGAACTCGGGCGCGGCAAGCCAGCGCGCGATCACCGTGGCGAGGACGGCGGCGCGCTCCCGCAGCGCGTCCTCCGCCTGCCGGTCCGGGTCGCGGAGCGTGTTCACGTCCCGCCGGTGCACGCCGGTCATCAGCGAGATGGCGCTTACGGTCGGCTTCCGCCCCGCGCGCGCGATCTCCGCCTCCGCCGCCTCCACAAAGGCGGCGCGGGCCAGCCGCTCGAAGGCGGGCGCCGTCATCCCCTCGGCGAGGAGGGCGCGGGCGAGCGGGCGGAGGAGGAGGCGCGCGACGCGGATCAGGAGCGCCGCCCTCGCCCCCTCCGCCCCGGCGGGGGGAAGGGCTCCGGTCATGTCGATGGATAACATACGTGTGAGAATTGCACACGAAAAGCCAGAATCCGCCCCCTCGCGCCTTGATCGCGGCGTCGTGAGGCGCATCTACCGCCTTGAGCGTGGGCATTTTGCACACGCAGACAACGGAGGACCACATGAAGACCCTTTTCGCCGCCGCCGCCTTCTCCCTCGCCGCCGCCTTCGCCGCCCCGCAGGCTTCCTACGCTGCAGACAAGGACATCGTGGACACGGCCGTCGGCGCCGGCTCCTTCACCACCCTCGTCGCCGCCGTTCAGGCTGCGGGCCTCGTGGACGTGCTGAAGGGCGACGGGCCGTTCACCGTCTTCGCGCCGACCGACGCCGCCTTCGCCGCGCTGCCGGCGGGCACGGTCGAGAACCTCCTGAAGCCCGAGAACAAGGATCAGCTCGTCGCCATCCTGACCTATCACGTCGTCCCCGGCGTCGTTATGTCGCCCGACATCGACGGCAAGACGCTCGACGCGACCACCGTGCAGGGCGGCGCGCTCGCCATCGACGCGACGAGCGGCGTGAAGATCAACGACGCGACCGTGACGGCGGCGGACGTCGCCGCCTCCAACGGCGTCATCCATGTGATCGACAAGGTCCTGCTGCCCGCCGGCTGAGGCCTGACAGGAAAGCCGGCCTCTCTCCCCTCTCCGGCCGGCCCGGCGCCGGCGCCCTCCCCCTCGGGCGCCGGCGTTTCGATTCAGGCGGCGCGCCAGATGACGGGGAACCAGTCCTCCCGCAGCCGCTCGCCCGGCTTCATCCCGTGGCCCGGATAGGGCGGGGAGGTGCGGCCCGGCCGCTCGACATAGCGCGCGTCGTCCCCCACCAGCCGCAGCGAGAAGGCGCGGCGGCGCGAGGGGGACTCATTCCCGCGGGCGCCGTGCAGGGTCTTGTAGTGGAAGGCCACCGCATCCCCCGGCTCCATCTCCCATTCCAGCACCTTGAAGCGCATCGGCTCCTTGTCCGGGTCCGGAACCGGGATGTATTCGCCGGTGTCGGGGAAGAAATTCTCCTCCGTCAGCCATTTCGTCGGCAGCACCGGCTTCTCCCAGCGGTGCGAGCCCGCGACGCAGCGGAGCGAGGCCTCGCGCACCGGGTCCATCGGCGACCAGAAGCTGATCGTCTGCCGCCCGTCCACGAAATAATAGGGCCCGTCCTGATGCCAGGGCGTCGGCTTCGAGGTGCCGGGCTCCTTCACGAGCACATGGTCATGGAAGACCTGCGCCGTCTCCGAGCGCATCAGCCGCGCCGCGACCGCGCCCGCCGCCGAGCCCTCGATCACCGCGCGGAACTCGGGGATGCGCTCCCAGTTGCAATAATCGTCGAAGAACCGCCCGCCCTCGCCGGGCTTCAGGTTCTCGGCGGCGTAGGGGCCGGGCTCCGCCATGTTCCGCTCGATCCCCGCGCGGATCTGATCCACCCAGTCGCGAAAGAGGCCGCGGATCACAACCGCGCCGTCACGCTCATAGGCCTCGACATCGGCCTCCGTCACAAGCTCCGCCCCGCTCATCTGATCCTCCCCAGGCTGACGCCTACGGCATAGCCCCGATCCGGCGGCGGAGAAACGGGAATTTCAAATCCGCGACGTTCCGCGCCGCGCCGCCGGCAGTTTCGGCTTGGCGCCCGTCCGCCCCGTTGCTATCCAAGCCCCTGCTCCAGACAGGCCGCGGCGATGCATTACAGAAGAGAAGTCGATGGCCTGCGGTCCGTGGCGGTTCTGCCGGTCATCCTGTTCCATGCCGGGTTCGACGTCTTCAGCGGCGGATATGTCGGCGTCGACGTCTTTTTCGTCATCAGCGGCTATTTGATAACCAGCATCCTGATAGCGGATCTGGAGCGTGGAGACTT
>JAUIDE010000169.1 GCA_030429105.1 Alphaproteobacteria bacterium
CCGGCGTCGGCGCCAACTGGTCCGAGGCCCACTGAGTCCTCTTTGTCCTGGAAATATCCGCCTCCCCCCGCAGGGGGGACGGGAGGGGGCGCCGAGCCAAGGCGGGAACCGCCGCAGGCGAGATAAAATCGCGGCGGCGCAGCCGCCTCCGCTAAAGCGCTTTGAGGAAACGTTGAATCGGGGATTCCCATTTGGTGTCAGGCGTGATTCATCCTTTTCAGGAGGATCACGCCATGCCCGCACCGCTTTCGCTCGACATCCGTCGCCGGTTCGAACGTTACATTCTCGATGGTTTCAGCGGTCGGGAAGCGGCTCGACGGCTCATGATCTCTTCTGCGACCGGGGCGCGCCTTGCGGTGAAGGTGAAGCGGGGGGAGAGCCTTGCGCCAGCGAAGTGCGGGCGGCCTTTGGGTTGGGGCGTGATGGGCGCGCATCGCGCCTTCCTGATCGAGCTGGTCGAGCAGGACCCTGACATTTCTCTGATGGAGCTGCGCGACGCCCTGGCCGACGCCGAAGGGGTGGAGGTTCATTATTCGACGATCTCCTACGCCCTCCGCCGCTTCGGCTTCACGTACAAAAAAAGACGCTGGTGGCGGATGAACGGCGCAGACCGGATGTCGCCCGCGCCCGCCGCGACTGGGTGAACCATCGCCAGCCGCGCATGCGTCAGGAGCCGCATCGGCTCGTCTTCATCGACGAGACCGTGTAAATGCCGAATTGGATTTCCCCAAAAGTGGCGAGATAAATTTCCCCACTTCTCGGTTCCGGTGATCAGCCGGCGGTTTCGATCCTGCTCTCCTTTTTCGGGGGCCGTCCGCGCCGTTTTGGCGGAGGCGGCGGTGTGATCGGCGCGTTGGCGCGGACGTGTTCAGGGATCAGATCGGCATGGGCGCGGAGGCGGTAGCTTGCGCCCTCGATCTGGACGACGACGGCATGGTGCAGAAGCCGGTCCAGGAGCGCGGTGGCGACGACGGGATCGCCGAAGACCTCTCCCCATTCCGCGAAGCCCCGGTTGGAAGTCAGGATCATCGCGCCTTTCTCATAGCGGGCGTTGACCAGCTGGAAGAAGAGATTTGCGCCGCCCGTGGTGATCGGCAGGTAGCCGATCTCGTCCACGATCAGCAGCGCGACGCGGGCGTAGAAGCGGAGCTTCTCGACAAGCCGCCCTTCGCGTTCCGCCTTGCTCAGCGCCTCGATCAGGTCGGCCAGAGAACAGCGGTAGACGCTCTTGCCTTTCCTGACGGCGGCGACGCCGAGCGCCGTGGCGAGATGGCTCTTTCCCGTGCCCGGCGGGCCAAGGAAGTGGACGACCTCGGATCGGGTGATGAAGTCCAGCTGAGCGAGCGCCATGATCCGGTCGCGGTCCAATGAGGGCTGGAACGTGAAGTCGAAGCTCTCCAGCGTCTTTGGCGGCGTGAGCCTCGCCGTTGTCAGCGCGACGCCGACGCGCCGGTCCTCGCGGCAGGTGAACTCTTCCGAGAGCAGCCCGTCGATCGCCTCGATGGCGCCGAGATCGCCTTTCTCCAGGCGCTGGATGGTGTGGTCCAGCATCTCCAGCGCCCGCGGCATGCGGAGGCCGAGAAGGCTGGCGCGGATGTTATCGACGAGCCCGCTCATGTCGCCGCTCCCGCGAGGCGGCGGCCGACCGCGTCATAGAAGTCGAGCGGACGCCGTTGAACACCAATCGGCGCATTCGGCTTCGGCGTTCGAACCGGCGGCGCTTTCCGGTGGGCCGGGTCCACGCGGCGGCGGTTCTTGCCTTCGAGGACGGGATGGCTGGCGATCAGCGCGCCGTCCTCGAAGATCCGAAGCTCTGTCACGTGATGCTGAACCTCCAGCACCCGCTTCCTCGCCGTGTCCGGCACGGAATAGTGGTTGCCGCCGACCGAGATCATGCCGTCCTTGCTGACCCGCCGCTCGATCGTCAGCACCGCGCTGTAGGGAATGGCGGGAAGCGGCTTGAGCGAAGACCGCTCCTCGGCGAAGGCTTCATCGACGACCCGGCCCGTGGTGGCGTGGACGCGCAGATTGGCGACCTCGGCGCGCCAGGCCCCGAACTGGGCGTTCAGGTCATCGAGGTTCCGGAACGTGCGGCCCAGAAAGAAGTCCTGGCGGATGTAGCGGAACGGACGCTCGACCTTGCCTTTGGTTTTGGCCCGGTACGGCTGGCAGGCGCGCGGCGCGGCGCCGTAGTGGCTGAGAAGCGAGACCAGCGAGGGGTTGTAGGTCACCACCCCGTCTGGGCTTTCGCCGATCACGGCGGTCTTCATCCGGTCGTAGAGGATCTCTTCGGGCGCGCCGGACATCGCATCGAAGGCGGCGATGTGACAGCGCATCACGGTCTGCAGGTTCTGGCTGGCGCAGAACCGGCCCCACATCCACCGGCTGTGGCCGAGAACCATCGAGAACAGCCAGACCTTGCGCACGACGCCCGGCTCGTCCGTGAAGCTCACGGCGAACTCGGCGAAGTCCACCTGCGCCTGCCGCCCCGGCGGCGTCTCGAAGCGCCGCTCGAACCGCGCTTCCTTTGCGGGACGCGCCTCGCGGGCGAAGTCCTTCACCGAGGTGTAGCCGCCCTCGTAGCCCCTCTCCCGGATCTCCCGCATCAGGCGCTTCGCCGTGAGGTCCGGGAAGGCCCGCAACCGCTCCTGCAGGTAGTCCTCGAACGGCCCGATGACCCGGGCGCGCGGCTCACGCGGCTTGTACGCCGGCGCCTCCAGCCCCCGCGCCAGGTATTTCCTGACGGTCTTCCGATCGAGCCCGGTCTGCCGCGCGATCGCGCTGACGCCGAGCCCCTGCCTTTTCAAATCATGGATCACTACGATCTCCCTCAGTGTCACCAACTCGATGCCTCGCTCCTTCACTGCGAGGCCGAGCCTAGCGGCCCGCGTCCAGACCGATTTTCGAATAAATGAGGTTCGAAAATCGCCCTGGACGCTCCCAACTGGGGAAATTTCAAACGGCGCTTTTGGGGAGATTACAGCCGGCGCTTACAGACCGCAGTGAAGACCAACATGACCCGGCTGAGAGGCCGCGCGCCGAAGGGCGAACGCCTGACCGCCGCCGCGCCCTTCGGCAGGTGGCGCACGCAGACATTCATCGCCGGGCTGACTTCCGACGCCCTGATCGCGCCGTGGATCATCGAGGGCGCCATGAACGGCGACGCCTTCGCAACCTATATCGAAACGCAGCTTGCGCCCGTGGTGGAGCCGGGGACCGTCGTCATACTCGACAATCTCAGCACCCACAGGAACGCACGCGCGGCAGCCGCCCTGCGGGCCAGAGGCTGCTGGTTCCTCTTCCTGCCGCCATACAGCCCGGATCTGAACCCAATCGAGATGGCCTTCTCTAAGCTCAAGGCGCATCTCCGACGCATCGGCGCGAGGACGTTCCATCACCTGCAAATGGCGATTGGCGATATCTGCGACCTATTCGAGCCAGATGAGTGCCTGAACTTCCTTCAGCACGCCGGATATGTCTCAACGTAACTTCAAAGCGCTTTAGGCGCCAGAGCACTCAGCAAGGCAGCGATCTACAACCCTTTCAACGGCTCGGACGAACTCAACGGCGGTAGATAGAAGTGTCCAGTTGACCTCCTGCAGGTGAGGATACGTGCGGCGCGCCGGTCAGACCAGCGCCCGCAGGGCGGCCATCAGCTTGCCCAGGTTCTCCCGCCCTTTCGGGTCGATGAAGCGTCCATCGGCGAAGACCTCCTCGGACCGGCTCCGGGCGACGTGAAGCTGCGGTTGCGCCAGCACCTTCGCGCCGAACGGCGTCAGGCAGTGACGCAGCGAGAACTGCGCGAGCTGGCCGCCCGCCACGCCCGCGGCGGCGGACATGATCGCCACCGGCTTGTCGCTCAGCGGCATGGGCTTCACGCGGCTCTGCCAGTCCAGCGCGTTCTTCAGCACGCCGGAGAGGTTCTTGTTGTATTCGGGCGTGGA
>JAUIDE010000065.1 GCA_030429105.1 Alphaproteobacteria bacterium
CTGGACGAGTTCGAGGTCCTGTTCGAGGGCGAGGGTGGGGTTGATTCCCGGCTTGTGGAACGGCGCCAGGAAAATCCCGAAGCGCATGCGGTCGGTCATCGCGTTTCCTCCTTTTATCCCGTCTTTGCGGGTTGGAGGGAGGTTAGGGGCGCCGGGGCGCCGCTGTCGACGACTTTTCCGCGAACCGCGGTCTACTCCCGCGCGAGCGCCTCGCCCCGCGCCTTCGCCGCGGCGACGGCGCGGCGCATGAGGGGGGCGAGACCGTCCTCCGCCATGAGGACGGAGAGGGCCGCGGCGGTGGTGCCGTTCGGGCTCGTCACCTGCTCGCGCAGGGTTCCGGGATGGGCCTCGCTCTCCGCCGCGAGGCGGCCGGCGCCCATCACCGTCTGCCGCGCGAGGCGGAGCGAGAGCGCCTCCGGCAGGCCCGCCGCCGCGCCCGCCGCCGCCAGCGTCTCGATCAGGTGGAAGACATAGGCGGGGCCGGAGCCAGAGACGGCGGTGACGGCGTCCATCAACCCTTCGTCGTCGATCCGCGCGACATCCCCCGTCGTCGCCATCAGCGCCTCCGTGAGCACGACGGCGGCCTCGGGGACTTCGGGCGTCGGGCAGAGGACGCTCATGCCGGCGCCGATCGCGGCGGGCGTGTTGGGCATGACGCGGATGACGCGCGCCGCGGCTCCGAGCCCGGCGCGGAGCGTGGCGATGGTGGTTCCGGCGGCGACGGAGACGAAGACGGCTCCGGCAAAACGGGCGTAGTCCGGCAAGACGGCGGGCATGACCTGTGGCTTCACGGCGAGGAAGACGAGATCGGGGGCGAGCCCCTGCGGCAGTTCGCCGGGTGCGGCGACGGCGCGGGCGCCGAGCGCGGCGGCGGCCTCGCGGAGCGCTTCGGCCGGCTCGACGACGTGGACGGCGAGAGCGGGCCGCGCCTTCATCCAGCCTGCGAGCATCGCCCGCCCCATATTGCCGCATCCGGCCAGAACCAGCGTCTCGCCCATCTTCGCCTCCCTGTTCCGGGGCCGATAGGGCAGGGCGCGCGGCCCGGCGTCAAGGCGCCGCCCCTTCTGGCGAAAACGGCCAGGCGACCCCATCTTCCCCGAAACGTTAACGGAGATGACGACATGGACCACAACGACCGCGCCGCCATCGAGACCCTCTTCGCCCGCCTCCGCCAGGTGGAGGAGAGCGCGCCGCCCCGCGACCCGGAGGCGGAGGCGATGATCGAGGGCGGGCTGGCGCGCCAGCGCGGCGCCGCCTATCGCATGGCGCAGACCATCGTCGCGCAGGAGCGCGCGCTGGAGGAGGCCGCGCGCCGGATCGAGGCGCTGGAGAAGCAGGGCTCCGGCGGCTCCTTTCTCGGCGATCTCTTCGGCGGTTCCGACCCCGCGCCGCGGCCGCGCCCGGCCCCGCCGCCGCCGCAGGCCGCGCAGCGCGGCGGCTTCCTCGCCGGCGCGGCGCAGACGGCGCTCGGCGTCGCCGGCGGCTTCCTCGTCGCGGACATGATCTCGGGCGCGTTCGGCGGCGTCGCCGAGGCGTCGGACTGGGGCGCGGCGGAGGATGGCGGGGACGGCGGCGGGGATTTCGACTTCGATCTCTGAGGCTCCGGCGTCCCGCCTGATGCGGGGCAGCCATGCGCGGGCGGGCCTCCCCAAAGCGCACCATCCGCGATAAGTCACCCGCATGAGCCTCTATTTCCGCATCCGCGAAGGCGGCGCGACCGTGTTCCGCCCGGTGGAGGACGCCGCGCGCCGTAGGCTCGACCTTGCGCCGGTGGCGGATGTCTCGCTGCGCTCCGGCGCCGTCAGGCCGCGCGGCGGCGCGGAGATCAGCGCGGCGGAGATGGCGGAGATTGAGGCCTGGATCGCGGCGCGCCGCGCCCGCCTCGCCGCCCGCGCGGCGGAGGCGCCGGCCCGCGCGGCGGAGGCGATGAACGAGGCGGCGGAGTGGTTCCGCGCCGCCCCGGCAGGGCCGGAGGCGGAAGCAGAGGCGGAGGCGCTCCTGATGGCGATGCATGATCTGCGAGGCGCGATCCTCCGTTTCCGCGGCGGGGAAGGGTCGGGCGCATGACCGATCTTGCCGCGCCCACGCCCGCCACGGGCAAGGGGATCGCCGTTCTGGCGGCGCTCTTCACTGTTTCGATCTGGGCGAATTTCCTGATCTCGACCGGGGCTGTGGTTCAGTCCGGCCTCGGGATCGTCGAGGTCGGCCTTCTCCGCTCCGTCGCCTGCTCCCTTGCGCTCCTGCCCGTGCTCTGGCGGATGGGGGTCTATCCGAAGGGGCTCGTCTTCTGGCGCTTCCTCGTGATGACGATCGGCGCCGGGATCGGCTTCATGGCGCTGATGCCGCTCGGCTTCCAGTTCGCGCCGGCGGGCTCCAGCGGGGTCTTCGCGCCGGGGCTGCTGCCGCTCTGGGTCGCCGGGCTTTCCGCCGCCTTCCTCGGGGAGAAGATCGGGGCGCTCCGCGTTCTCGGCTTCGCGCTGATCGCGGTCGGCGTTCTCGCCGTCGGCGGGCTCGATGCGCTGAAGGCCGGGGCGGACGGGGCGTGGAAGGGGTATCTCCTTTTCGCCTCGGCCTCCTTCGGCTTCGCCTGCTATGCGGTGGCGCAGCGCGGCTCCGGCCTCACGGCGCTGGAGGCGACGGCGCTGATCTCCGTCTGGACGCTGCCGGCGGCCTGCATCGCCGCGCTCGTCTTCGGGGCGGATTTCTCCGGCGTTCCGGTCGAACTCCTCGCCTGGACGGCCTTTGCGCAGGTCGCATCGGGCGTCGTCTCGATCCTCGCCTACACCTTCGCGATCATCCGGCTCGGCCCTTCGCGCGCCTCCGCTTTCATGGCTTTGACGCCGGCGGTTGTGGCGCTCGCCGCGGTGCTGGTGCTGGGGGAGGCGGCCAATCCCTTCGTCTGGATCGGCGTCGCGGTCGTCTCCGCCGGCGTTCTCGTCGCCTCGGGCATCCTGGAGCGGCGCGGCGGCGCTTGAATGCGGGGGCTTGCGCCCGTATATCGCCGCTCTGACACCGCCAAGGAGCCCTTCGATGGACCCCGCGATATGGTGGACGGCGGCCGCGATCTTCGGCCTTCTCCTCCTTTCGGCCTTCTTCTCCGGTTCCGAGACCGCACTGACCGCAGTCAACCGCGCCACGCTCCACCGGCTCGCCGGCAAGGGCGACCGGCGGGCTGAGAAGGCGCTCAAGCTGACGGAGAACAACGAGCGGCTGATCGGTTCGGTTCTCCTCGGGAACAACCTCGTCAACATCCTCGCCGCGGGCCTCGCGACGCAACTCTTTACCGGGCTGTTCGGGGAGGCGGGCGTGGCCTGGGCGACGCTTGTGATGACGCTGCTCGTGCTCATCTTCGCGGAGGTGACGCCGAAGACCTACGCCATCACCAGCCCGGAGACGGCGGCGCTCCGCGTCGCGGCGCCGATCAGCATCATCGTTCGGCTTTTCGCGCCTGTTGTGGATGTCGTCCGCATTCTCGCCCGCGCCGCGCTTCGCGTCTTCGGCGTGCGGGCGGACCCGGACGCCCGCATTCTCGGCGCGCATGAGGAGATCCGCGGCGCCATCGACCTCCATCATTCCGAGGGCGGGGTGGAGAAGGCGGACCGGGACAGGCTGCTCGCCGCGCTCGACCTCAAGTCCCGCGAGGTTTCCGAGGTCATGCGCCACCGGCGCAATATCGAGACGGTGGACGCGGATGCGCCGGCGGAGGAGATCGTCGCCTTCTTCCTCGCCTCGCCGCATACGCGCATCCCGGTCTGGAAGGAGAATCCGGAGAACATCGTCGGCGTGATCCACGCCAAGGACCTCCTGCGCGAGGTGGACCGGCTGACGCGCGAGGCGCCGCCGGGCGCCGCGCCGCTGCAGGACCTCGACGTGATGAAGGTGGCGATGGAGCCGTGGTTCATCCCGGACACGACCTCGCTCGACGACCAGATGCGCGAATTCCTGCGCCGCCGCAGCCATTTCGCGCTCGTCGTGGACGAGTATGGGGATCTTCAGGGCCTCATCACGCTCGAGGACATCATCGAGGAGATCGTGGGCGACATCGCCGACGAGCACGACCCGGAGGAGACCGCGCTCTCCACCCGTTCGGACGGCTCCGTCGAGGTCGAGGGCGACATGACGATCCGCGATCTCAACCGCTTCCGCGACTGGAGCCTGCCGGACGAGGAGGCGACGACGGTCGCCGGGCTCGTCATTCACGAGGCGCAGACGATCCCCGAGGTCGGGCAGATCTTCTCCTTCCACGGCTTCCGCTTCGAGATCGTCGCGCGGGAGCGGCACCGCATCACGCGGCTTCGGGTGAAGCCGCTGGAGCCCGCGCGCCAGCTTGTGGAGTAATCGCGGGGGCGGCCGAGCCGCGCGCCGGAAGGCTGGCGGGCGCGACGACCTCTCTCCCGGCCCTCCGCCCCCAAGGGCATGAAACGGCGTCAGGCGCCTGAGCCGGGCGGGCCGGAGCGGAGCGCGCGCCAGCCGCGGGCGATGAGGAGGAGGGGGATCAGCCCCTCCAGCCCAAGCAGGATCAGCGCCCGCTCGGCGCCGACAAGCTCCGCCGTCAGCCCGACATTCAGGAAGCCGAGCGCCCCGGCGCCGATGGCGAGCGTCATCAGCCCGAGATAGCGGCCGCGCATCGCGGGCGGCGCGACCTGATAGATCAGCGTCGCCTGCATCGCCCCGAAGGCGGAGGTGCAGGCCCCGCCGAGCGCGAGGCCGATGACGAGCGCAGGGAGGCTCGTGAACGCGCCCATCGCGAGGATCACGAGAAAGAGCAATCCCGTCGCGCCCACATAAATCCGCCGCCAGCCCGTGGGCCGGGCGAAGCGGGCGACGGCGAAGGCGCCGAGGAGGGCGAAGAGCCCCTCTATCGAAGTGATCGCGCCGACGACGCCCGGCGAAAGGCCGAGACTTTCCCGCCCGATCACGGGGACCATCGCGAGATAGGGAAAGCCCCAGAGGTTGAAGGCGACGGTGACGAGGAGGATGCGCCGCGCATCCGGCGAGGCCCAGGCATGGGCGAGCGCGGCGAGCGCGCCGCCCTCGCTCTCGCCACGCTCCGTTTCCGCCGCAGGCTCCCGCGCAAGGGTGAGCGCGACGAGGAAGGCCGCCGCGTAGGCGCAGGCGGCGAGGGCGTAAATCCCTTCCGCCCCCGCCGCGCCGTAGAGCAGCCCGCCGAAGAGCGGCCCGGCCATCCGCATCCCGTTGCTCGTCGCCCCGTCCAGCGCCATGGCCTGCGCCAGCCTCGCGGGCTCGACCGCCTCGCCGACGATCTTGCGGCGGATGGGAAGGTCCGACGCCCAGAAGATCCCGGAGGCGAAGGCCGCCAGCGCCACCATCGGGTAGGTCGCGAGGCCGGCGATGAAGAGCGCCCACATCGCGAGCGAGACGAGGAGGACGAGGAGCAGCGCGAGGCGCAGGAGCCCGACCGGCTCCGCCCGGTCCGCCAGCCCGCCCAGCGCGGGCCCCGCCAGCGCCATCGGCAGGAAGCGGAGGATCACGAGCGCGGCGACGAGGGCGGGCGAGCCCGTCTCGTCCAGCGCCCAGAGCCCGAGCGCCAGCATCTCCAGCCAGCGGACGAGCGCCGTCAGCAGCCCGACCAGCCATATCCGCGCATAGCGGCGGTTGCGGAACAGCCCCTCTCCGGCGCCCATTCGGGTCATCCTCGTTTCCTCGGCCCCAGCGTTATTCCGGGGCTCGCGGCGGGTCCAGCGGCGGGCGATGTCGCCGCCGGGCGCCTGAGCGGCGAAAACCGGCGGCGTGCGCTGGCGGGGCTTCTGTAGTGAGGGGGCGGGAAATCAGCCGGAGGCGCCGTCATGTCTGAAGTCGCGGAAGCGGGGGCGCGGCGCGCCCGGGGCGCGAAGGGCGGCGGCGCGGCGCGACGGGCGGAGCGCTCCGCCGTGCGGATCGAGGCGGCGCGCTATATCGAGCGCGCGATCCCGACTGTGGATATTCTCTCGACCGAGGCGCTGGAGATCATCGAGCGCAATGCGGAGACGGTGCTGGAGGAGATCGGCGTCGCCTTCACCGACAATCCGGCGGCGCTGGCGCGCTGGCGCGCGGCGGGCGCGGATGTGCGGGACGAGCGGGTGCGCATTCCCCGCGGCCTCGCCCGCCAGCTCTGCGCGACCGCCCCCTCCACCTTCACGCAACACGCGAGGAACCCCGAGCGAAGCGTCGAGATCGGAGGGAAAACCACCGTTCTGGCGCCGGTCTACGGCCCGCCCTTCGTGCGGGACGCCGCGGGCGGGCGCCGTTACGCGACGATGGCGGATTTCGAGACCTTCGTGAAGCTCGGCTACATGTCGAAATGGCTCCACCATTCCGGCGGCACCGTCTGCGAGCCGACCGACATCGCGGTGAACAAGCGGCATCTCGACATGCTGCTGGCGCATATGCGCCTTTCCGACAAGCCCTTCATGGGCTCGGTGACGGCGCCGGAGCGGGCGGCGGATTCGGTCGCCATGTGCGAGATCCTGTTCGGGAAGGACTTCGTGGCCGAGAACGCCGTGATGACGTCCCTCATCAACATCAACTCGCCGCTGACGCTGGACGGGACGATGATGGGCGCGCTCGAAGTCTACGCCGCGGCGGGGCAGGCGACGATCATCTCCCCCTTCATCGTCGGCGGGGCGATGGCGCCCGTCTCCGTCGCGGGGACGCTGACGCAGGTTCTGGCGGAGGTGCTCGCGGGCGTCGCCTATTCGCAACTGATCCGGCCCGGCGCGCCGGTGATCTTCGGCGCCTTTGTCGCCTCGATCGACATGAATTCAGGCGCGCCGACCTTCGGCACGCCCGAGGCGAGCAAGATCCTCTGGGGCGCCGGGCAGCTGGCGCGGCGCATGAACCTGCCGTTCCGTTCGGGCGGCGGGCTCTGCGGATCGAAGCTGCCGGACGCGCAGGCGGCCTATGAGAGCGCGAACACGCTCAACGCGGCGCTGATGGGCGGGGTGAACTTCATGCTCCACGCCTGCGGCTGGCTCGAGGGCGGGCTCGTCTCCTCCTTCGAGAAGTTCGTGATGGATGCGGACCAGCTGGGAGCGCTCCATTCCCTCGCCGCCGGGATCGACATGTCCGAGAACGGGCAGGCGATGGACGCCATGCGGGAGGTCGGGCCCGGCGGGCACTATCTCGGCTGCGCGCATACGCAGGCCAACTTCAAGTCCGCCTTCTGGCGCTCCGATCTCTTCGACTACAAGCCCTTCGAGACCTGGGCGGAGGAGGGGGCGCGGGACACCGAGGCGCTCGCCTCCGCGCGGGTCGCCCGGCTTCTGGGCGATTACCAGGCCCCGCCGCTCGACGAGGGGGTCGCGGAGGCGCTCCGCGATTTCGTCGCGCGGCGGAAGGCTGCGGAGCCTGACGCCTTCGTCTGAGGCTCAGGCGGGCGCCCGGGCGGCGCCCAGTTCGGCGACCAGCGCCGTCAGCAGCCCGACATGGCGGGTGATCGAATAGCCGGCGGCGCCGGCCTTGCGCTGCTCCTCGCATGCTTCCTCCGCGGCGGCGAGGGCCGGCAGGACGGCGGCCGAATCACGTCCGGACATCTTCGGCAGCATGCGCGCAAGGTCGCGCTCACGGCGATAGAGCGCCGCTCCGGCGGCGGCGGCGCGGCTCAGGAGGCGGGGGCGGCGGAGGGTGCGGGTCATGTCCAGATCTCTCCTCTTGGTATGACGCCTCCTCAATAGCGCACGTTATGCGGGTGTTGCCTCTTCGAGCGCCGATCGCGCGATGGCGCGTAACGTTCTGTAAACGAAGGATAATGGCGAAACAGCGTTAAGCGTATGTTCATCAACCGGAGGTAGCACGATCACGTCTAAAAGTTGAATCAAGTCTGGGGCATCCACATGATGACGACCGAAGACGCTCTCGCAAGCTGCGAAGGCTACGCCCGCGCCGCCTTCGCCGCTTCGGGCGACCGCCGCACGCGGGATGTCGCGCTCTATCTCGCCCATGTGGGCGCGGGGGTGCCGATGCGCGCCCTCGCCCGCGCCAAGGGGCGGCAGCCCTCGACCGTGATGCGCGCGATCCGCCGGATCGAGGCGCTGCGCGACGATCCGCTCCTCGAACGGGCGCTGACGACGCTCGAAGAGGAGGCGTTCTCGCTTTCCCGCTCCATCGTGAAGAAGGACACGCCGATGCAGACCGACTCCGCCCGCCCCTCGCGCCGCGGTCCGCGGCTCCCGGAATCCGAGCGCGCCGCGCTTGAACGGCTCGCCGAGCCGGATTCGTTTCTCCTCGTCGCGAACGGCGCGGAGAAGGCGGGCGTGTTCGCGTCGCAGAACGGGTTCCGCAAGCCCGTCGCGCTCGTGTCGGTCGCGGCGGCGACGCGCTTCCTGACGAAGGACTGGGTCAAGTGCGTTTCACGGACGGACATTTCCGCCCGCTATGCGATGACGGCGACGGGCCGCGCGATGCTCCGAAGGCGCGAGGTCGCGGAGGCGCCGAACCCCAATCCGGGCTTCGCCGAGGCGCCCTCCGTCTTCACCGGCCAGCACCAGATGGCGGGGGAGCGGCGCGTCGCCAACCCCGTGACGGGGGAAATCGAGACGATCCGCGTCAACCTGGGCGAATCGCCGCTCGGCTGGCTCGCGCGGCGGAAGGACGGGAACGGGCTCTCCCTCCTCTCCGCGGAGGAGGTGGAGGCGGGCGAGCGCCTGCGCGAGGATTTCGAGATGGCGCAGATCGGGCCGAAGGTGGCGCAGGACTGGTCTCGCTTCCTCGCGCCTGCCGAGCGGCAGTCCGGGCCTGGTCGCGGCCCTTCAGAGGGTCCGATGTTCGCGCGGGAGCGGTTCGGCAAGGCGGCCTCCGCCCTCGGCCCGGGGCTCGCGGATGCGGCGATCCGCATCTGCTGCTTCCATGAGGGGCTGGAAGCGACGGAGCGCCGCATGGGCTGGTCCGCCCGCTCCGCCAAGGTGGTGCTGAAGCTCGCGCTGCAGCGGCTGGCGGACCATTACGGCCTCATGCGCCGCGCCGCCTGATCCGCGATGGCGAGGAAGTCGGCGGCCTTCAGGCTCGCGCCGCCGACGAGCCCGCCATCGACATCCGCCGCGGCGAGAATCTCCGCCGCGTTGCCGGGCTTCATCGACCCGCCATAGAGAACGCGCATCGCCTCCCCTTCCGCGCCGAACCGGGCGCGGAGCCGGGCGCGGATCGCGCCGTGGACCTCCTGGATCTCCTGCACCGAGGGCGTGCGGCCCGTTCCGATGGCCCAGACGGGCTCATAGGCGATCACCGTATCCGCCGCCTTCGCCCCGTCGGGAACCGAGCCGTCGATCTGCCGCGTCACGACGGCGAGCGCCTCGCCCGCATCCCGCTCCGCCTCCGTCTCGCCGACGCAGATTATGGCCAGAAGCCCGGCGCGGCGGGCGGCGAGGGCCTTCTCCCGCACCGCGCCATCCGTCTCGCCATGATCGGCGCGCCGCTCCGAATGGCCGAGAATCACCGCGCTCGCCCCGGCGTCCATCAGCATCTCGGCCGAGATGTCGCCGGTATGGGCGCCGCTCGCCGCCGCATGGCAATCCTGCCCGCCAAGGGCGACGCCGCGACCGGCGAGGCGGGAGAGGAGGGTGGCTGGCGGGCAGATCAGCAGCTCCGGCCCCTCGGGCGCGCCGGCGGCGATGGCGTCGATCTCCGCCGCCGCCGCGGCGAGGCCGTTCATCTTCCAGTTCCCTGCGATCAGGATGCGTCGCGTCATCTTCGGTCCTCCCAAGGCTTGCTTGCGCTTAGCAAAGCCGGGCCGGGGACGCAAAGAAGGGGGGGCGCGGCGACCGTTTCGTAGCCTCGGCCCGGCCCCACAAACAAGCCGGAAGGCGAGGCCGCCGCGCAGGAAGCGCCGGAAGGTGGGGGTCCGACGTTCCGTCTCTTGAGGGGAAAAGCGTGGGGGATTGCCCCGCCCCCGCTCTCTTTCCCACAAACCCCGCCGCACTCTGGCGAGGCCAAACTCACATCGGTCTTTGACCACGAAGCGGCCTGACTGGGATGTGACTTTTCGCAATCCGCCGGCGCGGCGCTTCAGAAGAGATCGATGGAGTCGGACAGGAAGCGGACAGACCCATCGCCCATCGCATCGCGCACCGAGCCGTCGCCGAAGAGGAAGTGCGTTCCGCCGGAATGTGCGGAGCCGCCGGTGGAGGCGTCGGCCCCGGAACCGTCGAAGACCGTCATGCGCGGCCCGCCGCCCGGGCCGGCGACGGTGATGACGTCCGGCACGCCGTCGCCGGAAGCGCCCGCGCCGTCGAACACCTTCACATGCGGGCCGCTGACGGCGGTGTTGCTCGTTCCATCCGCGATAGCGAACGCGAACGAGTCGTTTGTGTCGGTGAAATTGTGAAGCCCGAGACCGATCTGCTTCAGATTGTTGCTCATCTTCGTCTCCATTGTTGGCGATGGAGCGGAGATGGGGAGCGGAGCCGGTGCGGAAAGAGGCGTGAAATCCGAAGCTTAACCTAGATCACAGCCGGTGATGTTTCTCACGCGGCGTCGGGCGAGACCTTGAACGAAACGGACTCGCCGCAGCCGCAGCTCTCGGAGACGTTCGGGTTGTTGAACACGAAGCCCGATTCGAGCAGGGAAGTCCGATAGTCGATCTCCGTCCCGAACAGGAACATCTGCGCCATCGGCGCGATGATGACGCGGGCGCCGTCCTGCTCGATCACCTCGTCATGGGCGGAGAGCGCCTCGGCGTACTCCATCGTATATTCCATGCCGGCGCAGCCGCCCTTCTTCACGCCGATCTTGAGGCCCTTCACCCGACCGCCCGAATCGCTCATCAGCGCGCGCACCTGGGCCGCCGCCGTTTCCGTCAGTGTCACAGCCTGCTTTCCCGGTATGCCGAACATCGAAGACTCCTCCTCACGCTCAAGAGATAGGCGTTGCGCCCGCCCGGCTCAAGCACAGGAAAGAGACCGCCCCGGCTTTCGCCGGAAGCGGTCAGTAAGACCATGCCGGCAAGCCGGACATGGCCCAGGGAGAGACCTTCGATCCCGATGAGGGCGGCCGAACCGCCTGCGTCTCCCCGTTCTCCGCGCGCCTTGAGGCTGCGCGCGTTCATGAGGAGACGTTAACCCGAAAACACCCTGGGTTGAAAGCGAGACTTTTGGCCAATCCGAAAAAGTGCAACTTTCAGATGAAGCCAAGCTCCAGCTTCGCCTCGTCCGAGAGCATGTCCATCCCCCAGGGCGGGTCCCAGACGAGTTCCACCGCGGCGGATTTCACGCCGGGAACGGCCTCCACCGCATCTTGCACCCAGCCCGGCATCTCCCCTGCGACGGGGCAGCCTGGCGCGGTCAGCGTCATGTCGATGGCGACGGCGCCCTCCGCATCGATGCGAATCGAATAGACGAGGCCGAGGTCGAAAATGTTCACCGGAATTTCCGGGTCATGCACGGTCCGGCACGCGTCGCACACCGCCTCGTAGAGCGGATGTTCAGTCGTCGACGCCGGAATGAGCGGTTCGCCTTCGCCGTCTGCCATGTGGCCGGTCCCTGTCGTTACAGCCTTAGACATATTGCTGCGCGCCGCCCGCGTAAAGGCGACGCACGTTCACCACGAATTCACCCACGAGGATCAAAGCGTCGGACCGGTGATGCGAGAAAGGGACGACCATGTTCGGAAAACTCTTCCGTCGAGGGGCGGCGAAGGCGGCTTCGGAGGCGTCGATGCTCAAGAGCGCCCTTGAGCAGGCGATCGACGCGGTGATCATCATCGACGCGAAGAACAACGTGACGTTCTTCAACGCCGCGGCGGAACGGCTCTGGGGATGGTCGCGTTCGGAGGTTCTGGGCCAGAACGTGAAGATGCTCGTTCCGGAGGCGATCCGCGGCGCGCATGACTCCATGATCCACGCCAACCGGACGGGCGGCGCGAACAAGATCGTCGGAACGAGCCGGCGCATCGCCCTGCACCGGAAGGATGGCGGGCGCGTCGCCGTGAGCCTCGCGCTGTCGAAGATCAAGATGGCGGACGGATGGGGATATTCCGCCTTCGTGCGCGACATGTCGGCGGAGATGGAGAGGCTCGATTCGCAGCTTGGCGCGTCTTCCACCGGGGTCGCCGCCGCCTGCGCCCGCCTCACCTCCGTCGCCGCCGATGTGAGCGAGAGCGCCTCCACGCAGTCCGCCGCCGCGCAGCAGGCTTCCAGCGCGATGGAGGAGATGTCCGCCAGCATCCGCCAGAGCGCGGACAACGCCGCGGCGATGGAGAAGATCGCGCTGAAATCGGTTCAGGAATCCGCCTCTTCTGCGGAAGTCGTGGCGCGGGCCGTCGGCTCGATGACGGCGATCGCGGAAAAAATCGGGATCGTGCAGGAAATCGCGCGGCAGACGGACCTTCTCGCGCTCAACGCCGCGGTGGAGGCGGCGCGGGCGGGCCAGCACGGGCGCGGCTTCGCCGTCGTCGCCGCGGAGGTGCGAAAGCTCGCGGAGCGCTGCCGGGTCGCCGCCGCGGAGATCGGCGCGCTTTCAGGCGAGACCGTCGCCGCCTCGCAAGAAGCGGGCGAAAAGATCACGCAGCTCACACCGGAGATCCGCCGCACCGCCGACCTCGTGCAAGAGATCAGCGCCGCGATGCGGGAGTTGAACGTGGGCGCGGAGCAGATCAACGAATCGATCCGCTCGCTCGACCGCGGCATTCAGGGCAACGCCGCCGCCGCGCGCACAGCGTCCGAGACGACGCAGGAGCTGATGGAGGAAGCCGAGGGCTTGCGGCGGATCATCGCGGACATGACGGACACCGACAATCTGGAGGTCGACGCCGCCGCCCACGCCGGGAAGCCCGCGGCGAAGCCGCAGAGCCTCGCGGCCTGATCGCGCCCGTTTGCGCCCGAACGCGGCGCGGCGTAAGGGGCGGGCATGACCGAAGCCCGCTTCACCCTTCTCGCCGCGGACGGCGCCGCAAGGCTCGGCCGGATCGACACGCCGCGGGGCGAGATTCGGACGCCCGCCTTCATGCCCGTCGGCACGGCGGCGACCGTGAAGGCGATGCGGCCGGAGAGCGTCCGGGAGACGGGGGCGGACATCCTCCTCGGCAACACCTATCACCTGATGCTCCGGCCCGGGGCGGAGCGCGTCGCGCGGATGGGCGGGCTGCACCGCTTCATGAACTGGGACCGGCCGATCCTCACCGATTCCGGCGGCTTCCAGGTCATGAGCCTCGCCGGGCTCCGGAAGCTCGACGAGGAGGGGGTGCGCTTCAAGTCGCATATCGACGGATCGGAGCATCATCTGACGCCCGAGCGCTCGATGGAGATCCAGCGCCTGCTCGGCTCCGACATCGTGATGTCCTTCGACGAATGCACGCCCTTCCCGGCTGAGGAGGGCGAGGCGGCCGCCTCCATGCGCCTCTCGATGCGCTGGGCGCGGCGGAGCCGGGACGCCTTCGGCGACAGGCCGGGCCACATGCTCTTCGGCATCCAGCAGGGCAGCGTGTTCCACGACCAGCGCGCGGAATCCGCCGCGGCGCTGCGCGACATCGGCTTCGACGGATACGCTGTCGGCGGCCTCGCCGTGGGGGAGGGGCAAGAGGCGATGTTCGACGTTCTGGACTATGCGCCGGGAATGCTCCCCGAGGATCGGCCGCGCTATCTTATGGGCGTCGGCAAGCCGGACGACATCGTGGGCGCGGTCGAACGCGGGATCGACATGTACGACTGCGTCCTCCCCTCCCGCTCCGGCCGGACCGGGCAGGCTCTGACGCGGCGGGGGGCGGTCAACATCAAGAATGCGCGGCATCAGGACGACCCGCGCCCGCTGGACGAGGAATGCGGTTGCCCGGCCTGCCGGAGCTATTCCCGCGCCTATCTTCATCATGTGTTCAAGGCGGGGGAGATCATCTCCTCGATGCTGCTCACCTGGCACAATCTCCATTATTATCAGGAGCTGATGCAGGGGCTCAGGGAGGCGATCGGGGCGGGGCGGCTCGCCGCCTTCGTCGCCGCCTTCCATGCGCGGCGGGCCGAAGGCGATATCGAGCCGCTCTGAGCGCGCCGGGTGGACCGGCCTTGCGCTTGTGGTAGAAGGACGGGGACAGGGAAGGATGCGCGCATGAGCCTCCTGAGGCAGATCTTCACCTGGTGGAACGGCTCCACCATCGGCACGCAGCTCTGGACCTCCCGCTTCGGCGAGAAGGTCGGGGAGGACGAGGCCGGGAACGTCTATTACCAGACGGCGGGCGGCGCGCGGCGCTGGGTCGTCTATAACGGCGACGTGGAGGCGAGCCGCGTCTCGCCGGACTGGCACGGATGGCTGCACCACACCTGGGACGAGCCGCCGAGCGCGGCGCCTCTGAAGCGCAAGCCCTGGGAAAAGGACCACATCGCGAACCCGACGGGCACACCCGCCGCCTATGCGCCCCCGGGCAGCCTCCGCACCCCGGAAGCGCGGCCGCGCGTCTCCGGCGATTACGAAGCCTGGAGCCCCTGACATGGCCTCGAACGCGGCGGAGACGCTGATCGGCGCGGCGGTGCTCGCGGTAGCAGGCGGGTTTCTCGTCTATGCGGCGCAGAATGTCGATCTCGGCGGCGTCGGTGCGGGCTATTACGAGGTGAACGCCGGGTTCCGGAAGGCTTCCGGCGTCGCCGTCGGCGCCGATGTGCGCGTCTCGGGCGTGAAGGTCGGCACGGTCGCCTCCCTGACCTTGGACCCGGAGACCTACCGCGCCATCGCCGCGCTCTCGATCCGCGAGGGCGTGAAGCTGCCGGAGGACAGCGTGGCCTCGATCACGTCGGATGGCCTCCTTGGCGGCGCCTATATCGCCATCGACCCCGGCGCCTCGGATTTCTTCCTTGAGCCCGGCGGGGAGATCGAGCAGACGCAGGGCTCTGTCGATCTGATCGAACTGCTCAGCAAGGCCGTTTCGGGGAACTGAGGATGCCGGAGGATCACTGGTCTTCCGCCCGCTACGAGGCGGCGGCGCGGTTCGTGACGGACCTTGCGGGCCCCGTCCTCGCCCTGCTCGATCCGAAGCCGGGGGAGCGCATCCTCGATCTCGGCTGCGGCGACGGGCCGATTGCGAAGGGGCTTCTCGACCTCGGCTGCACCGTCATCGGCGTCGATTCCTCGCCGGACATGGTCGCCGCCGCCCTCGCGCGCGGCGTGGACGCGCGGGTGATGGACGGGCATGCGCTCGATTTCGACGCGGAGTTCGACGCAGTCTTCTCCAACGCCGCGCTGCACTGGATGGTGCGGCCCGAGGCCGTGATCGGAGGCGTCGCCCGCGCGCTCCGGCCCGGCGGGCGCTTCGTGGCGGAGCAGGGCGGGCACGGCAATGTCGCGGCGATCCGCGTCGCGCTCGTCGCCGCCTTGTCGGAGGCGGGGGTGGAGACGGACCTTTCGGACATCTGGTCCTTCCCCTCCGTCGATGAGCAGCGCGCGCGGCTGGAGGCGGCCGGCTTCGTCGTGGAGGAGGTCGCGATCCACCCGCGGCCGACCCCGCTGCCGACGGCGATGGAGGCGTGGCTGGAGACGCTGGCCGCCCCTGCGCTCGCGCGCTTGCCGGAGGCGGAGCGGCCTCACGTCCGCGCCCGCGCCGCGGCGCTCGCGGCGCCCGCGCTGCGCGACTCGGCGGGGCGTTGGACTGCGGATTATGCGCGGCTCCGGTTCAGGGCGCGGCTGGCGTGAGGCGGCTTTTGCTCATCCTCGCCGCGCTGGCTCCGGCGCCGCTCCTCGGCCAGGCGGCGACGGAGGAGCCCGCGCCACTCTTCCGCCCCGCGCCGCCGGGCGTCGTCTATGGCGATGCGCCGCAGGGCTTCGTCGAGGAGCTGATCGAGGAGGAGCGGCCGGAATGGCGCGGCGTCCAGCGCCCGGTCGCCCATCTGCGCGGCCTCGACAAGATCGCCGGGCGGGTGACGGACATCACCGCTCCGGTCGGCCAGCCCGTTACCTATGAGCGGCTAACGATCACGGTGCGGGATTGCCGCGAGCCGCCGGAAGGGCAGGGTGCGGACGCCTTCGTCTGGCTCGAAGTGGTGGATTCGAAGAGCGGGGCTGCGCCGGTCTTCTCAGGCTGGATCTTCGCGTCGAGCCCGGCGCTCTCCGCCATGGATCATCAGAGATACGACCTCTGGGCGCTGAGCTGCGCGACTTCCTGAGGGTCCGGCCTGTCGCCCAGCGCGTCGAAATCGGCGGGGGCGGCGACCGCGAGCTCCAGAAGGTCGTGATACCGGGCGCGGGAGATCGTGCGCGCCCCGAACTGGGCGAGGTGCTCCGTGACGAACTGCGTATCGAGCAGCTGGAACCCGCCTTTCTTCAGCCGCGCGACGAGATGGACGAGCGCGACCTTTGAGGCGTTCGTCTCGTCGCTGAACATGCTTTCGCCGAAGAAGGCGGCGCCGAGCTTCACCCCGTATAGCCCGCCGACAAGACGCCCTTCGCGCCGCGCCTCGACGGAATGGGCGTAGCCCATGCGGTGCAGAGAAACGTAGAGCCGGCGAATCTCGTCGTTGATCCAGGTCGAGCTCCGGTCGGCGCAGCCTTCGATCACCGCCTCGAAGTCGCAGTCCACCGTCACTTCGAACCGGCCTTGCCGCACGATCTTCAGGAGGCTTCGCGGCGCATGGAAGCGGTTGAGCGGGATCACACCGCGAAGCTCGGGGTCGATCCAGAGCACTTCGTCGGAATTCGCGGATTCCGCCATCGGGAAAACGCCGGCCGCATAGGCCCTCAGGAGGATCGAGGGTGTCAACTCGATGATGACCGCGCGATCTGACATGCCCGGACGTTCGCCAAACGGTTGAACGAGGGCAACACGGCGCTTATCGCTCCAGGAACTTTTCCAACCAGTGGATGTTGTATTCACCTGATCGAATTTCCGGCTCGGCCAGCAGCCGCATGAAGAGCGGCCCGGTCGTGTCCACGCCGACGACGACAAGCTCGGAAAGCGCACGGGCGAGGCGGTTCAGCGCCGTCTCCCGGTCCGCCCCGTGGACGATCAGCTTGCCGATCAGGCTGTCGTAATAGGGCGGGATCGAGTAGCCGGCGTAGATCCCGCTGTCCATCCGCACGCCGAGGCCGCCCGGCGCGTGGTAGGCCGTGATCCGCCCCGGGGATGGCGCGAAGTTCGGGAGCGATTCGGCGTTGATCCGCGCCTCGATCGCGTGGCCGTTGACCTCGAGGTCCTCCTGCCGGAACGAAAGCGGCAGGCCGGAGGCGACGCGGATCTGCTCGCGCACGAGGTCGACGCCGAAGATCGCCTCGGTGACGGGATGCTCCACCTGGAGCCGCGTGTTCATTTCGATGAAATAGAACTCGCCGTCCTCGTAGAGGAATTCGATGGTGCCGGCCCCGCGATAGCCCATCGCGGCCACGGCGTCGGCGCAGGTCTTGCCGATGCGCGCGCGCGTCTCCGCGTCGATGACGGGGGAGGGCGCCTCCTCCAGCACCTTCTGGTGGCGGCGCTGCAGCGAGCAATCCCGCTCGCCGAGATGGACGGCGTTCCCGCGACCGTCGCCGAAGACCTGGATCTCGATGTGCCGGGGGCGGGAGAGGTACTTCTCCATGTAGACTTCGTCATTGCCGAAGGCCGCCTTGGCCTCCGACCGCGCCGCGCCGAAGGCGACGTCGATCTCCGCCTCGCCGCGCGCGACCTTCATGCCGCGCCCGCCGCCGCCCGCCGCCGCCTTGATGAGCACGGGATAGCCGATCTCCCCGGCGATGCGCCGCGCCGCCTCCAGCGAAGTCACCGCCCCGTCGGAGCCCGGCACACAGGGCACGCCAAGCTTCGCGATGGTCTCCTTCGCGACGATCTTGTCGCCCATCTGGCGGATGTGCTCCGCGGTCGGGCCGATGAAGATCAGCCCGTGCTCCTCCACGATCTCGGCGAAGCCGGCGTTCTCCGAGAGGAAGCCGTAGCCGGGATGGATCGCGTCCGCCCCCGAAATCTCGCAGGCGGTGATGAGGGCGGGGATGTTGAGATAGCTCTGCGCCGCCGCGGGCGGGCCGATGCACACGCTCTCGTCAGCAAGGCGCACATGCATCGCGTCGGCGTCCGCCGTCGAATGCGCCGCCACCGTCTGGATGCCGAGTTCGCGGCAGGCGCGCTGGATGCGGAGCGCGATCTCGCCCCTGTTGGCGATCAGGACCTTGGTGACCATGGCCCCGGCCTATTCGACGATGACGAGCGGCGCGCCGTATTCGACGGCCTGGCCGTCATCGACCATGATCCGCCGCACCGTTCCGGCGCGCGGGGAGGGGATCTGGTTCATCGTCTTCATCGCCTCGACGATGAGGAGCGTCTGCCCTTCCTTCACCTGGTCGCCGGTCTTGACGAAGGCGGGGGCGCCGGGCTCCGGCGACAGATAGACGGTGCCGACCATCGGCGAGGTGACGGCGCCCGGATGCTGCGCCGGGTCTTCCGGAGCCGCGGGCGCAGCGGCGGGGGCGGCCGGCGCCGGCGCGGCCGCGGCCATCGGCGCGGGCGCCGCTGCGTAGACAGGGGCCGCGGCGATCTGGCGGGACAGGCGCACATTCAGCGCCCGCTCGTCGCCTTCCTCCCGGTTCACCTCGATCTCGGTCAGGTCATGCTCGCGGAGGAGGCGTGCGAGCGCCTCGATGAACCCCACATCCTCGTCCTGATGTCCGGCCATTCGGCTTCCTCTCTCTCGCGCCCGGCGCGGTTCGGGCGCGTCTCCGGCGCTTCGCGCGCTCTGCGTGCGGCGCGTTATACGCGCGTTCCGCTTTCGGTCAATCGCAGCGGCTCAGCCCGCGCGGCGCGCTTCGGCGACGAGATCGCGGAGCGCATCCGCCGGCACAAAGCCGCGGACGATCCGCTCCCCGATGATGAAGCCGGGCGTGCCGCTGATGCCGAGCTGGCGGGCGAGCGCGTAGGTCTTGCGGATGTTCTCGGCGATCTCGGGCGTCTCCATGTCGGCCTTCAGCCGCTCGACATCGGCCCCCGCCTCCCCGGCGAGGCGGAGCACCGTGCGCTCGTTCAGCTCGCCCTGATGCGTCATCATCGCGTTCCCGAACGCCTCGTAGATCGCGCCGCCCTGCATCTTCGCCGCCATTGCGGCGCGGCTCGCAAAGGTGCTCTCGGGGCCGAGGATCGGGAATTCCTTGGTGATGAGCCGCACCTTCGCGTCCGACCCGAGAAGCTCGGCGACGCTCTCATGCGCCCGCTTGCAGTAGGGGCAGCGATAGTCGAGGAATTCGACGACGGTGACGTCGCCCGCCGGCGCGCCGCGGACATGGCTGAACCCGTCCTCGTAGATCGCGTCGGCATTGGCGGCGATCATCTCCGCGTCGCGCCCGGCCTCGGCCGCCTTTTGGCGCTGCTCCAGGACCTGCATCGCCTCCACAATCACTTCCGGATTGTCGAGGATATAGTCCCGGATCATGGTGTTGATCTCGGCCCGCGCGGCGTCGTCCAATCTCTCGGCGGAGGCGGGGGCGGCGAAGAGGGCGCAGAGCGCGAGGAGCGGGGCGGCGAGGCGTTTCATCATTGCGGTCCTTTCTCGTCGCCCTCAGTTAGCAGAGAGCGTGCGCTCCGCGACAGCCCGAATGTCGTCCGCTCGCAGCCATCCGGGCGAGCCCACGGGAAGTTGATCGAGCGCGCGGCGCGCATGCCTCAGCGCGTCCCGCGGCTCGCCGACGAGGGCGAAGCGCTCCGCCGTGGCGAGGGCGGCGTCCCCGTCCCGCCCGGCGCGGGCATAGGCGAGGGCGAGGTCGCGCAGCACCGCCGGCTCCGACGCGCCGCCGCGCGTCGCCGCCTCCAGCGTCTCCAGCGCCTCCCCGTCCGAGGCCGGGTCGTTCAGCGCGAGGAGCGCCCTTCCGAGCGAGCCGCGGATCAGCGCCTCGTTCGGCGCGAGGGCGACGGCGCGGCGAAGCGGCTCCACAGCCGCCGCGCCGCGGCCGCTCTCGAAGAGGATCTGGCCCTTCAGCTCGTGATAGAACGGGTCCTCCGGGCGGAGCGCGATCAGCCGGTCCACCGCCGCCAGCGCGCCCTCGGTGTCGGGACGGCGATGGAGCGCGACGGCGCGCTTCAGCTCGCTAAGCTCGTCCTTCGGATTCCCCTCCGCGTCGAGGCGTGCGAGCGTCCGGTCCGGCGAGTTGATGAAGGCGTCGAGCTTGGCCCGCATCCGTGCGTGCCAGTAGGCGATCTCCGGCCCCGCCGACGCGCCGCGCGCAGAGCTCGACGCCGCCCTTTCCTCCAGCAGCGCGATGCGTTCGCGCGAGAGGGGGTGGGTGACGGCATAGGGGTCGATGTTCCCGGCCTGGAACACCTCCTGACCGCGGAAGATGCGCAGCACGTCCAGCACGGCGCCCGGGTCGACGCCGGCGCGCTCCATGTAGGTCGCGCCTGCCTGGTCCGCCGCCGATTCCTCCCCGCGGCTATAGGCGAGGAAGCTGCGGCGGATCGCGTTCTCCGTGCCGAGCGCGCCGGCGATGCCGACCTCCGGATTGCCGCTCGCCACGCCGGCGAGTGCGGAGAGCGCTAGACCGATCGCGAGCGGGCCTTGCAGGTTCTCCGCATTGATCTGGCGGCGGACAAGATGGCCGCCGGTGATGTGCCCCGTCTCGTGCGCGATCACGCCCATCAGCGCCTCGGGTCGCTCGATGCGGGAGAGGAGGCCGGTATGGAACACCATGTTCCGCCCGCCGAAGACGAAGGCGTTGAGCGTGTTGTCCTGAAGGATGAAGATGTCCACGGTTTCTGGAGCCAGCCCCGCCGCCTCGAAGATCGGGCGGGAGAGACGCTCCAGAGTCGCCTCGATCTCCGCGTCGCGGATGAGGGTGCGCGCGTCCGCCTCCGCGGAAACGAGGAGGAGCGCCGCGGCGCCGAGCCGGAGGATGCGTCGCACTGGCCTCTCCCTGTCTCGCCTGCTCCTCACTTAGGCGCGCGGGCGGCGTCTTTTCAAGGCGCGCGGTCGCCGGGCGGCTGGCGCTCATCACGGCTTTCTGAAAGGTGTTTCAAACGAGCGCGCCCATCTACGGTCGATTGCGGCGGGGAGAAGAAAGGAGGGGGAGCTGGAACCGGAGCCGAACCGCGCGGCGGCGCGCCAGCGCCGCCTGTCCCTGCTCCCGCGACTCCTGCTCGGCCCGCCCTCGCCGGCGAAGATGCCGGCAGAGGCTCGGCGCGCGATCGAGCGCGACCAGGCGCGCAGCGAGGTGCTTGTCTGCCTCGCGCAATTCGCCGCCATCGCCTTCTTCGGCGTCTTCTACCTTGTGACCCCAAAGGCCTTTCCGCCGGACGTGATGTTCGAGCCGGTGCCGCTCGCGCTCGCGGCCTATGCGGTCTTCACCGGAATCCGGCTCTGGCTCGCGCTCGCCGGGCGGCTCGGCCCTGTCTTCCTGGGGCTCTCGGTGGTGGTGGACGTCGCCGTTCTGATGGTGACGATCTGGAGCTTCCACCTGCAATACGAGGAGCCGGCGACGATCTACCTGAAGGCGCCGACGCTCCTTTACGTCTTCATACTCATCGCGCTCAGGACGCTCCGCTTCGAGGTCGGCTATGTGCTGCTCGCCGGCGCCGCGGCCGTCTTCGGCTGGCTCGTCCTCGTGCTCTACGCCGTGGTCACGGGCGGGGAGATGAAGATCACCAACAGCTTCGCCGAATACATGACCTCTCATTCGATCCTGATCGGCGCCGAGGTGGACAAGATCATCTCCATCGTCGCGGTCACCGCCGTGCTCGCGCTCGCCGTCGTGCGGGCGCGGCGGCTCATGGAGCGCTCGGCCAGCGAGGCCCACGCCGCCGCCGCGCTCTCGCGCTTTTTCGCGGCGGACGTGGCCGGGGAGATCCGGGGGGCGGACCTGGCGCACCGGCCGGGCGAGGCGGCGCTGCGGGAGATGGCGGTGGTCTTCTTCGACCTGAGGGATTTCACCCCGCGCTCCGCCCGCCTCGGGCCGGAGGGGACGATCGCACTCCTCGCCGGGTTCCACGCCTGCGTCGTTCCTGCGGTGGAGGCCAATGGCGGCGTAATCGACAAGTATCTCGGGGACGGCGTGCTCGCCACATTCGGCGCCGCCCGGCCGAGCGAGACCCACGCCGCCGACGCGCTCCGCGCCGCGCTCGCCGCGCTCGAAGCGGTGGAGGGCTGGAACGCCGCGCGGCGGGCGCGCGGCGAGGCGCCTGTCGCGCTCGGGATCGGCGTCGCGGCGGGGGAGGCGCTGGTCGGCGTCACCGGTGTCGAGTCGCGGCTCGAATTCACCGTGCTGGGGGAGGTCGTGAACCTCGCCGCCAAGGTCGAGAAGCACTGCAAGGTCGCCCTCCGCCCCGGCCTCGCGACGGCGGAGACCCTGCGGCGCGCCGCCGCTCAGGGCTTCGCCGGCGCCGCCGCTTTCGACGATCTCCCGGCGGAGCGGGTGGAGGGCGTTCCCGCCCCCGTCGATCTCGTCGCCTTCGGCCCCGCCGCGCTCGCCCGCGCCTGATCTCGCTCAAGGCGCCGCCCGAGGCCGCGCGCGATGCTCCGTCCGACCCAGCCGGAGGGAGACGCCATGACCCGAATCCTGATCGTGAACGGAAACCCGAAACCCGCCAGCTTCTGCTCCGCGCTGGCCGACGCCTACGAGACTGGCGCCCGCTCCGCGGGGCACGAGGTCGAGCGGATCGACCTCGGCGCGCTGCCCATCGACCCGGTGCTCCGCACGGGCTTCACGCCGCATGACCCGGAGGAGCCCGAGCTGACCGCCGCGCGAGAGGCGATCGGGCGCGCGCAGCATCTCGTACTCGTCTGGCCGCTCTGGTTCGGGGACATGCCGGCGATCCTGAAAGGGTTCCTCGAACGGGCGCTGACGATGGGCTTTGCGGCGGAGGAGATCGAGAAGCCGCCCTTCTTCCGCCCGCTGCTGACCGGGCGGAGCGCCCGCTCCATCGTCACCATGCAGATGCCGCGCCTCGTCTATCGCCTCGTCTACGGTTCGGCGGCGACGAAGCTGCTGCGCCGCCATATCCTCGGCTTCGTCGGCATGAGCCCGGTGCGGGATACGGTCTTCGGCGGGATCGACGACGCCGCGCCCGAAACCCGCGCCAAATGGCTGGAGGAGGTTCGCCGCCTCGGCGCCGCGGCGGACTGAGAACGCCGCTTCGCCCGGCTTTGTGCATCGCCGCCCTTTCCCCCGGGGCCCTAATGGGTGTTATCTCGAAGGAGGGCAGGGGAGGACGCATGGCGAAGATCGGTGTCGTGGGGCTCGGCGCGATGGGGGGCGGCATGGCGCGCGCCTGCCTCGAAGCCGGGCACGAGGTGACGGGGCATGACCTGAACGAGGCGGCGCTCGCCGCCTTCCGGGCGGAGGGCGGCGGCGCCGCGCCGCTGGCCGACGCCGCGCCGGGGCTCGATATCATCGTGCTCGTCGTTCTCAACGGCGCGCAGGCGGAGGCGGCGCTCTTCGGGCCGGAGGGCTTCGCGCCGCTCATGCGAAAGGGCGCGTCGGTTGTCTGCTGCCCGACCGTCTCGCCGGATTTCGCCCGGAGCCTCGCCGCGCGGGCGGAAGGGATGGGCCTCCTCTATCTTGACGCGCCGATCTCCGGCGGCGCCGGCAAGGCGCGGGCGGGGAAGCTCACCATCCTTGCTTCGGGATCCGAGGCCGCCTTCGCCGCCGCCGCGCCTGCGCTCGACGCGATGGCGGAGACGGTGTTCCGGCTTGGCGCGGAGCCCGGCGCGGGGAGCGCGATGAAGGCGATCAACCAGCTCCTCGTCGGCGTCCACATCGCCGCGGCGGCGGAGGCGATCACCTTCGGGATGACGCAGGGCGTCTCCCCGGAGCAGACGCTCGACGTGATCTCCAAATGCGCCGGAACCTCCTGGGCGTTCGAGAACCGGGGGCCGCATATCCGGGACGGGGATTACACGCCGCTTTCCGCGGTGGACATCTGGCTGAAGGATCTCGGGATCGTGCTCGACATCGCGGGGCGGGCGAAATTCTCCGCCCCGCTCACCGCCGCGGCGCTCCAGCAATTCGTCGCCGCTTCAGGCTCCGGCCTCGGGCGGGAGGACGACTCGGCGGTCGCCAAGGTCTACGCCCGCAATGCCGGGCTGACTCTGCCGGGGGATGCATGATGCTGCTCGGCTGCGTCGGCGACGATTTCACCGGCTCCTCCGACCTCGCCAACACGCTGGCGAAGGCGGGGATGCGGGTG
>JAUIDE010000066.1 GCA_030429105.1 Alphaproteobacteria bacterium
CTCGGCCTCCCCGCGCCGGGCGGCGCGCGGCGCGGCGTCGGCGGCCCGCCCTCGCCGGGGACCTCCACTTTGGAGCTTTCCGAGGGCGCGGAGACGGCGGAGGACCTGATCCGCGCGATGGGGGAGGGGTTGATCGTCACCTCGATGATCGGCTCCTCGATCTCCGCGACGACCGGCTCCTACAGCCGCGGCGCGGCGGGCTTCTGGGTGGAGGGCGGGGAGATCGCCTTTCCGGTGAACGAGCTGACCATCGCCGGCTCCCTCCCCGACTTCCTCCTCCGGATGCGGGCGGCGAACGATGCGGACAGGACGCGCGGCGTCATCGCGCCGAGCCTTCTTGTCGAGGGGCTCACCATTGCCTCCGGCTGAGGGCGACCTCCCGCTCCTCCTTGATCACGCCCGCGCGGCGGGGGAGATCGCGCGGCGGCACCACCGCAAGGATGTCCTCACCTGGGAGAAGGAGGGCGGCGCCGGCCCTGTCACCGCCGCCGATCTCGAGATCGACGCCATGCTCCGCTCCCGCCTCCTCGCCGCGCGGCCCGGCTATGGCTGGCTCTCGGAGGAGACGGAGGACAATGCGGCCCGGCTCTCGCATGAGCGGGTGTTCATCGTGGACCCGATCGACGGCACCCGCTCCTTCATGCGGGGGGAGGACACGTTCTGCCACGCCCTCGCCGTGGCCGAGGCGGGGGAGATCGTCGCGGCGGCGGCCTATTTCCCGATCCGGGACGAGATGTTCTGGGCCGTGAAGGGCGGCGGCGCCTTCCGGAACGGGGAGCGGCTCGCAGTCTCCTCCCGCATCGAGATCGACGGCGCCTCCGCGCTCGCCGGGCGGGCGCAGGTCGTCCCCTCCTCCTGGCCGGGCGGGGCGCCGCCGGTGAGGCGGGAGTTCCGCAACTCGCTCGTCTATCGCCACTGCCTCGTCGCCTCCGGCAGGTTCGACCTCGCCTTTACGCTCCGCCCGGCCTGGGAATGGGACGTGGCTGCGGGCGAGCTGATCGCCGCGGAGGCGGGCGCGACCGTCTCCACCGCGAAGGGCGGCGCCTGGCGCTACAACGCCGCCGAGCCGCGGATGCCGGGCGTCGTGGTCGGCCCCGCCGCGCTCCATGCGGACATCCTGGCGCGGCTGAAGCCGGCGGCGTGAGGCTTGCACACGGGGTGCAATGGGATCAATCAATTGAAATCACTGGATAATTGAAAATACACGATTCCCGGCGAGGGTTGAGGCGAAGGGCGTTCGGCTGCTAGGATGCCGCGCCGCAACAAGGGAGCGCCGCCATGCCCGTCCGCCTTCATCTCGTCTTCGGGGGCGAGCTCAAGGACGCCAGCCGGACCGAATTCGCCGATCCGGACAATCTCGACATCGTCGGGATCTTCCCCAACTACGCCAAGGCCTACGACGCCTGGAAGGCAGCCTCGCAGCGGACGGTGGACAGCGCGACGACGCGCTATTTCATCGCCCACCTCCACCGATTGAGGGACGAGGAGCGCGAAGCCTCGAAGACCGAGGAGATCGGCTGAGGCGCGGCCCCGCCGGAGCGGGGCCGCGGAGGCTTCAGGCCGCCTTGCGCCGCTTCGCGGCGAAGCCGAGCCCGGCGAGGCCGGTGAGGAGGAGCCAGCCCGCGGCGGGGAGGGGGATGACCGCCGAGTCGCCCGTGATGAAGCTCTCCGAACCGCCGGAGGCGAAGGCGATGGCGTGCACGCCGACACGCAGGGCTTCAGAGATGTCTGCGACGCTGAGCGCGGCGATCACGTCGTCGAAGTCGAACCCCGCCAGAAGGGTCGCCGTGATCGTGTAGGATTCGCCCGCCGTGACGCCGTTGGAGGGCGGCGGCGGCGAAGCCGTCGCGCCGAAATCGGTGGTGAAGAACACCGGCCCGCCATTCCCGCCCGGCAGTACGGGCGGCGTCGCCCCGAGCGAGAAGACCGGCCCGCCGACATTGTTGAGCGCGATGGAGGCGATCAGCCCGGCCGCGTCGTCGAAATAGAGCGTCGCCATCGTCGATTGCGCCGGCCCGGCGTTGGCGAAGGTGAAGTCGACGAGGCCGCCGCCGGCATCCGTCACGTCGAGCGAGAACTGCGCCTCGCCGATCGCCGCGTCGCCGGCGTTGTTGTTGGTGATGTTGGTGAAGCCGAACGTCGCCGCCTGCGCGGATGCCGCGGCGCCGGCGACCGCTGCTGCGAATACAAGACTTCGAAAAACTCTCATGGAGGATGCTCCCACGTGGTTGGAGTCGGAAACAACGCACTGCACAACCCACCCGCGTTGAAAATACACCGATCGTTAACTATTTCAAGGAGTTAGATTGGCGCTCCCGGCTCTGGTGCAATCATCTTCGGGTAGAAATTTACCTTGAATCAAATGGTAAATCTTGCTTGCCATTGTCAGGTTGATCGCCTCTCGGTTGAAGTGCTTTCGCCTTTCTTTGGCCATATTCGCGCCCGGCGGGCGCCGCATCGCCCGCGCATCATCCCTTCACTGTCCCTCGAAGACCGTTCGACTCGCGCGCGCCCCACGGGGCCGCGCTTTTTTTCAGACCGTCACCGCCATCGGCTGCTGCGCGCCGACGCCGAAGACGCGGCGATAGCGCTCCACCTCCGCGGGCTCGCCCGTCGCCTTCACCGGATTGTCGGAGAGCTTCACCGTCGGCAATCCTTCCGCGCCCACGGCCTTGCAGACGAGCGAGAAGGGCGCGAGCGCATCCCCCGCCAGCCCGCGGAAATCGTTGGTCAGCAGCGTGCCCCAGCCGAAGGAGAGCGTGACGCGGTGGGCGAAGGCGGCGTGGAGCCGCCCGATCAGGTCCACGTCGAGCCCGTCGGAGAAGATGATCCGCTTCTCCTTCGGGTTCTGGCCATGCGCCTTCCACCACTCGATCACCGCCTCCGCGGCGGCGAACGGGTCCCCGCTGTCGATCCGCACGCCGGTCCATCCCGCCAGCCATTCCGGCGCGCGGGCGAAGAAGGCGGCGGAGGAGAAGGTGTCGGGCAGGACGATGAGGAGATTCCCGTCATAATCCTTCCGCCAGTCGTCCAGCACCCGGTAGGGAGCGGCGGCGAGCGCCGCGTCGTCCCCGCCCCGCCCGGCGAGCGCGGCGTAGACCATCGGCAATTCATGCGCGTTGGTGCCGATCGCCTCCACCTCCCGCCGCATCGCGATGAGGCAGTTGGAGGTGCCGGTGAAGCGGGGGCCGAGCCCCTCCAGCATCGCCTGCACGCACCAGTCCTGCCAGAGGAAGGAATGCCGCCGCCGCGTGCCGAAATCGGCGATGGCGAGGCGCTCGAGCGGGCGCAGCCGCTCGATCTTCTCCCAGAGCCGGGCCATGGCGCGGGCGTAGAGCACCTGAAGCTCGAACTGCCCCATCCCCTTCAGCACCGCGCGGCCGCGCAGCTCCATGAGGACGGCGAGGGCCGGAACCTCCCACATCATCACCTCGGGCCAGGCGCCCTCGAAGGTCAGCTCGTACTGGTCCCCCCGTCGCTCAAGGTGATAGGGCGGCAGGCGCAGGCCCTCGAACCATTCCATGAAGTCCGGCCCGAACATCCAGCGCTTGCCGTAGAAGGTGTTGCCGCGGAGCCAGGTGCTCTCCCCCCGGCTGAGGGAGAGGGAGCGGATATGGTCCAGCTGCTCGCGCAGCTCCCCCTCGTCGATCAGCCGCGCCATCGGCACGTCGGGGGAGCGGTTGATGAGGGAGAACTCCACCTTCACGTCCCGGTGCCGGCGGAACACCGTCTGCGCCATCAGGATCTTGTAGAAATCCGTATCCAGCAGGGAGCGGACGATGGTGTCGAACTTCCAGTTGTGGTCATAGACCCGCTTGGCGATGTCGACCATCAGGAGATCTCCGCCATCGGCTTCAGCCGCACGCCCGCGCCCCGCATCTCCGCCCGCGCCGCCTCCGCCGAGCCGTTGAGGTCGATCGCCCGGCAGGCGTCCTCCGCCACAGTCACGTCGAAGCCCATCCGCGCCCCGTCGAGCGCGGAGAACTTCACGCAGAAGTCGAGCGCGAGGCCACAGAGCACGAGGCGGGAGACTCCGCGCTCGCGGAGATAGCCGGAAAGCCCGGTCGGCGTCTTCCGGTCGTTCTCGAAGAAGGCGGAATAGCTGTCGATCTCCCGCCGGAAGCCCTTGCGGATGATGAGGTCGGCGTCCTGCCGCAACCCGTAATGGAAGGCGGCGCCGTGGCTCCCCTGCACGCAATGGCGCGGCCAGAGCGTCTGCCGCCCATAGGGCGCCTCGATCTCGGAAAAGGGGATCGCGCCGGGATGGGCGTCGACGAAGGAGAAATGATCCGCCGGGTGCCAGTCCTGCGTCAGCACGCGGAGGGGGAAGCGCGCGGCGAGCGCGTTGGCGGCGGAGACGGCCTCGTCCCCCCCCGCCACGGCCAGCGCGCCGCCCGGGCAGAAATCGTTCTGCACGTCGATGATGATGAGCGCCGTCTCCGCCATCCGCGCCTCCCTCTTCTCCCGGAAGGTGTGCGACGGTTTGGCCGGCAGGGCAAGGCGGGCGACCGCACGGGCCCGCCCGGCCCCACGCAGCGTGCATCCTTGCACTTCCCGGAGCGCCTCGCGCGCCCGATAGAGAACGCTCCCGCGTCGTCTCCGCGAGGACGGAATCCATGCCGGCGCCCACAGCGCTCCATCTTTTCGCTGCGCCGCTCTTCGTGCTCCTGTGGAGCACGGGGTTCGTCGGCGCAAAATACGGGCTTCCGCATGCGGAGCCGATGATCTTTCTCACGTTGCGCTTCGCGCTGGCGGCGGGGGCGCTCGGGCTCTGGGCCTGGGCGGCGGGGGAGTTCCGGCGCGGCGCGGGGCCGGCGCACGATTACGGGGGCGCCGTTTTCGTCGGCCTCCTGATGCACGCCGTCTATCTCGGCGGCGTCTTCACCGCGATCTCCCTCGGCGCCGGCGCGGGGCTCACGGCGCTGATCGTCGGGCTCCAGCCGGTGGCGACGATGATCCTCGCCCGGATGATCGGCGGCGAGCGGCCGACGCGGATTCAGGCGCTCGGCATGGCGATCGGCCTCGCCGGCGTCGCGCTCGTCGTGGCGCGGAAGCTGACGGGCGGCGTGATCGGGCCCTGGCAGGTGGCGCTCTGCCTCCTCGCCCTCCTCTCGATCTCGCTCGCCTCCATCGTGCAGGCCCGACGCGGAGTCCGCTCCCGCCTCGCCGCCGACGCTGCGACGCAATACGCCGCCGCGGCGGGGCTGACCGGCCTCGCCTCGCTCCTCTACGAGGATCAGTTCGTGGACTGGTCCGCCGAATTCCTCGGCGCCCTCGCCTGGATGGTGATCGGCCTCTCCATCGGCGCCGTCTCGCTCTATTACGTTCTCCTCCGCCGCGGCGCGGCGACGCGGACGGCGAGCCTCTTCTTCCTCGTCCCCGGCGTCACCGCCGCGATGGCGGCGGCGATGTTCGGGGAGCGGTTCGGGCTGGTGGAGCTCGCCGGCCTCGCCGCGGCGATGCTCGGCGTAAGGCTGGCGACGGCCGAGCCCGCGCCCGCTCAGGCCCCTGCGGCGCGGAGATAGCAGGAAGCCGTCTCCGCCATGTCCGCGGGCGGCGTCCCGTGGCGGAAGACGGTGAGCAGCCGGTCCTCCGCCGCCATCAGGTAGATGAAGGCGCTGTGGTCGACGAGGTAATAGGGGTCGTCCGCCGCCTGGTTCGGAGCCTTCTGGGCGTAGACGCGATAGGCGGATTTCGCCGCGTCGATCTCCGCCTCGCTCCCCGTCAGGCCGATCATCTCCGGGTGGAGATTGGCCGCGAAATCCCGCACCACCTCCTGCGTGTCCCGCGCCGGGTCCACCGTAATGAAGGCGGTCTTCACGTCGAGCCCGCGTTCGGCCAGCAGGTCCGCCGTCTGCGCCATCGCCGCCGCGTCCACCGGGCAGACGTCGGGGCAGAACGTGTAGCCGAAATAGAGGAGCGCCGGCCGGTCGATCACCTCCGCCGAGGTCACGCGCTCGCCTGCGCCGGAAACGAGCGTGAAGGGTCCGCCGATGGCGGCGGCGCCGGTCGCCATCCCGCCGCCGCACTCGGCGAAGGGGTTGTCGTTCATCGCGAACCAGGCCGCGCCCCCGCCCAGCCCCGCAGCGAGCACGAGCGCGGCGAGGCCGTAGATCCTGCTGCTCTTCATGGCGGGGCTCCTTCATCCGGCGCGCGTTCGCCTTGCAGATACGCGCTCCCCGCCCGCCGCGCCACCCGGGCGGGGCCGGGGCGCGGCGATTTGCGCGGGTCTTTGCCCGCCCTCGCGGCGATGTTACTGAAACGCATGGCGGCGCGCTTTCTCCAGGAGCTGATGCGGGGCGAGGCCTCGGGCCGCTGGGTGCGGCTCGAGACGCTGACGACGCTGCGCTGGCTCGCGGTCATCGGGCAGGCGACGGCGGTCATCCTCGCGGACCTCGTCTTCGGGCTCGACCTGCCGCGGGTGCTGGCGGCGCTGGTGATCTCCGTCTCCGTCGTCTTCAACGTCATCTCGATGCAGCTCTTCCCGCCGACGATGCGGCTCAGCCACCGGGCGGCGGCCTTCTCGATGCTGTTCGACCTCGTGCAGGTCTCCGCGCTCCTCGCGCTCACCGGCGGGCTCTCGAACCCATTCGCGATGCTTCTGCTCGCGCCGGTGACGATCTCCGCCTCCGCGCTCACGCTCCGCGCCACGATCATCGTCTCGGCGGCGGCGCTCGGCCTCGTCTCGGCGCTGGCGCATCTGAGCCTGCCGCTCCGCTTCGCGGACGGGACGATCCTGACCGCGCCGCCGATCTACGTCTTCGGCGTCTGGGTCGCGCTCACCATTTCCGTCCTCTTCATGACCTTCTACGCCCGCCGCGTCTCGGTGGAGACATACCGGATGTCCCGCGCGCTGGCGGAGGCGGAGGCGGCTTTGGCGCGGGAGCAGCGGCTGACCGCCATCGGCGGCCTCGCCGCCGCGGCGGCGCACGAGCTCGGCACGCCGCTGGCCACGATCAAGCTCGTCTCGGGCGAACTGGCGCGGGAGCTGTCCGCCCAGCCCGAGCTGAAGGAGGATGCGGAGCTGATCCGCGCGCAGGCGGATCGCTGCCGCGTCATCCTCGCCGATCTCGCGCAGGGCGGGCGGGCGGACGAGCAGGTGCGCCGCGCGCCCGTCTCCGCCGTGATCGAGGAGGCGGCGGAGCCCCATGCCGGCCGCGGCCGGCGCGTCGTGATCCGGATCGAAGGGAAGCCGGCGGCGGAGGCGGGCCCGGAGCAGCCGACGGTCAGGCGGAGCCCCGAATTGATCCACGGGCTCCGCAACCTCGTGCAGAACGCCGTCGATTTCGCCGCGGAGACGATCTGGATCGACGTCTCCCGCCCGCGCGCAGGCGGCGGGCAGGGGCTCCGCATCACGGTCGGGGATGACGGGCCGGGCTTTCCGGAGGAGCTGCTGCAAAGGCTGGGGGACCCTTATGTCACCTCCCGCCCCCGCGCCGCCTCGCGGCCCGACGGGGGGAAGACGGGCGGGGAGGCGGCGGGCATGGGCCTCGGCCTCTTCATCGCGAAGACCCTGCTGGAGCGGACGGGCGCCCGCGTCTCCTTCGCCAACGCCGAGCCCCCGGCGAAGCGGCGCGGCCGCGCCGCCGAGGCGCCGCCGGTGGAGCTGCGCCGGCCCACGGGGGCGGTGGTCGCCGCCGTCTGGCCCGAGGGGGCGATCATCGCGGGCAGGGAGGAGGCGCGCGGGCGGCTGGGCCCGAACGAGCGGTTCACGCTGGATAATGTGTGAGCGGGCCCCGCGTCGTCAGCGCGGCGTTGCCCCATAAGCGCCCACGGCTTCTACAGGCATCTCTCCGGGGGAGAGATGCCGAAGCCGTTCGCCCGGAGGCGCAAGCCGGAGGGCGAGGGGCGCCAAGCCGCCGCGTCGGCCTGTATCGGTCCGCGGCCGCCCGGGTGGCCGCGTCTCGCGGCCGCCTGTGGGCGGGCGGCCGCGGGCCGATCCGCGGGGCGGATCGGCCGGGCGCTTTCTTCACTGAAGCCGCGTTGCTCGACCCTTGGTATGTCTCACGCGAACCCCGCCACCCGCCGCGCGAACCCCCGCCGCCCTCCGGCCCGCGGGGGCGCGCTTGCTGGGGCAGGGGGCGTTCGAGGGGCCAATTCGGCAGATTTCCATGGAAATCGGGTCCGGAGCTCTGATTTCGTGAAGAAAAAGTCGTGATCGAATTGTTTCAGAAGGGCGGGTGAGGCGGCGGGGCGCCGCCGCCGGCCTGCGCCCTCCCCTTCTCCCCCCTCCCGCCGGGAGGGGCGAAGCGCGCCTGCCGGGGCGGGGCGCGGGGAGAAGCATGATTTTTCATGGAACGGCCGTGGCGGCGCCGGCGCGCGCGCCCGCCGCGGCGTCCTCCCCCCTCGAAGGAGGGCGGAACGCCTGCGGGGCGGCTGGCGTTCTCGTCGTTCGGTTGGGCCGGGTCGGCGGGAAACGCCGCCGCCGGGGTCGCGCCTTCTCCCGCCCCTCTCGCCGGGAGGGGGGAATCGCGGGCGGCGCCGGTTGCGGCTCCCCTCTCCCTCGGGAGAGGCGCAGGGCGATCCGCAGCGCGAATTAGGCCGCGATTTTGGGACGCGCCTGCATCCCCACCGCAATTGCGAGCCGACGGCGCCATAAGCGCCCGGCCGATTTGACCCGCGTCAAATCGGCCCGCGGTCGTCGCCCCCCCCCGGCGACCGCGTTCCGCGCTCGCCGCGACGACCACGGCCCGATCTTCGACCGACGCGGCGGCTTGGCGCCCCTCGGCCTCCGCAGGGGCTCCGGCCGAACGGCCCCTGCGGCTTTCCACCGGAAAGCCGCTGATCGGGGCCGTGGGCGCGCAAACCTCATGCTGCGCCTGTTCCCTCCGTCGGCTCCCCCGTCCGCCTGCCGCTGACGCAGGATGTGGGGCGGAAGGCGAAGCGGGAGGAACGGGGCGGGCAGGGCGCGCTCGACCTTTGAGCAGCGCGCTTCGCTCCGGCTTTTCCCCGGGGGCGGGAAGAGGGGCGGGGCGGCTTGCAATCAGCGTCGGCATAGGTCCCAAGCGAGACGAAAGCGCCCGGCGGATCAGACCCGCGGCTGATCCGCCCGCGCCCGCCGCCCCCCGGCGGGCGCGAGTCCGCGCCCACCGCGGCGGTCACGGTCAGATCTTCAATCGACGCGTCGGCTTGGCGCCCCTCGCCCTCCGGCCTTCGCCTCCGGGCGAACGGCCCCTGCGGCTTTCCCCCGGAAAGCCGCTGACCGGGGCCGTGGGCGCTCCAAACCCGCCGCCCGCCTTGCGCGAACCCCGCAACCCGGCGCGCGAACGCCTCCGCCTCCCGATCGCAGGCGGCTTGCGTCGCAGGACGAGGCGACGCCCTGAGAGGATCGGCCAGTCAACTCTCCCGCGCTCGGGGAGAGGGCCGGGATGGGGGTGTGAACCCCACACTGTCACAAAAGTGTCGTAAATGAGAATGTCACGCGATAACAGAGGCATGACCCCCCTGCGCACTGTGAGCACACAGGCTCACCCCACCGCCGCCGGCTCCCGCCGCCAGGGGCAGGCGGCGTGCGGGCAGATGCGGCATTCGGGGCCGACCGGCTCCGGCGCCGCGCCCGCGGCGGCGGCGTAGGCCGTGCCCGCCGCGCTCTCGGCCGTCATCGCCAGCATGTCCCCCGCCATCCGCCCCTCCCGCGCCAGCCCGAGCGCGAGGAGGCGGGAGCCGTCCGCGAGGCGGAGGGGCAGGGGGAGCGGGGCGGGGCCCGGCGCCGCCCGGTGGACGGGCCAGACCGGGCAGTCGAGCGCCCGCGCCCTTGGCAGCAGGTCGAGCGCGCCGCGCCGCGCCAGCACCCGTCCGCTGGCGTCCGCCTCCACATGCGCCGCCCGCGGCGCGCCCCCCATCCCGCCCAGGCAGGCGAGCCGCCGCATCACCAGCGCCCCGTCCCCGTCGAAGGCGCGGGCGAGCGCCCCGACCTCCCAGCCGAGCCGCGCGCCGAGGGCGAGGAAGGCGGGGCCGGGGGCGAGGATCGCATCGGCCAGCCGCTGCGCCAGCTCCGCCTCGATCAGCGCCAGAAGGTCCTCCGCCCCCGGCTCGGGCGACAGGGCCTCCGCAAGGTCGAAGAGCGCGCGGCGATGGACCTGCCGGGTATAGGCGAGGGCGAGGGCGGCGAGCCTCGCCGCGCGCCCCGCCTCCGGCGGCGCCTCGGGCGGCCGCGGCGTCGCGCGGCGGAGCGCGGCCTCGATGTCTCCCTCGGCCTCCAGCTTCGCCCGCGCCGCCTCCGCCATAGCCTCGATCCTCGGCCCGATCTCCGGCGCGTCCGCCAGCGCCTCCTCCGCCCGGCCCTTCGGCGCGGGGCGCAGCCGGTTCTCCGCCGCCTCGTCGAAATAGGCCGCAAGCTTCGCGACCGAGCCGGCGAGGCGTGAGGATTGCTCGAACATGATCGTCTCGAACCGCCGCCGCTGCGGAACCGAAATCTCCCGCCCCTCGGCGAGGATCTCCGCGGTGGATCGAAGCGCCGCGATCTCCGTCCGCATGGCGTGGACGGAGGCGGCGAGCGCAGGGTCATGCGCCAGCCGGTCCGCCATCGCCTCCGCCTCCGCCGCCGCCTCCCGCCAGCGGCGATGGGCGAAGGCCGCGGCGCGGGCCCAGCCCGGATGCCGGGCGATGAACTCGTCCGCCGGCCCCGGCCGCGCCTCCCCCTCCGCCGCGACGACGCCCGGCTCCGCCGCCAGCTCCTCCAGCGCCTCCCGCAGCCGCCGTTCGGCCGAACCGTCCAGCTCCTCCACCCTCAGATCCAGCTCCCGCCCGATCCGCGCCAGAAGCGCGCCGGCGACGGCCCGGCGATTCCGCTCGATCAGGTTGAGATAGGAGGCCGAAACCCCGACCCGCGCGGCGAGGTCGATCTGCTTGATCCCCATTTCCCTCCGCCGCTCCCGAATCCGGAGCCCGGTGATCGTCCGTTGCATTGCGGGAACCCCTTGCGGTTACGCAACATTCTTGCGAGATGGTAAAAAATTTACAAATCGGGATGTGAGACCTTATCAGATTTTACAAGAATATTGTTTCTCTTCAATCCCTTGTTGTGAATTTTTCCATCGTGCTGCATCTTCCGCAAGGTAAGCAACGGCCCCGCCCTCCTCAGGGAGCCCGGTGGGGCGCAACGGGAGGGACGCATGTCTCAGTTCAATTTCACCCGCCGCGGCCTTCTGCGTGGCGGCGCCGCGCTCGGCGCCGGGCTCGCGATGCCGACGATCTTCACCAGCCAGGCGCGCGCCAGCTACCTGAACGAGCCGACCGGGTCGACCGTGACGCTCGGCTTCAACGTGCCCCAGTCCGGCCCCTACGCCGACGAGGGGGCCGACCAGCTCCGCGCCTACCAGCTCGCCGTCGAGCATCTTAACGGCGAGGGCGACGGCGGCATGATGAACACCTTCACGTCCAAGGCGCTGAAGGGGAACGGCATCCTCGGGAAGAAGGTCCAGTACGTCTCCGGCGACACGCAGACGAAGTCCGACGCCGCCCGCGCCTCCGCCAAGTCGATGATCGAGAAGGACGGCGCGATCATGATCACCGGCGGCTCGTCCTCCGGCGTCGCGGTCGCCGTGCAGGCGCTCTGCCAGGAGGCGGGCGTCATCTTCATGGCCGGCCTCACCCACGCCAACGACACGACGGGCAAGGACCGGAAGGCGAACGGCTTCCGCCACTTCTTCAACTCCTACATGTCCGGCGCCGCGCTCGCGCCCGTGCTCGCGAAGCAGTACGGGACGGACCGCAAGGCCTATTACCTCACCGCCGACTACAACTGGGGCTACACGACCGAGCAGGCCGTGCTCGAGTCGACCGAGGCCATGGGCTGGGAGACGGTCAACAAGGTCCTCACCCCGCTCGCGGCGACGGACTTCTCCTCCTACATCACGCCGGTCGTCCAGTCGGATGCGGACATCCTCGTCCTCGTCCATTACGGCGGCAACATGGTGAACTCGCTGACCAACGCGGTGCAGTTCGGCCTGCGCGACCGCATGGTCAACGGCAAGCAGTTCGAGATCGTCGTTCCGCTCTACTCCGAGCTGATGGCGCGCGGCGCCGGCCAGAACATCAAGGGCATCTTCGGCTCCCAGAACTGGGACTGGAAGCTCGAGAACCAGCTCGGTTCCCGCTATATCGGCACCAACGCCTTCGTGCAGTCCTTCGGCACGAAATACGGCTTCCCGCCGAGCCAGGCGGCGCATACCGGCTATGTGCAGGCGCTGCTCTATGCGGACGCGGTGGAGCGTGCGGGCTCCTTCAATCCCTGCGCAGTGGTCGAGGCGCTGGAGGGCTTCGAGTTCGACGGCCTCGGCAACGGCCCGACGCTCTATCGCGCCGAGGACCACCAGTGCTTCAAGGACGTCGTGGTGGTGAAGGGCAAGGAGAACCCGGAGAACGAGTTCGACCTCGTCGAGATCGTCGAGGTGACGCCGACCGAGCAGGTCACCTACCCGCACGACCATCCGCAATTCGCGGGCGGCGCGCTCGGCACCTGCAACCCCGGCGCCTGATCCGCGCCGACCGATCGCGGGGCGGCGCGCCGCCCCGCGACTTCGTGCTTTCGCTTCCCGCCGCAGCGGCCGGGAGCGTAACGCCGCGTCCTGCAACAAGGGAGGGGAGCGATGGAAGCGATCATCCTTCAGATTCTGAACGGGCTCGACAAGGGCTCCGCCTATGCGCTGATCGCGCTCGGCCTGACGCTGATCTTCGGCACGCTCGGCGTGGTGAATTTCGCGCATGGCGCGCTCTTCATGCTCGGCGCCTTCTGCGCGGTGACGCTGAGCCGGCTCCTCAGTCTCGCGCATGTCACCGTGGACCCGACGCGGAAGGATTTTCTCGGCAATCCGCTGAAGGTGGAGACGCCCTATGTCCATGAATGGTTCGGGCCGGAGACAGGAGCGGCGATCATCGAATGGTCCGTGCCGCTCTCGATCCTCTTCGCGATCCCGATCATGATCGTCGTCGGCCTCGCCATGGAGCGCGGCCTCATCAAGCATTTCTACAAGCGGCCGCACGCGGACCAGATCCTCGTCACCTTCGGCCTCGCGATCGTCCTCCAGGAGATCGTGAAGTTCTACTACGGCGCGAACCCGATCCCGACCCCGGCGCCCTCCGCCTTCGCCGGCAGTTTCGACTTCGGCGCGATGATCGGGCTCGACCCGGGCTCGATCATCTATCCCTACTGGCGCCTGATCTATTTCGCCTTCGCCGCCGTCATGATCGCCGCCGTCTTCGCGTTCCTCCAGTTCACCACCTTCGGCATGGTCGTCCGCGCCGGGATGGCGGACCGGGAGACGGTCGGCCTTCTCGGCATCAACATCGACAAGCGCTTCACGATCATGTTCGCGATCGCGGCCTGCGTCGCCGGGCTTGCGGGGGTGATGTACACGCCGATCAACTCGCCCAATTACCACATGGGGATGGACTTCCTCGTCCTCTCCTTCGTCGTCGTGGTGGTCGGGGGGATGGGCTCGCTCGGAGGAGCGGTTCTCGCCGGCTTTCTGCTCGGCGTGCTTGAGAGCTTCGCTTCCATGACCGAGGTTCTGGAGCTCATCCCCGGCATCAACCAGATCATCATCTACCTCGTCGCCATCGTCGTGCTCCTCACCCGCCCGCGCGGGCTGATGGGCCGCAAGGGCGTGATGGAGCAGTAAGCCATGCTGAACCTCGACAAATCGGACCTGCGGCTCTTCTTGCTCGTCGCCGCAGCGCTTGTCCTCGCCCCGTTCATCCTCAATCCGTTTCCGGAGGGATCGAACCTCGCGCAGTTCAACGCCGGCTATCCGGACCTGATGCAGCGGCTCGTGATCTTCGGGATCTTCGCGATCGGCTTCAACATCCTCTTCGGGCTGACCGGGTATCTCAGCTTCGGTCACGCCGCCTTCCTAGGGGTCGGCTCCTACGCTGCGATCTGGATGATGAAGCTGCTGACGATGAACGTCATCCCGGCCATCGTCGTCTCGATCATCGTCGCGGGAATCTTCGCCGCGCTTGTCGGGTTCATCTCGCTGCGCCGGTCCGGCATCTACTTCTCGATCCTGACGCTCGCCTTCGCGCAGATGTCCTATTCCCTCGCCTATTCGGTGCTGACGCCGATCACGGGCGGCGAGACGGGGCTCCAGCCGAAGATCAACGACCCGCGCATCCTCGACGCGCCGCTTCTCGACGGGGCGACGCCGACCGCGGGGCTCTTCGGGATCGACATGCGGGCGAGCTGGCAGCTCTCGGTCGGCGACTGGCTCTTCACCTTCAACTTCGGCTATTATTTCGCGGCCGTGGTGATGCTGATCGCCTTCTACGTCTCCATGCGCATCTTCCGCTCGCCCTTCGGCATGATGCTGCGGGCGGTGAAGACGAACCAGAACCGGCTCAACTATACGGGCGTCAACACGCGGCCCTATACGCTGACCGCCTTCATCATCTCCGGCATGTATGCCGGGCTCGCCGGCGGGCTGCTCGTCGCGATGGACACCCAGGTGGGCGCGGACCGCATGTTCTGGACGGCGAGCGGCGAGGTGGTTCTGATGACCATTCTCGGCGGCGCCGGCACGCTGATCGGGCCGGTGCTCGGCGCGGGCTTCATCAAGTACATGGAGAACGTCGTCTCCAAGATCAACGAAACCGTGCTGCACCAGTGGTTCTACTGGCTGCCTGACGGGCTCGAGGATTTCGTGGTCTCCGTCATCTACCCGTTCGTCGGCAAGGGCTGGCACCTGACCCTCGGACTCATGTTCATGGCCGTGGTCATCTTCCTTCCCGGCGGCCTTATGGAAGGCCTCCGGCGCCTGACGCAGGGCCGGAAGAAAAAGGCCGACGAGAAGACGGGTGGCGCCGTCGCGACCCCGGCCGAGTGAGGAGAGTAAAAATGGGCATTCTCGAAGTCCAGAACGTCAACAAGCGCTTCGGCGGACTCCAGGCGCTCCGCGACGTCAATCTCAGCATCGCCCAGGGGTCGCTCCACGCCATCATCGGGCCGAACGGGGCCGGCAAGTCCACGTTGCTCAACTGCTTCGTCGGCAGGCTGATCCCGGACACCGGCTCCGTGACTTTCGACGGCTCGTCGCTGATCGGTCTCAAGCCGCACGAGATCAACCAGGCAGGCGTCACCCGCGTCTTCCAGACTCCGGAAATCTTCGGCGACCTCTCGCTGCTCGAGAACGTCATGATCCCGGCCTTTGCGAAGCGCGACGGCGCCTACAAGCCCTCGATGTGGTCCCCGCTCCAGGGCGAGCGCGAGATCCGGGAGCAGGCGGAGGAGGCGCTCGCCAGCGTCAACCTCGCCGACAAGCGGCACCAGACGGCGAATTCCCAGTCCCGCGGCAACAAGCGCCGGCTGGAGCTTGCGATGGGGCTGGTGCAGAAGCCGAAGCTCCTGCTGCTGGACGAGCCGACGGCGGGCATGGCGCGGGCGGACACGAACGCCACCATCGACCTGCTGAAGGAGATCAGCGCCACGGGCATCACCATGGTGGTGATCGAGCATGACATGCACGTCGTCTTCAGCCTCGCGCAGAAGATCACGGTGCTCGCCCAAGGCTCGCCGATCGTCGAGGACCTGCCGGAGAACATCAAGGGCAACCCGAAGGTGCAAGAAGCCTATCTCGGCGGCGCGCATCTCTGACGCGAAACTGATCCGGATCAAGGGAGGGGCGACATGAGCCCGCTAGACATCAGAAGCCAGGCGCAGCTGGGGGAGCATGTGATGAAATCGAAGAATGTCGGCTCGGCCCCGGCCTATTTCTCCGCCCACGACATCCACGCCTATTACGGCGAGAGCTACATCGTGCAGGGCGTGAGCTTCAACATCCACGAGGGGGAGATCGTGGCGCTGCTCGGGCGGAACGGCGCGGGCAAGACCTCGACGCTCCGCGCCATTGCGCGGGTCGACGCGCCGCAGGTGCAGAAGGGCGAGATCTGGCTCGACCACAAGCCCTTGCATGACATGAAGTCCCACCAGGCCGCGGCGGCCGGCGTCGGCCTCGTGCCGGAGGACCGGCGGATCATCCAGGGCCTGACGGTGGAGGAGAACCTCCAGCTCGCGCAGATCGCGCCGCCGAAGGGCTGGTCCATCGAGCGGATCTATGAGCTCTTCCCCCGGCTGGGCGAGCGGCGGAAGCAGGAGGGCACGACGCTTTCGGGCGGCGAGCAGCAGATGCTCGCCATCGGCCGCACACTCGCGCGCGACGTGAAGCTCCTTCTCCTCGACGAGCCTTATGAGGGCCTCGCGCCCGTGATCGTGCAGGAGATCGAGCGGACGCTGGAGCACATCAAGACGCTCGGCATGACCACGATCATCGTCGAGCAGAACGCCATCGCCGCGCTCCACCTCGCCGACCGGGCGATCATCCTCGACATGGGGCAGGTCGTTTTCGACGGGACGGCGCAGGAGGTGCTCGACAATGCGGAGCTGCGCCAGGAATATCTGGCGCTCTGAACGGGGCGCGACCCCGAAGAGAAGACGGACGACAAGGAAGGAACGGCCATGACTGGCGGCATTCACGCGCCTGCGGCGGAGACCGTGGCGCGCGCCCATGTGGACGCGGCGCGATACGAGGAGATGTATCGCCGCTCCGTTGAGGACCCGGAGGGCTTCTGGGGCGAGGAGGCGAAGAAGCGCATCGACTGGATCGAGCCCTTCACGAAGGTCAAGAACACGAGCTTCGCGCATCCCGGCGTCTCGATCCGCTGGTTCGAGGACGGGAAGCTGAACGTCTCCGCCAATTGCGTGGACCGGCACCTCGCGAAGCGGGGCGACCAGGTGGCGATCATCTGGGAATCGGACGACCCGGCCAGGGACGCGAAGATCACCTATCGCGAGCTTCACGAGCAGGTCTGCCGGATGGCGAACGTTCTGAAGGACCAGGGCGTGAAGAAGGGCGACCGGGTGGTGCTTTACCTGCCCATGATCCCCGAGGCGGCCTATGCGATGCTCGCCTGCGCGCGGATCGGGGCCGTCCATTCCATCGTCTTCGCCGGGTTCAGCCCGGACGCGCTGGCGAACCGGGTGAACGACTCAGGGGCGAACATCGTCATCACGGCGGACCATGCGCCGCGCGGCGGGCGGGCGACGCCGCTCAAGTCCAACGCAGACGCGGCGCTGCTGCATTGTTCCGATCGGGTGAAATGCCTCGTCGTGAAGCATACCGGCGGGCAGACGACCTGGACGGAAGGGCGGGACGTGGACCTGCGCGCGGCGATGGCCGACGCCTCCCCCGATTGCGCGCCGGAGCCGATGGGGGCGGAGGACCCGCTCTTCATCCTCTACACCTCGGGCTCCACCGGGAAGCCTAAGGGCGTCGTCCATACCACGGGCGGCTATCTCACCTATGCGGCGATGACGCATGAGCTGACCTTCGATTATCACGAGGGGGACATCTTCTGGTGCACCGCCGATGTCGGCTGGGTGACGGGGCACAGCTATATCGTCTACGGCCCGCTCGCGAACGGGGCGACGACGCTGATGTTCGAGGGCGTGCCGACCTATCCGGACGCCTCGCGCTTCTGGAAGGTCTGCGAGAAGCACAAGGTCAACCAGTTCTACACGGCGCCCACGGCGATCCGCGCGCTGATGGGGCAGGGGGAGCAGTGGGTGGAGGGATGCGACCTCTCCTCCCTCCGGCTCCTCGGCACGGTCGGCGAGCCGATCAACCCCGAGGCCTGGGAATGGTACAACCGGGTCGTCGGCAAGGGGAAGTGCCCCATCGTCGACACCTGGTGGCAGACGGAGACGGGCGGGCATCTCATCACGCCGCTGCCAGGCGCGACGTCGACCAAGCCCGGCTCAGCGACCAAACCCTTCTTCGGCGTGCAGCCGGTGATCCTCGATCCGGTGACGGGCAAGGAGATCACGGAGACGAAGGCGGAGGGCGTGCTCTGCATCAAGGACAGCTGGCCGGGGCAGATGCGCACCGTCTGGGGCGACCATGAGCGGTTCGTGCAGACCTACTTCTCCGACTTCAAGGGCTACTACTTCACCGGGGACGGCTGCCGGCGGGACGAGGACGGGTATTACTGGATCACCGGGCGGGTGGACGACGTGCTGAACGTCTCCGGCCACCGGATGGGCACGGCGGAGGTGGAGAGCGCCCTCGTCGCGCATCCGAAGGTCTCCGAAAGCGCGGTGGTCGGCTATCCGCATGATGTGAAGGGGCAGGGCATCTACGCCTATGTCACCCTGATGAGCGGGGAGGAGCCGACGGAGGCGCTGCGGAAGGAGCTTTCGGACTGGGTGCGGAAGGAGATCGGGCCCATCGCGAAGCCGGACCTCATCCAGTGGGCGCCGGGCCTGCCGAAGACCCGCTCGGGCAAGATCATGCGGCGCATCCTCCGGAAGATCGCGGAGAACGACTTCGGGGCGCTGGGGGATACCTCCACCCTCGCCGACCCTTCGGTGGTGGACGACCTGATCGCCAACCGGATGAACCGCTGAGGGGGTGAGCGCCCGGCCGATCCGCCCCGCGGATCGGCCCGCGGCCGCCCGCCCCCAGGCGGCCGCGAGACGCGTCCGCCCGGGCGGCCGCGCGCCGATGCAGCCCGACGCGGCGGCTTGGCGCCCCTCGCCCTCCGGCCTTCGCCTCCGGGCGAACGGCCCCTGCGGGTCTCCCCCGGAGACCCGCTTTTCGGGTCCGTGGCGCTCATGCCGACAGGTCGAAAGAGGCCGACTTCGGCGGGATAACCGTGGTTATCGAGGTCAACCCATTGATATTCAACGGGTCTGTCCGAAAAATTAACCTTTTGCCGGGGCCGGGCGACCCGGCCTCCGGCGCTAGCCTTCGATGGCGGAGAAGATCGCCACCTGGTGCATCACCTCGCGGATGCGGCCGAGGAGGCGGAGGCGGTTGAGGCGGGTTTCGGGCTCGGGAGCGTTTACCTGCACCTTCTCGAAGAAGGCGTCGATGGGCGCGCGGAGCCCGGCCATCGCCTCCATCGCGGCGGCGAAATCCTCCCGCTCCAGCGCCGGGCCGATGGAGGCCTCCGCCGCATCGAGCGCGGCGAAGAGGGCCCGCTCCTCCGCCTCGCGGGCGAGGGCGGGGTCGGGCGCGCCTTCCGCCCCGCCATCCTTCTTCGCCTCGGCGGCGACGATGTTCGCCGCGCGGCGATAGCCGGCGAGGAGGTTCGCGCCCTCCTCCGTCCCGAGGAAGGCCTGCAGCGCGCGGACGCGGGCGACGAGGAGAACGAGATCGTCCTGCCCGCCGAGGCGGAAACAGGCGTCGATCACGTCATGCCGGACGCCTGCGCCGCGGAGATGGACTTTCAGGCGATCAGCGAAGAAGGCGAGCAACTCATTCGTATCCGCGTATCCACGCCCGTTGTCGCGCTCTCTTTCGCCAACAAGTTCCGACGCGACGCTGAAGGGGCCGGGTCGGGTGTTGAGGCGAACTCTGTGGTTCCCATCAAGAACGATCCGCACCACCCCCAAAGCCGCCCGCCGCAACGCAAACGGGTCCTTGCTCCCGGTCGGCTTCTCATCAATCGCCCAGAACCCGGCGAGCATGTCGATCTTGTCCGCCAGCGCCACCGCCACCGAAACCGGCGCGGTCGGCACCGCGTCCGAAGGCCCGAGCGGCGCGTAATGCTCCCGCGCCGCCGCGGCCACGTTGTCGGTCAGCCACGCGGCCTTGGCGTAATATTCCCCCATCACGCCCTGCAATTCGGGGAACTCGCCGACCATTTCCGAGGTCAGGTCCGCCTTGCAGACGAGCGCGGCCTTCTCCGCCGCCTCCGGGTCCGCGCCGACCATCGGTGCGATTTCCCGCGCCAGGGCGGCGATGCGCTTCACGCGGTCGGCCTGTGTGCCAAGCTTCGAGTGGAACGTTACAGTCTCCAGCTTCGCGCCCAGCGCCTCCATGCCCCCGCGCTCGACCGTGCGAAGGTCGTTCTCCCAGAAGAAGAGCGCGTCGGAGAGCCGCGCCGCCAGCACCCGGAGGTTGCCCTTCAGGATCGTCGCGCCGCCATCCGGCGCCTCGATATTGGCGACGGTCACGAAGCGCTCGATCCGCCCCGTCTTCGGGTTGCGGAGGGAGAAGAACTTCTGGTGCTCCTTCATCGAGGTGCGGAGCACTTCGGGGGGGAGGCCGAGGAAGCGTGCCTCGATCTCGCCCATCAGCGCGACCGGCCATTCGACGAGCCCGGCGACCTCGGCAAAGAGCCCCTCGTCCTCCACCACTTCCATGCCGGCGGCGAAAGCGAGGTTGGCCATGTCGGCCCGGATGCGGGCGCGGCGCTCCTCCGGGTCGAGCACCACTTTCGCGGCGAGGAGGCGCTTCGCGTAGTCGTCGAAATCGCGGGGGGCGAAGCGGGCGGGGGCCATGAAGCGGTGGCCTTCCGTCTCCCCGCCGGAGGCCACGCCGCCGATCTCGAAGGGCACCACGTCCGCCCCCGCCTCGTCGGAGAGGATGCAGAGGATGGAGCGGAGCGGGCGCACCCAGGTCAGGTCCCCGCTCCCCCAGCGCATGGAGCGCGGCCAGGGGAAGGCGCGGATGACCTCCGGCGCGATTTCCGCGATCACCTCGGCGGCCTGGCGGCCCGGCGCCTCGATCACGGCGAACCAGACCTCGCCCTTCTTGTCCGCCCGCTTCTCCAGCCTGTCACGGGAGAGGCCGGTGGAGCGGAGGAAGCCTTCGAGCGCGGCCTCCGGCGCGTCCGTCCGCGGCCCTTTCCGCTCCTCCCGCACCGGCATCGTCGCCTTCGGCAGGCCGGTGACGGAGAGGGCGAGGCGGCGCGGGGTCGCGAAGGCGGCGGCGGCGGAATAGGTGAGGCCGCGCGCGACCATAGCCTCGGTGAAGAGGCGCTTCAGGTCCTCCGCCGCGCGGGCCTGCATCCGGGCCGGGATTTCCTCGGAAAAGAGTTCGAGCAGGAGGTCGGCCATGTCATTCGTCCCTCGGGGGGCAGCCTGCGGGGAGCGGGTCCCCGTCGAAGGCGGCCTTGCCGCATCGGTTGATCTGCCGCCACTGATAGGCGCGCCCGTCCGGATAGGAGGCGACGATCCGGTCGAACCCGTAGGGTTCGTTGAATTCCGCGAGGATCGCGCGGGCGCGGCCGGCGCCGAGATCCTGCGCGATGCGCTCCGCGTCGAAACATTCGAACCAGCCGGGGGCGACGAGCGGATCGGCCTCGGCGGCCTCCGGCCCGTCCAGCCCCTCGGCGCGGAAGCAGCCGCGGAGCTTCAGCGGAGAGGAAGCGGCGTCGATCCCCTCGTAATGGGCGACGGGGATGGTCTCCCCGGCCACGAGGACGGACTGGACGCCTTCCACGGTGACGTAATGGCCGCGCGTCTGGAACCACCAGAGCACGGCGCCGAAGAGGAGCGCGAAGGCGACGAGCCCGCCGGCGAGGTAGCGGCCGTTCATCTCAGCGCCCTTCGGGATATGCGGTGAGGGCCGCGCCCTCCCTCGGGAGGGCGCTTTGGAGCGAATGGACGAAGCGGTTTATCGCGTCACGAACATGCACGGTTGCGCGTCTCGCGACGTCGCGATGCGCCCTCCCCGGGGGGAGGGAGGGCGCGGCCCGTGCTGGTCGCACGGGCCAAGGGGCGAGCGGGGCGCGCGTTCTCTGCATCGTCACGCCGCCCGTCCGGCTTCCGTCGTCAGGAAGGCGTCGGCGCAGAGCTTCGCCAGCGCGCGGACCCGGGCGATGTAGGCCTGCCGCTCGGTGGGGGAGATGACGCCGCGGGCGTCCAGCAGGTTGAAGATGTGGCTCGCCTTGATGCACTGGTCATAGGCGGGATGGGCCATCGCGATCTCCCGCCCCGTCTTCGGGTCCACCGCCGGCGCCCCGATCGTGCGGCGGCATTCGGCCTCCGCATCCTCGAAATGGCGGAGGAGGGTTTCCGTATCCGCCTGGTCGAAATTCCAGCGGCTGTATTCCCGCTCCGTCTGGCGGAAGACGTCTCCGTAGGTGAGCGGAATGGGCGCGGAAGGGGCGTTGAAGGGCATGTCCATCACGTGCTCGACGCCGAGCACATACATGGCGAGGCGTTCGAGCCCGTAGGTCAGCTCGCCGGAAACGGGGCGGCATTCATGCCCCGCCACCTGCTGGAAATAGGTGAACTGGCTCACCTCCATCCCGTCGCACCAGACCTCCCAGCCGAGGCCGGCGGCGCCGAGGGTGGGGCTTTCCCAGTCATCCTCCACGAAGCGGACATCGTGGAGCGAAAGGTCGATCCCGATGGCTTCGAGGCTGCCGAGATAGAGCGCCTGAAGGTCCGGCGGGCTCGGCTTGATGATGACCTGGAACTGGTAATAGTGCTGGAGGCGGTTGGGGTTGTCTCCATACCGCCCGTCCGTCGGCCGGCGCGAGGGCTGGACATAGGCGGCGGCCCAGGCCTTCGGGCCGAGGCTCCGGAGCGTCGTCGCCGGATGGAAGGTGCCGGCGCCGACCTCCATGTCATAGGGTTGCAGCACGGCGCAGCCCTTGCCGGCCCAATAGGTCTGGAGCCGCAGGACGATCTCCTGAAAGCTTGTCGGCTGCTGCTGCATCGGGCCGCTCCTCTGATCGCGCTTCTCCTATAGGCGGCGGGGCGGCTGGACAAGGGCGCGGGGCTTCGTTACGCGGGGATGGTTGACAGGAACGCTCAGGAACCGATGGCCTTCATCGACGCCGCCCGCGCCGCGCGAAGCCGGCTTCCCGATCTCTGGACGCTCGGCGCGCTGCTGATCGCCGCGGCGATCCTGACGCCGATCCTCGCCGTAGGGTGGATGGCGTTCTTCCCGCGGGAGAACATCTGGCCGCATCTGCTGGCCACGGTGCTCCCCGGCTATGTCTGGAATTCCGTCATCCTGATGGCGATGACGGGCCTCGGCGCCGCGATGATCGGGACGGGCGCGGCCTGGCTGACAGTGATGACCGACTTCCCCGGAAGGCGCTTCTTCGACTGGGCGATGCTCGCGCCGCTCGCCGTGCCGGCCTATATCGGAGCCTATGCGCTCACCGATTTCCTCGAATATTCGGGGCCGGTCCAGGTGGGCCTGCGGGAGCTTTTCGGCTGGCGGGACAGCCGGGATTACTGGTTCCCGGAAATCAGGACGATCTGGTCCGCCGGGTTCGTGCTGACGCTTTCGCTCTATCCTTACGTCTATCTCCTCGCGCGGGCGGCGTTCCGCGAGCAGTCCGTCTGCGCGCTCGAGGTCGCGCGCTCGCTCGGCTGCGGGCCGTGGAAGACGTTCTTCCGCGTCGCGCTGCCGCTCGCGCGGCCGGCGGTGGCGGCGGGCGTGGCGGTCGTGATGATGGAGACGCTCAACGATTTCGGCGCGGTGGATTATTTCGCGGTCAGGACGCTGACGGCCGGGGTCTTCTCCGTCTGGCTCGAAGGGTCGAACGCCGGCGGGGCGGCGCAGATTTCCTGCGTCATCCTCGTCTTCGTGCTGCTGCTGATCGGGCTCGAAAGCGCGGGGCGGCGGGGGCGGCGGTTCCATTCGCTCTCCCGCCGGTACCGGCCGATCGAGCGGGCGCGGCTCGCGGGCTGGCGCGGGCGGGCGGCCTGCCTCGCCTGCGCGGGGCCGCTTCTCCTCGGCTTCGTTCTGCCGATGCTGGTGATCGGCGCGCGGGCGCTGGACCGGCCCGAGGGCTGGTTCGCCCCGGCCTTCCACGAGGCGGCGGTGCGCACGATCTGGC
>JAUIDE010000067.1 GCA_030429105.1 Alphaproteobacteria bacterium
ATCCTGACCACGTTGCTGGTGCTGCCCGACGGCTCGCACGGTGCGTGGGCGGTACAGCGCACGCCCGCTCCGCAGCCGCGGAAGGCGCATCCGCCGCTCTTTGCCGGAACCCGTCCCAACGCCAGAGGTCTCCCTCCCGGCTCACGAGTCGCCAGCCGGGCGCGAGCGCGGCCTGCATCGCATCGCCCGCCTCCGCCGGGGCCACCGCGATCCGGACGATCCGGCGCGCGAGGGCGTCCGGCGCGGCGACATGCGGGGCTAGCGGCTCCGCGCCCGGCGGCGGTTCGATCGCCTCGCCATAGGGCGGAAGCGCGGCCCAGCCCGACCCCCTGACCGCCAGCGGCGCCTTAAGATCCTCGTCCAGCGCGGCGCCGAGCGCGCCCTCGTATCCGGGGGCGACCGAAATCCGGTCCAGCACAGCCTCCGTCGCGCCCTTGTCCCGCGCCAGCAGCGATTCGAGCGAGGCGACCTCGGCGCGGAGCGCGGAGAGCTCGCCCGAAGCGGCGGAGGCGGCGGCGCGGCGCTCCGCCTCCTCGCCCTGCGCCTCGGCCCGCGCCGCCTCCGCGGCGATCAGCGCGGCCTCCGCCGCCTCGGCTTTTTTCGCCGCATCCGCCGCGACTCCGGTTGCGGCTGTGCGGCGCGCCTCCTCCGCCTCCAGCCGCCGCGTCGCCTCCTCCGCGGCCGATGCGGCATCCGCCGCGCCCTTGGCTGCGCGCGCCGCAGCGGCCTCGACTTCCTTCAACCGACGCGCCGCGGCCTGCGACGCGGCGGCGAGGCGCGCCGCCTCTGCGTTCAGGCGGTCGGTCTCGACCTCCGCGACCTCTAACCGGGCGGAGGCGGCGCGCGCCGCCTCGTCCGCCGCCTTTGCGGCCTCGTCATGGCCGGCGCGGGCGGCGATCAGCGCCTCCTCCTCGGCCTCCAGTTTCTCGATCATCCCGCCGGCGTCGGCGCGGAGCTGCGCCTCGCGCTCCGCATCCCGGGCGATCTGCGCCGCGCGGGCGGCGAGGGCCTGGAGCGCGGCCTCCGCCTCCGCCTCCCGTTCCTTCAACCGGTCCCGCTCCACGGCGAGGCGCTGGAGCACGGCGGCGGCGACCATCTCCTCCTCCCGAAGCGGGGGCAGCGCGGCCTCCGCCACCTCGCGCGCGCGCCCTGCGGCCGTGAGCGCCTCTGCGAGCGCGGTCGCCGCCGCCTCCCGCGCCGCCTCCGCCTCGCGCCAGCGAAGCCAGAGCGCCATCGCTTCCGCCCGCCGCAGCGCCGCGGCGATCTCGCGATAGCGGGCGGCCTGCCGCGCCTGCCGGGCGAGCGCGGCGAGCCGCTGGTCGAGCCCCTCGATCACGTCCGCCACGCGGGCGAGATTCGTCTCCGCGCTAGAAAGCTTCAGCTCCGCCTCATGCCGCCGCTGCCAGAGCCCGCCGATTCCCGCCGCATCCTCGAGGATCGCACGCCGCGCGGAGGGTTTTGCGTTGATGAGCTCCGCGATCCGCCCCTGCCGCACGAGGGCGGGGGATTGCGAGCCGGTCGCGGCGTCCGCGAAGAGCATCCGCACGTCGCGGGCGCGCACATCGTCCCCGTTCGCCTTGAAGGCGCTGCCGGCGTCCCGCGTGATGCGGCGGATCACGTCCAGCGTCTCGTGGCGGTTGAAGGCGGCGGGGGCGGTGCGGGCGGAATTGTCGATGCTGAGCGCGACCTCCGCGAAATGCCGCGCGGGGCGGGAGGCGGCGCCGGCGAAGATCACGTCCTCCATCCCCGCGCCGCGCATGGACTTGGCGGAGCTTTCGCCCATCACCCAGCGCAGGGCTTCGAGAAGGTTGGACTTGCCACAGCCGTTCGGGCCGACGATGCCGGTGAGGCCGGGCGCGATGACGAGTTCCGTCGGATCGACGAAGCTCTTGAACCCGTGCAGCCTCAGCTTGGTGAAGATCACCCGGCGGCCCTTCCTCTCCCAGCCCTTCGTCGGTAGGGCGGGCGGGGCGGCGCGTCAAGCGCGAAGGCCGATCTGGCGGCCAGGGCGGCGCGCGGCCCCAGATATGGCGCCGTCAGTCGATCTCCCGCGCCTCGTCCACCAGCATGATCGGGATGCCGTCCCGGATCGGGAAGGCGAGGCCGGCGGCGCGGGAGATCAGCTCGCCCGCCTCGCGGTCATAGTCGAGCGGTTTCTGCGTCACCGGGCAGACGAGGCTTTCGAGCATCTTGCGGTCGACCCCCGCCGCCGCCGCCACGCTTTCCTTGTGCTCCTCGGTCATTGAAGCGGCCCGTCCTCGCCCTGGCTCGCCACAGCGAATTCCATGAGCGCCGTGAGGGAGGCGCGCCGGTCAGTCAGCCGGTCGGCCTCCAGCAGGGCCTGCTTCTCCTCGGCGGAGAAGGGGCAGAGCATGGCGAGGGAGTTGACGAGCATCTCCTCGTCCGCCTCCTTCAGGCTGTCCCAGTCGGTCGAGAGGCCGGCGGCGGCGAAATAGCGCTTCAGAAGCGAAAGGAAGGCCGGGCGGTCGAACCCTTCGTCGATGTCGCGCTTGCCGAGATCATGGCCCCAGCGCGACCAGTCAGCCTTCACCCGGCGATAGGGCGTGAAGCCTTCCAGTTCCTCGACCGGAGCGAAGCGGCAGATCCCGGCGAGGACGACGAGATAGCGGCCGTCCTCCGTCTCGGAGAAGCTCACGATGCGGCCGGCGCAGCCGACGCTTCGGAGCGGAGGCGGCTTCGTGGCGTCCGCCGGCTGCACCATGCCGATGAGCCGGTGCGGCGTCTTCAGCGCGTCGTCGAACATGGCGAGATAGCGCGGCTCGAATATGTTCAGCGGCAGCCGCCCGCGCGGGAGCAGCAGCGCCTCGGGCAGCGGGAAGACGGAAAGCGCCTCCGGCAGGTCAGCGATGCCGAAATGCCGGGTCATGCCGCCCTCACGCGAAGATCATCGAGGAAAGGCGGCGGCGGCCCTTGAGGGCGAGCGGGTTCTTCTCCCCCAACGATTCGAAGATCTTGAAGAGCTGCGCGCGCGCCGCGCCCTCGTTCCACTCCCGGTCCCGCCGGAAAAGCTCCAGCAGCGCCTCGATCGCGCCCTCCGCGTCGCCCTCGGCGAGGAGGGCGAGCGCGAGGTCGTAGCGCGCCTGATGGTCGCCCGGATTTGCCTCGACCGCCTTCCGAAGCTCCGCCGCCTCGCCCGCCCCGGCGGCGAGGTCCGCAAGGTCGAGCTGGGCGCGGACGGCGACGAGCGCGGGGTCGTTCGCGATCGCGGCAGGCGCGGAATCGAGCGCCGCGCGCGCCTGGTCGGGCCGCCCCGCCGCCGCGAAGGCGCGGGCGAGGCCGGCGAGCGCGCGGGCGTTCTCGGGTTCGGCCTCGAGCACGGCGCCGAACGTGTCCGCCGCATCGGCGACGGCGCCTTCGGCAAGCATCTGGTCGGCGGCGTCCAGCGCCTCCTCGATCCCCGCGGCCTCGGCGGCGCCGGCCCCACCCTCGGCGGCCGCGCGGTCGACGAAAGCCTTGATCTCGGAAGGCGGCAGCGCGCCCATGAACGCGTCCACCGGCCGGCCGTTCACGAAGGCGAAAACGGCGGGAATGGACTGGACGCGGAGCTGCGCGGCGAATTGCGGGTTGCGGTCGATGTCGATCTTGACGAGCTTCGCCTTGCCCTTCGCGCCCCGCACTGCGGCCTCAAGCGCCGGGCCGAGCGTCTTGCAGGGCCCGCACCATTCGGCGTGGAAATCGACGATGACGGCGACGCTCTTGGACGCCTCCACGACGTCCGCCATGAAGCTGGCGTCCGTCCCGTCCTTGACGACATCGGCGGCAGGCGCGGGCGCCGCGCCCTTCGACCCCAGGTTAAGCATCTCGGCCTCTCTCCTCCGTTTGGCACGACATAGTGCGGGAGGGGGAGAAAGGACAATCCTTCAGCCGGTCTTTTCCTCGCCGCGCGCAAAGGCCCCCACCGCCTCCCAGACCGGCGCGGGATGGCTCGCCGGGGCGAAATGGCCGGCGCCGGGGATGATCACGGCCCGCGCCCCGGAGCCGGCGAAGGCGAATGCGTCCCCGGGCGGACAGAGAGGATCCTCCCCGCCGTGCAGGGCGAGAACAGGCATGCCCTGCGGCGGCTGCGCCCCGGCTCCGTCCATCGCGAAGGCGTAATCCTCCGCGATCCCCGCGACGGAGGCGGCGTAGAGATCAGGGAACCAGCCATAGACGGAGGCCGCCGCGCCTTCCCCCTCCATCGCCGCCCTGTCGGCGGGGGCGGCGCCGAACATCCGTTCGAGAATCGCGCGCGCGCTCGCCTCGTTCGGATAGTGCCGGCTGAACTCCAGCGTCACCGCGCGAGCAAGGCCGCCGCGCGCGGAGAGGTTGCGATAGCCCTCGTAGAGCTCCTTTGCGAGCGGATCGCTCGCCATGGCGGGGCGGCCGGGATTCGCGGAAAGAAGGATCAGCCGGGAGACGAGCGCGGGCCGCGCCGCCGCGAAAGCGGCCGCGACAGGCGCGCCGAGCGAGTGCCCGAGCAGCACCGCCGGCGCGAGATTCCGGCTTTCGATCCAGAGCGCGAGATCGGCGAGATCGGCCTCTATGAGCCGCGTCTTCGCGTCGAGGCCGATGAGGGGGCGCGTATCGAGATAGCCGGAACGAAGCGGGACGATGAGCCTGAGCCCTGCGGCTTCGAGATGCGGGCGCGCGCCGGAAAGAAGCATTCCGAACATCATGCCGTGCACAGCGACCACCGGCCTGCCGTCTGGCGGGCCGGCCTCGACCAGACGCATCAGCCGCCCGTTCGGCAGCCGCACCGTCGTCAGCCTCGCGTCGCCGGGAAGGTGCGCGGCGACGAACCCTTCCGCCGTCCGCACCAGCGCGCTCTCGCCCTCGGCCACCGCGAGAACGCGGGTGAGCTGACCGAGCGAGAGCCTCACGAGATCGGTCTGTCCGGAGCATTGCATCTTCGCCGCGGCGCTCTTGATCTGGCTCCGCCGCGTCTCCGTCGATACGCCGTCCCGCGCCGCCGCCTCGCGAAGGCTGAAGCCGGCGACAAGCTGGAAAAGCGCGCGGCGCTCGGCCCCCGTCAGCCCCCGCCCGGCGTTGAAGTGCGAATGGATCGCCTCGAAGACGGGGAGATCGATCACGAAGCCGAACACGATCTCGCGCGGCGGCGCATCCGCCGCCGTCTCCGCGCCCGGCAGAAACCAGAAGAAGCGTTCGCCCGAGGAGTCGAGCGCCGTGCGCCCCGGCTCAGCGCCCCCGTCCGCCGCCTCGGCCGCGAGCGCGGCGACGTCTCCGTCCTCTTCCGGCCGGGCGAGATAGGTCGTCACGTAATCCGCGAGAGTCGAGAGCCCGCCGCGAAGGAAGCCCCCGCGCGGAGTGAACACCGCCCATTTCAGCAGGGCGGGCGGAAGTGCGGCTCCGGAGAGCCGCGCCAGGGTAGCGCTTACGGCGTCCTGCGCCTCCCGCTCCGGCAGAATCGCGAAGACGCGCCTGATCTCTCTCTCGACCACAGGGTCCATGCAAAATTCGTCCGCACAACCGTCAGCCGGGACGAGCTAACATAGCGCTTCCTCGGGCGCGTCACCCGATCGGGTGATGCGAAAGCTTGCCGATTCGTTAAAGGCTCCGCCATCCGCCGAGCGCGGGGGTGTGGGGCGTCTGCGCACAGCGCGTGAAGAGCAGGCTGAACGCCGTTCGGATGCTGGAAGTGTGTTCATCGCAATTCGGAACGGAGCGACATGATGAAAGCAGGAATTCTCGCCGGCGGCGCGCTCGCCGCGGCGCTTTTCGCGGGCGGCGCCTCCGCCGCGACGCTGACGGCGACATGGAACACGGACACGACCGGAACGACCTTCGCCGCGCTGAACAGCGGCGTGGCCTTCACGGTCGACTTCACGGATATCGAAAACGCGACGCTGGGCACGTTGCCCAACGTTCTCGATCTCTTCGACAACGATCAGGATGGCCTTTACGAGGTGAACGAGATCACCGCGTTCAGCGGCATCAGCTTCGAATCCGGGGCCGGGATCATCGAGCGCAACTTCATCCGCTTCGTGCCGACCATCGCCGGTTTTACGAACGGGACACAGTCGGCCGGCGGGAACGTCTGGCAGATCCAGACGGGTTTCACGACCTCGCTCTTCAGCGTGAACGAGTTCACCTACAGCCTGTCCGGCGTCACCGGCGGCGGCGGGAACGGCAATGTCGGCGCCGTTCCCGTCCCCGCCGCGCTGCCTCTGCTTCTCAGCGGCATCGCCGCCCTCGGCTTCTTCCGCCGGCGCAAGGCGGCCTGAAGCTTCGGCGGAGCGCCCTCAGCGGCGCTCCGCCTCCCTCGCAGCCGCCTGCGCCTCCAGCGCGTCGAAATCCGCCTCCTCCGGCGCATGGCCCGTCTCGCGGAGGAACGCCAGAAAGCCCTCGCGGGAGAGCGCCACCGTCGCCGCATTGTGGAGCGGGTGGAAGTTGAGCGGCGCCATCGCCATCATCTGCGCGTCGAGGATCAGCCGCACCCGAAGCGCCCGGTCGTTCATCAGCGCCAGCGGCGTTACGGAGCCGGGGCGGACGCCGAGAACCTCTCCGAGAAGTTCGGGCGAGCCGAAGGAGAGCCGCTTCGCCCCCACCGCCCTTTCGAGATCGGCGATGCGGATGCGCCGGTGGCCGAGGCAGGTCGCGAGCAGCAGCGCCCCGTCCTTCGCCTTCAGGAAGAGATTCTTCGTATGCGCCCCCGGCAAATGCGCCGTCTCCGCCACGCTTTCCTCGACCGTGAAGATCGGTGCGTGGCGGTGGAGCGCATGGCCGATCCCCAGCCGCTCGAGCAGCGCGAGGAGCCGCGCCTCGGCGGCCCGATCCTCCGGAGAAAGCGTATCGACAATCATTTCGCGGCCCCTTCCGGCCCGCCGCATAATCCGCGCAAATCGCGCTTGCAACGGCCCGCCGAATCCCTATAACCCCGCCTCACCCAAGGATGCGGGCGTAGCTCAGGGGTAGAGCACAACCTTGCCAAGGTTGGGGTCGTGAGTTCGAATCTCATCGCCCGCTCCATAGGTTAGCGAACCTTCCGACATAGCGTCGCACGGATATTCGCACGGTTTCATCGTTTTCCCTCGATTGCTGCGACAGCGCGCGCCTGATGGTGCGGGCTGTGGTGCCAGTAGTGCTTGCGGATCGTCGCGGGTGTCGTGTCGAAGAATTCGGCGGCGTCTTCGAGCCCCAGCCCGTTCATAATTGCCCACGTGATCGCCGTATGCTTGAGCGCGTGGCGGTTTACGCCAGCGTCGAGGCCAGCCCGTTCCCGCGCATTGTTGAGCCCTGTCTTCACATTCCGGGCCGGCTTTCCCCGCCACGTTACAACGTGCGTCTCGCCCGGTCGGGCCATCGCCTTCCAGCGGCGAAGATGCGCGCCGAGCTGGCGCACGATCTTCGCCCGGCCCCGCCGCTTCTTGGTCTCCGCCTCGCCCTCGCCGCGGAAGCGAATCACGCCCGCCTCGAAGTCAACGCGCGTCCAGGTGAGTTGCAGAACGGCGCTCATGCGGCGCCCTGTGTAGAGGCTGAGAAGGATGAACCGGCGCACATGGGGCGAGGCCGCGCGGAGCAGCCGCGCCGCCTCGGAGCGTGTCAGCCATCGGTCGCGCGGCTCGCCAGCGGCGGGAAGCGGGACGCTGATAGGGTGGAGGATCACGCCCTCCTCGTGCGCGTGGGTGAGCGCCGCCTGTAGAACGCCCAGCTCGCGCCGCACGGTCGCGGGGCCGGCCTTCGTCATCGCCCCGCGCGCGTCCGCGCGCCGCCGGGGCTTTGCGCGCCACTTCTCATAAGCGCGGGCGGTGGAGCCCTTCACGTCTGCGCAGGTGAGATCGCCGAAGAAATCGGCAAGCTTCACGATGCAGCGGGCGAGCGTCTCGACCCCGCGCACGGTGTCCGCCTTGGCGTCTCCGTAGAGGGTGAGAACCTCCCCCACGGTCACGTCTGAGGCATGGGCAGGACCGCGGCGGCGGGGTTCCTGCCGGGTTTCGAGGTATCGCGCGAGAGCTGCTTCAGCCTCTCCGCGCATTGCAGGGCCGCAGCCCGTCCGCCGTGAGATATTACCATCTCGGATGACGAATTCGCCCGTGTCTGGTCGCTGATAGAGGCGGGCCGGGAGTCGCTTGCGGGGCATTCGGTGAGCCTCCGAAGGTCTTGAGGGGTGAGGTAAAGGCGGCGCCCGATCTTTCGACGGGGTAGAATTCCTTTCGCGATCAGGCCACGAAGCGTCGAAACGGTGATCGAGGCCGGCAGGGTCGCGGCGGCGTCTTCGAGGGTCATCAGCTCATGCGGGTTCATCGCTGCGCCCTCCAATCTCTGTCATGTTGAGCGGCGAGAGATACTCTCCGCCGCCCTCGATCTCCGGCAGGTTTTCCAGCCGGCGGATTTCGTTCGGCGAGAGCCAGCCCCATTCCCGCCCGATCCTGTAGGCTTCGTAGCGCGCCTTGAGATCGCCCCGCAGGAGCCCGGCGAGGTCGTGCTCCACGTAGAGCCGGGCGCGGGCCATCTCCGGCAGGAGCGCGGCGTTCATCGCCTGCTCGATCCGCCGGGCCATCGGAGCGAGGCAGCGCGTCACGAGCGCCTTCGTCTCGCCCTCCACGTTGGAATAGGTCGCGTTGTCGGTGATCCCGGCGACGGTCGGCGGGACGTTGAAGGCCCGGCAGATTGCGAGATCAGCGAGCTTGCGCGTCTCGACCATCTCCGAATCGCGGGAAGAGAAGGACATGGGCTTGAAGTCCGCTCCGCCGTCCAGGATCAGGAGCCGGGATGTTCCGTCGTTCTGGTCGACCTTGTGTTGGAGCAGCTCAAGGCCCCGATCCTTCACGCCGGGCGAAAGCATGTTCGGGAAGCTGAGAAGCCCCTCGATCCGGTTCATCCGCTCCGCCTGAATGCGCGCCTGCTCGTCCAGGCGGATCGCCAGCAGGAACGCCTCGGGGGCAAGCTGGATCGGCCCTAGGCCGGTGTAGCCGTCCGGGCCGATCCGGTAGCGGAGGTGGAGCATCTCCTCGGCGCGGTAGACTTGATTGCCGCCCCGCGCGTCGGTCACGCGGTAGCGGAGCCGGCCGGATTCCAGGCGCTCGACCCGCACGTGCTGCGCGGCACGGTAATGCAGCGCGACCGTCTGGCCGCGCCCGTTTCGCTCGATCAGGGCAAAGGCGTTCCCGTGGGTCAGAAGGTCGGCGATCAGCGCTTCGCGCATCTCATAGGCCGTCATCGCCTCATTCGGCGCGTCGTGGAGCGCGGCGTGGAGCGGCTCGCCCGTCGCCTTCTCTCGTCCGCCGTCTTCGGCGCGGCGGTAAACGCTGAGCGGGACGGCGGCGAGATTCTGAGCGATTGCCGATATGCAGGCCGTCGCCGCCGGGTGGCCGGCGGCGCGGCGCGGATCTACGGCGCCGCCAGGCCGGTGGCCTAGAAACTGCCCAATATAGGGGTCGGAAAGCCGGACCGTCGCGGCGCGGCGCTCAAGGCCGAGGAAGCGGGTAAGGAGACTCATGCGCCCAGCTCCGCCAGAATGATCGCCCGGCGCATCCGGTCGCGCGCCGCGTCCGCCTGCCGGGCGCGGGCCGAAACCTCGGTTCCCTCATAGGCAGGAAAGGCCGCGATCACGGAAATCTCGAAGAGCTGGACGGCGCGCAGCTCGCGCCGGTTCCCGTCCCGCTTCTCTTCGGTGACGGTGAAGCCGAAGGACATGCCGCCAAGGTCGCCGCGCTGCGCCAGCGCGAGCACGTCGCGCCCCGCTTGCGTCTCCGGAAGATCGAGGTCGAAGGCGAGCCCCCGCGCATCCTCGGCGAGGCGGAGCGTCCCGCTCTTCGTCCGCGCGAGCAGCCGGGCCGGGTCGTGATCGACCAGGGCGAGGATATCCCGCCCGGATCGGATCGAGGCGGCGAAAGCGCCGGGGGCGATGGTCTCGACCAGCCCCCCCGGCAGTTCGGCCGCGCCGCCGAAGGTGGCGGCGTAGCCGGAGAGCCGGCGCCCTTCGGCGCGCAGCTCCACAACGGCGGCGCGGCGCTCGGTCATCAGCCGGTCACCTCCGCCCATACGAAGCCTTCGGGGTGGCGCACCACCACGTCGGCATCGAGAAAGGCGTGGATCAGCGCCCCGCCCTTCGAAGAGACGTCCGAGTGATAGGGGTTCATCAGGAGATCGACGCCTGACCAGTAGCCGAGATAGAGGCTCGCCCATTCGCCATAGATCAGCGCCGGATCGACGGCGGGCGAGCCGGTGAAATAGGGAACCTGGGTGGACGTCTCGACCCGCTCGCCGTGGAACAGCTCCGCCATCGGAATCACGTGGCCGTCCGCATCCAGCTTCTTGCGGGCGATGTTGGTGACAGCCGGGTGAGTGAGGAACGCCCGCGTCCCGGTGACGTCATCGAGCGCCAGCGCCCCGATCAGGTCGGCGGTCAGCGCCGAAGAGAAGGCGGCGGCGGTCAGTTCGGTGACGTCGCTGTTGGCCATGATCCCGGTCGGCTCGTTCGTCCCGCCGCCCTTGATCGCCGCCCGGTCGAGCGCGGCGGCGAGGAGGAAGGCGAGATCGGCGCGAAGGATCGGCTCAAGGGCCGTGGAAGACTGGAGCAGCATGCGGCGCGAAACCTCGTATTCGGCCGTCACGGTACGCGGGGTCATCGAGGTCTTCGAGAATTGCGGGTCGGTGCGGGTCGCGGCGACGTGTTCCGCCACCCATCCCGCCGCACCGCTCGCCTGCATGCGCGGAAGATCGAGGTCGCCCGTCAGGCCGGGGAGGACGGTCGCGCCAAGCGCCTCGATCCGCAGCGCCGGGCGCCGCCGGTCGGTCATCGCGGCGAGGTTGGTGGCGACCAGGTTGCCGCCGGGGCCGGCGACGGGCGCGGCGGTCGTGAGCGCCCGGTTCTCCCCGCCGAGGAAGATCGAGGTCGGCACCATCACGCCGCGCGTCTCGCGCCCGGCGCTGAGTTCCTGATGCGCCTCCGCCTCGATCCCGGTCAGCCGGCCCGCGCGCTGTTCGGTGATCGCCTTGGCGACGGAATAGCGGCCGTTCCGAACCTCGGTTTCTATGGGGTGGACCTTGCCGCCAGCCTCCACATACTTCTCGATCTCGGCGAGATAGCCGGAGTGCTCGATTGCCGCTTGCAGGTTCCTGCACTCGACTTCGAGCTGGGCGAAGCGGTCTCTCTCTTTGGTGTCGAGAGCGCCGCTTTCGTTCTTGTCGTGGATCGATCGCATCTCCGCGACGTTCGCGGCGAGCTTCTCTCGCAAGTCTGCCGTCTTCATGTGTCCATCTCCGGGTTGTGGCGCCTCACGGCGCGGAAGGTTCCATCAGGCCGGGCGAGCCCGGCGCGGGGCCGTGCCGCATCGCTGCGGGAAACGGGGCGAGGGGCGGTCAAGCCGCCTCCCCTTCGCTGTCCAGGAGGACAATCGGGCGAGGCAGGCGCGAGGCCAGAAGATAGGCCATCGCTCCAATAGAGAAGACGATGATCGGGCCATGCCAAGCCGGATGATCGAAGGAGCAACGCTCAAAGGGATCGTCTTCGCCATAGATGAATTCGGGCTCGCCGTTGGCGAAGAGGAAAAGCTGGTTCGGCGTCTTCTCTCCGGCGGCGCCAAGCTGCGCTTCGAGCGTCTCGACCATAAGCCGCTTTGCCTCTGCGCCGCGATGACGGAACGCTTCAGCATCCGACAACTCACGGTCGTCCCGGAAGGCCAGCATGCGGGCGATCTCCACGGCATGGTCGCCCGCCACTTTCGATTCTTCGAAAGCCGCCTTGACGGCATCTTCCGAGTAGAGCGGAGAGCGCCAGAGCGCGCTAAGGGCGATTGCCCGCCCGGCGGCGTCGGCGAAGGTGGCGGCGACTTGCGGGCCGATCTTGCGCTCGGAAAGCGCCCCGAAGATCAGCAGCCGGGCCGTCTCTTCGAGGGAAAAGCGCGCATGCCCGCGCGTCTTCGGGAGATAACCGGCCCGGCGCAAGTTCCGCTGATTGTCCAGCGACACGCCCGCTACCTCGGCGGCTTCGCCTGGGTGGAGCTTGTCGAGGATCAGCTTCATGGTCGCCTCCGGGCCGGTCTATATTCGGTAACGATACGCGAATTTCTATTCGTGTCAATCAACCGTTTTTATCCTCGACGAAACCGCCCCGCCTTTTCCGGCGCTAGCCCCATCTGCTCGTCTTCGGCCCGCTCCCGCGCCGCCGCCCGGCCCTCTGCCTCGATCCGGCGGCGCAGCTCGTCAACCGCCTTGGCCGTCGCCGTCCGCTTGCCTTCGAGGATCACGAGCGCCTCGCGGGCCGAGCCGAGCATGCTGATGAGGGGGCCGAGCCTTTCTTTCGCGCCCTCGTCCCTCAGCTCGTGCGCCAGCGAATAGTAATCCTCCACGAGCATCAGGCTCGCCCGGATCATTTCGAGGGGATAGTTGACGCTGAGAACCTCGATCTTGACCAGCTCGCCGTCGAGGTGGCTGTCGATCTCCTCGAAGAGTTCGGACGTCGAGAAAGAGGCGAGCGCGGCGCGAAGATCGCGGTCATGGTCGAGGATCGCATTTAGGTCGGTCATCGGGTTTTCTCCATTGTCGCATCTCGATCAAGTGATATGATCGCGATCACGCACCTTACACGTGATCGGAAAGAGATCAAGCGATATGGAAGCGATCACAGGAGCGCAACTGCGAGCCGCGCGGGCGCTCATTCGGATTTCGGCGGAAGAGCTGGCTAGGGTCGCAGCGGTCGGCGTGGCAACTGTCCGCCGTGCCGAGGCCGCCGATGATCGCCCGGCACTCACGGAAGCGAACATGCGAGCCATTCGCGCCGCGCTCGAAGCCGCCGGCGTCGAGTTCCTCCCCGGCAACGGCGCCGGCCCCGGCGTCCGCCTCGCCAAGCCGCCGGCGGGGTGAAGGGCGGCGCCGGCCCGCATCCCGCAGGGCCGGCGCCTTGTGGAGGCCGCGCGGCCGATGTTCCGCCGCCTCCTCTGCGGGTTTTCCCACTCCGCAGTTACGGGGACGCTTCGCCTTACTCGCGACTTCGGCGGGCGCGTCCTGCCCATCCCGTTCATTTCAGCAGCTCCGCGATGCAGCCAGGCAGGTATTCCTCCGCCGGGCGCCCCATCGCGCCGAGCGCCATCGCCAGCGCCACGAGGCCGTCAATCCGGCCCGAGCTGCGATGCTTGGCGAGTTTCCGGTTCCCCGCCGCGTCCGCCTCGATCACGGCGTTGGCGGCGCACATGGTGAGGACCGGGTGGCCGCCGTGCCGCAGCTCGCCCTCGGCGACGGCGCGTTCCAGGCGGTCAACCGCCGGGGCCATGTCGCGGAAGCCCTGGCCGAAAGGTTCCAGCGGCACGTCGGCCCCGATCCGCGCCAGCTCGCGCTTGAGGTCTTCGATCCGCCAGCGGTCATAGGCGATCTTCTGCACGTCGTAGAGCGCCGCCGCGTCCGCCAGCGCCTCGGCGACGGCGCCGGGGTCTATCGTCGCGCCGGGAATGAGGGTGAGGAGGCCCTGCCGCGCCCACAGGTCATAGGGCACTCGATCCGCCTCGGATTTCTCGGCGATCCCGGCTTCCGGCAGGAAGAACCGGCAGAGCACGTCCAGCCGCCGGTCGCGCGGGAAGATCAGGACGAAGGCCGTGAGATCGCGCGAGGCGGAGAGATCGAGGCCGCCGTAGCACTCGCGCCCCTTGAGGTCCGCCGGATCGAAGCCCTCGGCGTTCCGGTCCCATTCCGACTTCGAGAGGAAGCGCACATGCGCGTCGATCCGCTGATTGAGGATCAGGTTGCGGAACGCCTGTTCGCGCGCCGGCATGCGCGCCGCCTGCGCCGCCTGCCGCTCCACGTCTTCGAGGCTCCGGAAGTCTCCGAGCGCCGGGTTCGCCTTCGCCCATGTTTCCGGCGACCACGGATCATCCGCCGCGTCGGCGGCGTAGAGGGTCAGGTGAAACGACGGGTCGGCGATCTCCCCCGCGTTCACCTTGCGCCCGTAGTCGATCAGCTCGGAGAGCACGGCGTGATCGCTGGCCGCCTGGGTGGAGATCACGACGAGCAGCGGATTGACGCGCGCGCCCTGGGCCGTGTCGAGCGCGTCGTAGAGATCGCGCTTCGGCGCCGTGCCGAGTTCGTCGTAGACGGTGAAGGAAGGGCTGAGGCCCTGCTTCGTCGTGGCGTCCGCCGAGAGAGCCGCGAAGACCGATCCGCGCCCGGCCCCGGTGAGCACCTCGATCTTCTTGTGGAAGCGCTGCACATTGACGCGCGCCCGCAGCTCGGCATGGGCTTCGAGGATCGCGACCATCTCGGCGAAGGTCTTGCCCGCCTGCTCGCGATCATTCGCGGCGGCGTAGACTTCGCCCCGCCCCTCCGCCTCCGGCCCGAGCAGGTGGCACAGGGCGAGCCCGGCGACGAGCTGCGTCTTCCCGTTCTTGCGCGCCATGCTGAGAACCGCCGTCCGGACGGGCCGGCGCCCGTCCGCCGTCTCGGCGTAGATCGAGGCGAGGAAGTCCCGTTGCCACGGTCTGACCGCAAGCTTCGAGCCGGCGAGCGCGCCCTGGGTGATCGGAAGATCCTCGAGGAACGCGACCACCCGCTCAAGCCGCGTGAGGCCCTCCTCCTCCCACGGAAGCCGGCTCCGGAGCGGCGACAGCCGCGCCTCGGAGCCGAAGAAAGCCCCCTGCCGAAGGTCTCGCGGCCCCTCCACAGGCCGCGCGCCAGGTCCGCGCCTACCCATCGCCGCCCCCGGCCCGGCCCGATTCCCAACTAACTACGTTCGTTGGGGTGGGGTCGGTTTCCGGCTCCGCCCTTTCTGGTGATGAAGAGGCCCCCCCTCCGAAGAAAGGGTGCGCCGGATCGAGGGGCAGGCCGTCCAGCCCCGCGCCCTTCATCGCAATTCCTGTCCCGCCCGTTCGGTCCACGTTCGCGGTCTTCGAGGAATGGCAGGACCAGCACAGGCTCATCAGCCCTTCGAGCGCCGGGAAGGGTTCCCCGCCCTTCGCTATCGCCACGACGTGATCGACAGCCTCGGCGATCACGTCGCGCCCGCGCTTGAGGCACATCTCGCATAGCGGGGCCGTCGATAGCTTGGCGATCCTGAGCCGCTTCCACGTCTTCGTCGTGTAGGGCCAGCCGGGCATCAGCGGATCGCCCCGGCGATCCGCCTGAGCGCCCGCTCGATCTCGTCCTTTTCGACGTGGAACGCTTCCGGGTCGCGGTGGCTCGGCGCAAGCGCCCGCACCCGGCGGGCGAGCGCGGCGAGCGTGAGGGAATGCGAGGAAGGCCCCCCTTTAGGGGGGGCTTCCCGCTCCGCATATCCTGAGCGATAGCGGGCCAGTTCGAGGGGCTTTTCGGTCGGTTTCATCCTCTCCTCTCTCGCGCGCGCATACCTCTCCCGTTCGGCTCCGAAGGTCCGTCAACGTCGCGGGCGCGCTGGCCAGCCGCCCCGCCGTCTTGGTTCGGTTCCGTCCCGCCTCGGCGTCCGGGGGGTTCCCCCGGCCCTATCGCCCGGCCCGCTCCACGCGGCGCCGCCGTGCCTTCGGCCTGGTGGTGGTGTGCTCGCCCTCCTCCTACGGTTCGCGCATCACGACGCACGATGTTACGGGGTCGCCGTCCGCATCCGTGCCAAGCACGACGGGGGCGAGGCGGTAGACGAAGGGCGAGGCCGGGGCCATGTCGCGCTGCTTGGTCGCCTCGGCGACGATGCGCTTCTTGGCCGGGTCTTCCCGATCCTTCGAAACCCTGATTTCGGTGTCGATCGCGCCGAGCAGCGCGCTATGGCCGCGCATCCCTCGCTCGGCGTCCTTGCCGGTGTGATGAATGACCATCACGTGCGCGCCGGTCGCCTTCGCCAGCTTGGAGAGCGCGGCGACGAGCCGGGCGATATCGGCCCCGCTGTTTTCGTCGGCCCCTTCCATCACGCGGGCCAGCGTGTCCACGACGATCAGGCCGAAAGGCCCTTTGGCGTCGGAAAGCCTGCCGAGCGCCTCGGCGATAGGTCCGGAGTCGTCATCCGGACCGCCGAGCCGGATCGGGCCGGGCAGCATCCACAAGGTAGGGCGGTCAAGCGCGGCGATTCGGTTGGCGAAGTTCGCGCCAGCCTCGGCGGCGACGTAGAGCACGTTGCTCTTGGTCACGCGGCAGCCGCCCCATGCCTCTCCGTTCTGGACGTGGTTGGCGATGTCCAGGGCGAGGAAGGTCTTTCCGGTTCCGGGCGGGCCGTAGAGGACGGATAGCGTCCCGGCGTGGAGCCAGCCCTTCACGACGTAGGGAACGTTCAGCTCCGGCGCGACGTGCATCGCGTTCTCGATCCGGTCGAGGATCGCCGCAGCCTTTGGCCGGAGCGGCGCGTCGATCCGCTCGGCGCGGTCGAAAGCGTCTCTGATTGTGTCGGAGCCGTTCACGCCGCAGCGCTCCGCAGCTCCGAAGGCTTGGCCACCCGGCGAAGGAAGCGGAGACGATCCTCGATCCCGAGGCTGTTCCACAACTCGACCACGAGCGCCTTACGCATCTCAAGCGGCGCGGCGGCGGTGTGGAGCTTCGCCTCGAAGTGCGGATCATCCAGCTCCGGCGCCTTCCGCGCTTCCTCGGCGGAAAGCGGCGTGATCGGGTTGCGGCGGCGATAGTCGGAGGCGACTTCGGCCCAGGTCTCCGGCGAAGGCCCGCACGTTTTCCGCACGGAAACGGCGGGACGGATCACGAACAAGGCCAGATATGCGGCGAAGGCTTCGAAAGCGCCGCAATGGGTTAGGGGTTCGGTCGTTTCCTTGCCAAGGTTGGGGTCGTGAGTTCGAATCTCATCGCCCGCTCCAGTTTCCGCCGCCCATGCTGCGTTTCACTCGACAGTGAGGGTCCAGGCGGCGGCGCGAAGCGCCGGGAGCCCCTCGCCTTTCTCGGACGAGGTGGCGATTATCTCCGGATAGGCCGCCGGATGCCGCTTCAGATCCTCGCCCAGCTTCGCCGCGACCGCCTCCAGCCCGCCGGGGCGCAGCTTGTCCGCCTTCGTCAGAACTGCCTGGAAGCTCACCGCCGCCGTATCGAGCAAAGCCATGATCTCATGGTCCACCGCCTTCGCGCCGTGCCGCGCGTCGATCAGCACATAGGCGCGGCGGAGCGTGGCGCGGCCGGCGAGATACGTCTTCAGCAGCGCCTGCCACTTCGCCACCACCGCCAGCGGCGCCTCGGCGTAGCCATAGCCCGGCAGGTCCACCAGATAGAGCCTTCCGCCGAGGTCGAAGTAATTGATTTCCTGCGTCCGCCCCGGCGTGTTCGAGGCGCGCGCGAGCGCCTTGCGGCCCGTGAGCGCATTGATGAGCGAGGATTTCCCGACATTGGAGCGCCCGGCGAAGCAGATTTCGGGCCGGTCCGCATCAGGCAGCCCCTCCATCGCGACGACGCCCTTCACGAAGTCGCAGCGCCCGGCGAAGAGTTTCCGCCCCGCCTCTGCGGCCTCCTCGTCCGGTTCGGGGGCGAGCGGGAAGCGGCTCATGATGCTTGCGCCTCCGCGCCGGGCGCGATCTCTCCGCCTGTCTCGACCTGGGCGTAGACGCCGAAATCGGCATGTCCGAAGCGGGCGTGGAGGAGCTTCGGCAGTTCGGTGTTCAGCGCCCCCGTCTCCGGGTCCGCGTTCGTCGCGTTGCAGCGCGCGACACGCCCGATGACGCGGAGCCGCGCCGGGCCCACGGCGACCCCGGTCCAGCCCAGTTCCTCCCACGGCGCGAAGCCGTCGAGCCAGAGGTTCATGCGAAAGCGGATATGGGCCAGCGGCCGGCCCGCCATCTCCTCCAGCGCGCGGAGGCTCGCGAGGTTGCCGATAGAGATATGCGTGTCCGGGAAGTCGTGCAGCGCGCCGCCGGGCGCGCGGGCGATGCGGAAGGGGCCGGGCTCGGAAGCGAGCGGCGCGAGCCATTCGGTCAGCGCCGCTCCGTCGGTTTCCGGCCTCACCGAGACTTCGCCGCGCTCCGGATCAGCGAGCCTTATGGTCTCCGTCGCCTCGTCGAAGGCGCAGGCGATTTGCGCCAGCTTCGGATTGAATGACTGGATCACGAAGTTCCGGCTCGTGGCCCATGCGGGCGCCGCCGGGTCCCATGCGCTGCGACCGTGGGCGACCGCCCAGACCCGGTCCCACGCGATCGGCCGCCCCGGCTCCAGCGCCGCCCGCTTGAGAGCCTCCTCCCCGAGGCTCTTCACCGGATGGCGATAGAGGGCGGCGAGCGCGCCCATCAGCCTTCCTTCGGCTTTCGCTTCAGGCTCTTCTTCACGTTGCCGAGGAAGTCCACGTCCACCCCCTGGCTACGCATGATCAGATATTGCTGCGTGAAGGTGATGATGTTGTTGGCGCACCAGTAGATCACCAGCCCGCTCGCGAAGGTGCCAAGCATGAACATGAAGATCCACGGCATCCAGGCGAAGATCTGCGCCTGCATCTTGTCCGTCGGCGCCGGGTTCAGCTTCTGCTGCATCCACATCGTGACGCCCATCAGGATCGGGAAGACGCCGATGGAGAAGATGTGGAAGAAGCTTTCCGGCCCGGGCGTCGCCCAAGGGAACAGGCCGAAGAGGTTGAGGATCGAGGTCGGGTCCGGCGCGGAAAGGTCCTCGATCCAGAGGATGAAGGGCGCGTGCCGCATTTCCAGCGTCACGAAGAGGACCTTGTAGAGCGAGAAGAAGATCGGGATCTGGAGCAGGATCGGCAGGCAGCCCGCGGCGGGATTGGCCTTCTCCCGCTTGTAGAGCGCCATCATCTCCTGCTGCATCTTCTGCCGGTCGTCGCCCACCCGCTCCTTGATCTTCTCCATCTCGGGCTGGAGCTTCTTCATCTTCGACATCGCGACATAGGACTTCCAGGCGAGCGGGAAGAGCGCGGCCTTGATGATGAAGGTGAGCGCGATGATCGACCACCCCATGTTGCCGATGATGTCCTCGACCCAGAGCAGGAGCTGGAAGATCGGCTTGGTGAGGAAGAAGAACCAGCCCCAGTCGATCGAGTCGTCGAAGCGGTCGATCTTCAGCCGCTCCTGATAGTCGTGGATCGTGCGGTATTCCTTCGCCCCGGCGAAGAGGAAAGTGGAGACTTCCGCCTTGGCGCCCGGCGCGATCTCACGGATCGGGAGCAGCGCCTCGGTGCGGTATTCGGGGCCGGTCGCGCGCTGCACATGCTTGAACGCCGCGTCGAAGGCGACGCCGGGGCCGGGCGCGATGGTCGTCATCCAGTACTTGTCGGTGAAGCCGACGAAGCCGTCCGAAAGGGCGGAGACGCGCTCCTGCCGGACGCCGGGGCCGGAGGGGGCCATCTCCGTCATGTCGGAATAGTCGACCTCCTTCAATTGCCCGTCGAGCACGGCGATCGCGCCCTCATGGAGGATGAAGAAGTTGATCGTCTCCGGCTCGCCGCGCCGCGCGACATAGGAATAGGGGGCGAGGCTGACAGCCGCGCCGCCCGTATTCTCGACCGACTGGGTGACGGTGAACATGAAGTTCTCGTCCACCGCCATCGTGCGGCGGAAGATCAGCCCCTCGCCATTGTCCCAGACGAGCGTTACCGGCGTCTGCGGCGTGAGCGTCTCGCCGCTCTCGACCCGCCATTCGGTGTTGGGCTCCGGCGTCTTCGCGGCGCCGCCCTCTGCGTTCAGCCAGCCCCAGACGGCGAAATAGGGATGGCGCGAGCCGACCGGCGAAAGGAGCGTGACGGTGTCGGACCCTTCGTCCAGCGTCTCCTGGTACTCAGTGAGGTGCAGGTCGTCGATCCGACCGCCGCGGAGCGAGATCGAGCCGGAGAGGGCCGGCGTCTCGATCCTGACCCGCGCAGCCTCAGCCGCCACGGCCTCGGCCTCCTGCGTCTCGCCCGGCGCGGTCTGCTGGCCGGCCGGCGCGCCGGCGACGGGCGCGGCTGCGCTTTCCGCCACGGTAGGCTCCGGCTGAGGGGCCGGCGGCGGCGGGGCGAAGAAGAAGGTCCAGGCGAGGATCACGAGGAAGCTGAGGCCGGCGGCGGCGATCAGGTTCTTCTGGTCGGACATTGCGGGCTCCCTGAAGCGTCGGCGGGTTGAACCCCCCCGCGCGGGCAAGGTCAAGAGGCGGCGGCGACGCGGCTCAGCGCCGCCGCATCCAGCGCTGGTAGAGCCAGAGCAACGCGCAGGCCCCGACGACGGCGCCGACGAGCCCGAGAATGACGCCGGAGGCGGAGATCAGCGCCCGGAGCGCGAAGCCGCCGACGAGCGCGCCGAGCACGCCGATGGCGGCCGTCTCGAGGAAAGAGAGCGGAACTTTCATCAGCTTCGACGCGACGAAGCCGGCGGCGATTCCGACGAGAACGAGAAGGAGGGCGGACATCGGGGCTCCCTGTGCGGCTTGGAATTCAAATAGGCGCGCGCAGCCCGCCTTTCATCGCCTCATCGCGGCGACCAGCAGCATCGCCGCCGCGCCGAGTATCGAGGTCATCGCCCGACCGAAGCCGAAGCCGACGCCAAGCGCATATTGCAGGAACCAGGCCAGCGTCGCCCCTCCGACGCCGAGCGTGACGGAGACGACATAACCGTTCCGGACGAGGCCGAACCGTTCGGCCAGAAAGCCGGTCAGCCCGCCGAGGAGGACGGCGACGAAGATCATGGGCGAGGCTCCTTCCGCGGTCGCGGGCGGACATTAGGGCGCCGGCGCGCGCTTGTCTCGCAGCGCCGTCCCTTGACCCGCCTTCGCCGATGGCGAATGTGATCGCCATGCGGCTCACGATCCCCAACGTGCTCACCATCGCGCGCGTCGTCGCGGCGCCGCTCGTGGCCTTCTGCTTCCTGGCCATGGCGCGGCCGCTGGCCGATCTCGTCGCCTTTCTGATCTTCGCCGTCGCCGGGGTCAGCGATTTTCTCGACGGCTGGCTCGCGCGCCGCTGGGGGCAGGTCAGCGCCTTCGGCCGGATGCTGGACCCGATCGCGGACAAGGCGATGATCGCGGTCACCGGAGCGGTTCTCCTCGCGCTCTACGACCTCTCCGCGCTGGTGACGATCCCCGTGACGGTCATTCTCCTGCGGGAGACGCTCGTCTCGGGCCTCCGCGAATATCTCAAGGGCGCGCGCGTGCTCGACGTGACGACGCTGGCGAAATGGAAGACGACGGCGCAGATGGTCGCCTTCGGCGCGCTCCTCCTCGCCGGCTTCGCCGGGCTCGGCGGGTGGATCGAGGCGGTGGGGCTCGCCCTCCTCTGGATCGCGGCGGCGCTGACCGCGATCACCGGCTACGATTACTTCTCGCGCGGGCTCGCCCATATAAGGGCGGAGGAGGAACGCGGATGAAGGTTCTCTATTTCGCCTGGCTGAGGGAGCGGATCGGGGAAAGCGCGGAGGAAATTTCCGCCGAGGGGCTGGAGACAGTTGCCGATCTCGTCGCCCATCTCCGCGCCCGCGGCCCGCGCTACGAAGCCGCCTTCGAAGCGCCGGAGGCGGTGCGCGTCGCCGTCGACCAGAAGGTGAGGGACTGGGACGCGCCGCTGAAAGGGGCCGGGGAGGTCGCCTTCTTCCCGCCGATGACGGGGGGCTGATGGCCGTCCGCGTCCAGCGGGAGGATTTCGACCTCGGCGCAGAGGCCGCGGCGCTGGAGGCGGGGGCGGGCGCAGTCGTCACTTTCACCGGTATCGTGCGCGGCGGGGATGTCTCCGCGATGACGCTCGAACACTATCCGGGGATGACGGAGGCGGCGCTGGCAGAGATCGAGGCGGAAGCGCGCACGCGCTGGCAGCTCTCGGGCGCAACTATCATCCACCGCGTCGGGCGGCTCCTCCCCGGAGAGCGGATCATGATGGTCGCCGCCGCGAGCGCACACCGGCAGGCGGCCTTCGAGGCGGCGGAATTCCTGATGGACTACCTCAAGACGCGCGCACCCTTCTGGAAGAAGGAGGAGACGGGCGCAGGCGCGCGCTGGGTGGATGCGCGGGAGACGGACGAGAGCGCCGCGAGGCGCTGGGCCGCGAAGGGTTAGGTTTCGGGCGTCACCGCCCTTCGGGCTCCTTGAGCGCGCGGCCGGCTCAGCGTCCGCGGAGCGCCGCGATTTCCTCCCGCGCCGCGCGAAGGCCGGCGGACAGCGCCTTCATTTCCGCCTCCCGCTCCCGCGCCGCCGCCTCCGCCGACGACCGGACCGCGCGGGCCTCCTCGCGCGCCGCCGCCTCCCGCGCGGCGGCCTCGGCCAGCGCCGCGTCCCGCGCCGCCTCGACGAGGAGCAGCTCGGCCGCGAGTTCGTCCGCCCGGTCCCGCCGCGGCGCGGATGCGTCGGCGGCGCGGGACCAGAGCCAGTGCGCGCCCCAGCCGGTAGCGAAGGCGAGGAAGAGGAGGCCGCCCAGCGCGGCGGCGAGTTCGGCTCCGGTCATTCCCCATCCCCCTCGAGCGCGCGGAATTCGATCCGCCGGTTACGCGCGCGGCCTTCTTCCGTTCCGTTGTCGGCGATCGGCTGCGCTTCTCCGTATCCTTTCGCGGAGAGCAGCGTCAGCCGCGCCCCGGCGCCGACGAGCGCAGCGAGAACGGCCTCCGCCCGCGCGGCGCTGAGCGCGAGGTTCAGCGCCTCGCCTCCCTGCGAATCGGTATGCCCGCCGATCTCGATCCGCCCCCCCTCGCAGCGCCCGAGGGCTGCGGAAAGCGCGCGGATCACCGCCTGATCCCCCTCCTCCAGCGCCGCCGAGCCCGGCGCGAAGCGGATCGGGTCCGCCGCGGCGATGGCGGTCATTTCCTCCGCGCAGCGCCCCGGCGGGAGGGCCCGACCCGCGGCGATGCGGGCGGGCGAGACGGCGAGCCGCGTCTCCGCCACGCGCGCGCCGCCGATCCCGGACGCGAACAGGCGATGGATGTCCGCTATGGCGAGCGGCGTCTCCACCCGCCCTTCGAGCCGGGCGCGGGCGGCGCCGATCTCGGCCTCCCCTTCCTCAAGCCGGGCGAGCGCGGCGATGGCGGTCATCGCCGCGGCGCGCCAGGCCGGATCGAAGGCGCCGCCATAGACGAAGTCCGCCTCCACCGCCGCGCCGGGAGCCGCGACGCGGGCGTAGGCGGCGAGGCTCTCGCCGATCAGCGGGTCCGGCGCGCCGCCCGAAATCGCCATCCGCCCCGCCTCGCGCCGGATGAGAAGCGGCGCGGGGGCGCCGCCCTCCGCGCCTGCGTCGCGCTCCGATCCTTCGTCGGCTTCGGCCGGACTGTCCGCCCCGCCGGTCAGAACCGCCAGCGAATAGCCCTCGGGCAGGGCCGCCCGGAGCCGCGTCCCCGCCGCTTCGAGCGCGAGCCGGCGGGTCGGCGGGCGGGCGGAGAGCCGGGCGCGCCGCCCGGTCATCCGGAACTCAGCCGCCGGCAGGGTGAGAAGCGCGTCGAGCCCCGCCTCCGCCGCCTCGTCCCATCCC
>JAUIDE010000068.1 GCA_030429105.1 Alphaproteobacteria bacterium
CGAGATATTGCTGATGGTCGTAGGAGACGGGCGTGATGACCGTCAGCCGCGGCCGCGCGACGACATTCGTCGCGTCGAGCCGCCCGCCGAGCCCCACCTCCAGCAGCAGCCAGTCCGCCTTCTCGCGGGCGTAGGCGAGGAAGGCCGCCGCCGTCGTGATCTCGAAGAAGGTGATCGGCGCGCCCCCGTTCGCCGCCTCGCATTCCTCCAGCAGCGCCGCCAGCGCCGGCTCCCCGATCAGCGCGCCGGAAAGCCGGATGCGCTCGTGGAACCGCGCGAGATGGGGGGAGGTGTAGGCATGCGCGCTCATCCCCGCCGCCTCCACGCCCGCGCGGATCATCGCGAGGGTGGAGCCTTTGCCGTTCGTCCCCGCGATGTGGACGACGGGCGGCAGCGCCCGCTCCGGATGGCCGAGCACGGCGAGCAGCCGCTCCAGCCGGTCCAGCGTCAGGTCGATGATCTTCGGGTGGAGGGTCAGCAGCCGGTCGAGGATCGCGTCGGAGCCGGAAGGCCCGGCGCTCAAGCGCCGCTTCCCTTCAGGGGGGCTGGCGCGGGGGCCGGCGCGGCGGCGGGCTCCGGCGTCGGCGCCGGCAGGTCGCCATGGATGCGCGGCGGCAGGCGGAGGAGGAGGCGGAGGAGCTTCGCCAGCTCGTCCCGCATCTTCCGCCGGTCCACCACCATGTCGAGCATCCCGTGCTCGAGGAGGTATTCCGCCCGCTGGAACCCCTCCGGCAGCGTCTCCCGGATCGTTTGCTCGATCACGCGGGGCCCGGCGAAGCAGATCAGCGCGCCCGGCTCCGCGATCTGCACGTCGCCGAGCATGGCGTAGCTCGCCGTCACGCCGCCCGTCGTCGGATGGGTGAGGACGGTGATGACGGGCAGGCCCGCCTCCTTCACCATCTCCAGCGCCACGGTCGTGCGCGGCATCTGCATGAGGGAGAGGATGCCCTCCTGCATCCGCGCGCCCCCCGCCGCGCAGAAGACGACGAGCGGCGCGCCCGCCCGCGTCGCCGCCTCCGCCGCCGCGATCAGCGCATTGCCGACGGCCACGCCCATGGACCCCGCCATGAAGCTGAAATCCTGCGCGGCGACGACGGTCTGGACCCCGCCGATCGCGCCCTGCGCGACCAGCATCGCCTCCTGCTCGCCGGTCTCCTTCCGCGCCTCGCGCAGCCGGTCAGGATAGCGCTTCTGGTCGCGGAACTGCAGCGGGTCGGCCGGCGCTTCGGGGACCTTGATTTCGACGAAGACGCCGCCGTCGAAGAGCGCCGTCATCCTGTCCCGCGGCCGGATCGCCATGTGATGGTCGCAGGACGGGCAGACGGACAGGCCCTCCGCCATCTCCCGGTGGAAGATCATCTGCCCGCAACCCTCGCATTTCGCCCAGAGATTCTCCGGCATCTCGCGGCGGGAGAAGAGCGAGTTGATCTTGGGCCGGACGTAGTTGGAAATCCAGTTCATGCGGCTCTCCGGGGGGCGCGGCGCGCGTTTGCGTCAGATAATCGGCGGGGCGGGGGATTGCAACGCGGGGGCGGGGACTTGGCATAGCCGTTCCTGGAGCGCGCTCGCCATTCGTGCTCCCGGCCTCGATCAGCGGCTTTCCGGTGGAAAGCCGCAGAGGCCGTCGCCCGGAGGCGCAAGCCGCAGGGCGAGGGGCGCCGAGCCGCCGCGTCGGTCGAAGATCGGGCCGTGCACGCCGCGGTGGGCGCGGACTCGCGCCCGCCGGGGGGCGGCGGGCGCGGGCTGATCCGCCGCGGGTCGGATCAGCCGGGCGCTTGCTGAACCGGTTCGCCAGAGATCAGACCGGGCAATGGCCTGCGCCCTCATTCGCAAGCTACGGGTGCTCGCAAGCTGGGAAGACCGCGCTACCCCCGCTTCTTCAACCCCCGGAAATCGAACGCGCCCCGCCGCGGGTCCTCCCCCTCGGCGAAAATCCGGTGCTTCACCACCTTCTGCGTCCCCGTCACCGGCAATTCGTCCATGAACCGGATCCAGCCCGGCGCCTTGAAGAATGAGATGCGGCGGAAGGCGTGGTCGAAGAGGCTCCGCGCCGTCGCCTCGTCCGGCGCCGCGCCCGGCTTCAGCACGATGCAGGCCATGACCTCCTCCTCCCGCACCTCGTCCGGCGCCGCGATGCAGGCGACGGCGGAGACGCGGGCGTCCTCGAAGAGGCAGTTCTCCACCTCCGCCGCCGCGATGTTCTCGCCCGAACGCCGGATGATGTTCTTGGAGCGGTCGATGAAATAGATCATCCCGCTCTCGTCCATCGACATCGTGTCGCCGGTATGGAACCAGCCGCCGCGCCAGGCCTCCTCCGTCGCCTCCGGCTTGTTGAGATAGCCGGAGAAGAACCCCCGCCGCGGCGTCGCCTCCGAATGGCGGATGACGAGCTCCCCCGGCGCCCCGCGCGGAACCTCCCGGTCCTCCCGGTCCACGATCCGGCATTCGAGCCCGGGCCGCCCCCGCCCGATGGCGCGGGTGTGGATCAGCCGCGGCTCCTCCGCGATGAAGATCGCGCGGCACATCTCCGTCATCCCCCAGCATTCGACCGCGGGAATCCCGAACCGCTCCTCGAAGGGCGCGTGCAGCGCCGGCTCGATCCCCGCGCCGAGCGCGGCGCGGAGCTTTCCGACATCCCCGCGCCCCGCTTCCTTCTCCGCCATGATGACGGACATGACGACGCCGAGATAATGGAAGAGCGTCGCCTCCGTGTCCCTTATGTCCCGCCACCAGGTCGTCATGGAGAAGCGGGGCGGGATCACATGCGCCGCCCCCGCCTGCATCAGCCCGTGAAAGCAGATCACCCCGGCGTTGGCATGAAAGAGCGGCAGCGGGTTCAGCACCCGGTCGCCGTGCCGGAGGCGGATCGGGTCCGGCATCATGAGATAGCTCTCGCCATACATGAGTTCGGTCTCATGGCTGAGGATGCAGCCCTTGGGCCGCCCCGTCGTGCCGGAGGTGTAGAGAAGGCTCGCCTCGCTCTCCGGCTTCGGCCCGCCCGGCAGGGGCGCGGGCCGCGAGGCGGCGGGCAGGCCCGCCTCCATCTCTTCGAGGATCGCGATGGCGGGCTTCACCCTCGCCTCCGCGACGCCCGCCTCCATCAGCGCCCGCCGCGACGCCTCCGAAATCGCGAGGTCTGCGCCCGAATCCTCCAGCAGATAGGCCAGCTCCGCCGGCCGGTAATCCGGGTTGACGGGGACCATGGAGGCGCCGATCCGCGCCAGCGCGAGCTTCAGGAGCAGGAATTCCGGCCGGTTGCCGACCAGCATCGCCACCCGGTGCCCGTGCCCGTATCCCGCCGCCTCAAGCAGCCCGGCCCAGCGGGAGACGATCTCCGCCGCCTCGCCATAGCTCGTCTCATGCGGCGCGCCGCCGCCCTCCGCCGGCGCGATCAGGAAGGCGGTCTCCGGCCAGCGCGCGGCCGAAGCCCTGAACGCCTCGTCGATCGTCTTTCCGCCCCGTTCCATCGCCGCGCCTCCCCGCTTCTTTGCGCCGGAATAAATCCGAAGGCGGGCGCCCCTGTCCAGCAGGGCGGGGCGGGAAGGGAGCGCGCGCGCGGCGTCAACCGGATCTTCATGTCTTGAGGCTATGCTCGCGCAACGCCTGAAACCCGTTCGCTTCCGTGCCTGATCCCCCCGCCGGGCCGCGATCCGCCTGAATCTGCAATACGTTTGTAATACGGTTGTAATACGCTTTTAATATCGTGAGTCGCGCCGAATAGCCCATTTGAATCATGAGGTTATGCGGTATTTTCCGCCTCCGCCGCGAAAAACCCCGAAAATCCCGCAACGCACGCTCCGAAGCGCCCCCGCCCGCGCCGCCCGCGAAGGCCCGTCGGGACGCAACGCGGCGCAACGCCGGGCTGGCGCCGCGCCGCCGGATTTGCTTAGCTTGTCCGAGACAGGGAGGTCCCCATGCGCCGCTTCCGCATCACCGCTTCCGCCTTCATCGCCGCCGGGCTGCTGGCCGCCGGCGCCGCCCATGCGGGCGCCGACGAGCCGATCCCGCCCGAGGCCTGGCGCGCGCTCACCACGGGCAAGACGCTCTACTACTACAAGGACGGGGAGCTTTTCGGCCGCGAATACTACGTCAACGAGGCGGGCGACGTGATCTTCCGCTTCCCCAACGGCGCCTGCGCCGAGGGGCGCTGGGCCTTCGCGGAGGATCAGTACTGCTTCGCCTTCGCCGGGGAGCTGCACTGCTTCCGCCATGTGAAGCGCGGCGAGTCCATCGTCGTCATCGGCGTGGAGGACGGCGAGGAGCAGACGGTGGAGCGCATCGTGGAGAAGGAGCCGCTCTCCTGCTCCGCGGCCGTGGAAAGCTGATGTGGCCTGACGGGAGGCTGACCGAACGGCTCGGCCTCCGTCACCCGATCGTGCAGGCGCCGATGGCCGGCGCCTCCTCCCCCGCCATGGCCGCCGCCGCCGCGAACGCCGGCGCCATCGGCTCCGTCGCCGCCCCGCTCCTCACGCTCCCCGAGATGCGCGCCGAATGGGCGGAGGCGCGGGCGGCGACGAACGGCGCCCTCGCGCTCAACTTCTTCTGCCACCGCCCGCCGGGGCGCGACGCGGCGCGGGAGGCGGCGGCGCGGGAGCGGCTCCGCCCCTTCTACGACGAACTCGCCCTCGGCCCCGTCCCCGAACCGACCGAGACCCCGCCTTTCGACGCCGAACGCCTCGCCTTCGTTCTGGAGGCCCGGCCGGCGGCCGTCTCCTTCCATTTCGGCCTCCCCGCGCCCGACCTTCTCGCCCCGCTGAAGGCGGCCGGAATCTTCATCCTCTCCTCCGCCACATCCCCCGCCGAAGCCGTCGCGCTGGAGGCGGCGGGGGCCGACGCGGTGATCGCCCAGGGCTGGGAGGCCGGCGGCCATCGCGGCGTCCATGACGAGCGGGAAGGCTGGGGGGAGATGGGCGCCATCGCCCTCGTCCCCGCCATCGTGGACCGGGTGAAGGTCCCCGTCATCGCCGCGGGCGGGATCGGGGACGGGCGGGGCATCGCCGCCGCCATGATGCTCGGCGCCGCCGGCGCCCAGCTCGGCACCGCCTTCCTCCTCTCCCCCGAAAGCCGCATCGCCGAACCCCACCGCGCCGCCCTCCGCGCCTCCGACGGCGCGGATACGGCGGTGACGGCCGCCTTCTCGGGCCGCCCCGCCCGCGGCGTCCGCAACCGCTACATGGCGGAGATGGGCCCCGAAGCCCAAGCCGACTTCCCCCTCATGAACCCCCTCACGGCGCCCTTGCGCGCCGCCAGCGCGAAGGCCGGGAGCCCCGACTTCATGTCCCTCTGGTCCGGCCAGGCCCCCTTCCTTGCGCGGGAGGAGGGGACGGGCGAGATCGTGGAGCGTCTGGCGCGGGAGGCGCTGGGGCTGCTGGGGCGAGGATAGACCGAAGCCCCCGGCCGGGCGAAAGCGCCGCGCTCCCCCACACCCCCTGGCCCGGGCGACAAGCCCGGGCCGCGGCCTCCCTCCCGCCAGGGAGGCCGCATCGCGACGTTTCAAGATGCGCAACCGCCCGAGCCCCTGACGCCATAAACCGCTGAGACCAATCGCTTCGAAGCGCCCTCCCGAGCGAGGCCGCGCCCCTCCCCGCCCCGCTCGCGCCGCGGCTGGCCGGAAGGCGCGCCTCCCCCGCCCCGCGCTTCCCCACTCCCTTCAGGGAGGGGGGAGAGGGGGGAGGGGCGCCATCCGGGGTGGGGTGCCCCGCCCGAAACCCCACTGACCGCACCGAAACGCTTCCGCGCGGCCCCGGCCTTGTGCATGGTGGAGGGGCGCCGGGCGATCCGGTCGCTTAGGGTCGGTCGGTTCCATGAACGAGGCGGAAAAGGCCTATCAGGCCGCGCAGAAGGAAATCGCCCGCGCCGCGAAGGCGGGCGAGACACGATTGTCTTTCGACGCCGAACCCTTCCGCGCGCTGGAAAGGCTTCCGCCGGAACTCGCCGCGCTGGCCGGCCTGCAGGTCCTCGACCTCGACAACACGCAGGTCGCCGACCTCGCCCCGCTCGCCGCGCTGACCGGCCTGCAGGAACTCTGGCTCGACAACACGCGGGTCGCCGACCTTGCGCCGCTCGCCGCGCTGACCGGCCTGCAGGTCCTCTGGCTCGATAACACGCAGGTCGCCGACCTCGCGCCGCTCGCCGCGCTGACCGGTCTGCAGTTCCTCGACCTCAACAACACGCAGGTCGCCGACCTCGCGCCGCTCGCCGCGCTGACCGGCCTGCAGGACCTCCGGCTCGACAATACCCAGGTCGCCGACCTCGCGCCGCTCGCCGCGCTGACCGGCCTCGAGCGACTCGACCTAGACAACACGCAGGTCGCCGACCTGCGCCCCCTCGCCGGGCTGGCGCGCCTTAGCGCAGAGAGTGTTGTTTCCGGCCTCTCCTATCGCTCCACCCCCGCCACGGAGCGGGACGCCCGCCTCGCGGAGCTTTCGCGGATCAAAGATAGCAGCGAACGCGCCCGCGAAACCCTCGCCTATCTGCAAACCCTCCCGCCCTGGCCGGATCCCTACACCCCGGAGGCGACGCCGGACGGCAGCCCGCCGCAGCCCATCGGAACCATGCCCGCCCCGCCGGAGCAGGACCCGGCCCTGCCGCTGGTCTGGTCGGAGCGGGGTTTCACCTTCGCCGCCCGCAGCGTCACAAGCGATCCGGTGACGGAAGCGGCATTGGCCGAACTCCGCGACCTGCTGGAGGACCTCCGCCGCAAGGGCAACCGGCATGACGATCTCTATCGCCTCGCAGGGACACTGCTGGAGCGGAGCGCGGGCGCGGTGGCGGACCTCAACATGGTCAGCCTCCATCTCTCATACCAAAGGCTCCGCCGCCTCCACGCGAACCGGCAGGCGCGGGAGGAGCTCTTCGACGCCGAAACCGTGACGACGCTGGAGGCGGTCCTGAACACCGTCCCCGCCGTCACACTCGCCGATGAAGGCGTCCGCACTTTGATCGAACGGCAGGAAGCCGACCGCGCCGAACGCCGCTCCGCCGCAGAGACCGAAGCCGAGACACGGATGCTGGAGGCGGTGGAAAAGGCGGAGGCTGTTTTCGCCCCCGTAGTGCAAGAGACGGCCCGCGAAACCCTCCGCCCGGGCGTGGAGGATAGGCTCTCAGGGACGAAGCGCGTTCTCTCGCTTAACGCAATGATCGCCGTTGTGAGTTCGGTCGCCGTCAAGGTTGTCGATGACGCAATCGGCGGCGTGATCGGCAATTTCGCCTATGAGCACGGCGCCGCGCTCCTCGCCCAAGCCGCAGCCGTCAGTTGGGACGCGTTCGTCTGGGCGCAATCCGTCCTCGCCAGATTCCGCGTCGAATACGAAATCGCCATGGGCATCGCCCGCGAAGCCGCATCAGCCCCCCGCGCCGGTCGGAAAGGCGACCGCGCCCCCTAAACCCCCAACCCCTCCCTCACCTTCCGCGTCAGCTTCGCCGCCGCCAGCGTATGGCTCGCCCGGATCAGGTCCCCCAGCTCCCCCGCCCCCATCGCCCCCGGCGCGATCAGGAGCCAGCCGTTCTTCCCCAGATACGGAGCCGGAGAAACCCCCGGAGCCCCCCGCCAGACCTCCGCGAGGAACTCCGAGGGCTTCAGCACGATCCCCTCCCCGCGCTTCCCCCAGTCCGCATGAATGGCGAAAACCTTCCCGCCCACCTTCCAGACGGAGGAGCCGCCCCACTGCACCACATGCGCCGCCCCCGTCATCCCCCCGCAGAAGGCGTCGAACTCCGCCCGGTTCACGGCGCGTCGAGCCAGCGCCCGCCGAGCACGGTGCCCCGCACGAAGAGCCGCTCGCCCGCCGTCACCGTCTCGCCCGTCACGTCCGTCAGCGGAAACGCCCCCGCCTCCAGCGCCAGCACCGCCGCGTCCCCCGCCGCGCCCGGCGCCAGCGTGCCGAGATCGGGCCGCCGGATTGCCCGCGCCGGCTCCGCGGTGGAGCGGCGGACGACCTCGTCGAGCCCCATGCCGAGGGCGAGGAATTTCGACATCGTCGTTTGCATGTCGAAGGCCGGCCCGTCGATGCAGAGCGCGTGGACGTCGGTCGAGATCACGTCCGGCGGGAAGCCACCCGCCAGCATCGCCCGCGCCGTCTCGAAGGCGAACGATCCCTTGCCGTGCCCGATGTCGAACAACACGCCGCGCGCCCGCGCCGCGACCGCCTCGCGCCGCGGCGTCCCGTCCGGCCCGAGCGGGCTGTTGGGGAAGGGGCGGAAGCAATGGGTCAGCACGTCCCCCGGCCGCAGCGCCTCGCAGAGCTCGGCATAGGAGGGCGGCGGCTCGTCGATATGGACCATGAGCGGCATCCCCGCCCGCTCCGCCGCGTCGAGCGCATGATGGAACGGGTTCATCCCCTGCGAGCCGGAGGCGTGCCGCCCAAGCCGCACCTTGATCCCGACGATCACGTCCCGGTTCGCCGCCGCCACCTCCGCGGCCGTCACCGGGTCCATCAGGCGGATATCCTCGCTCTCGCCCACCATGATCCGGTTCGAAAAGGCGAAGACGCCCGCATGGGACACATGGAGATAGGCGAGGATGCGGGCCTCGGCCTTCTCGATCACATGGGCCCGGAACCCTGCGAAATTCCCAGGCCCGGCCGAGCCGGCGTCGACCAGCGTCGTCGCCGCGCTCGCCCGGCAATAGGCGTCCGGATCGATCCCGAGCGAGGCGCCGCGCCAATAGACATGGGTGTGCAGGTCGATGAGCCCGGGCGTGACGAGGAGCCCCTCCACGCGCCGCTCCGGCCCGCCGGAAAGCCCGTCGCCGATCTCGGCGACCTTCCCCCCCGCGAAGCCGATATCCGCCACGCGGTCGAGCCCCGCGCCGGGGTCGAAAATCCGCCCGCCCTTCAGGATCAGATCGAAGCCCATCTCGCCCTCACGCGCTGCTGTATCCGCCATCCACCGGCAGGGTGACGCCCGTGACGAACCCCGCCGCCCCGGAGGCGAGGAAAAGCACCGGCCCCGCCATCTCCTCCGGCTTCCCCCACCGCCCGAACGGCGTCCGCCCGAGGATCGCCGCGTTCGCCGCCTCCCGCTCCCGGTGCACCGCCGTCAGCTTCGTCTCGATCCAGCCCGGCGCGACGGCGTTGACCCGGATCCCCTCCCGCGCCCACGCCGCCGCGAGCGACTTCGTGAGCGAGACGATGGCGGTCTTCGAGGCGCCGTAGCCGGGGATAAGCGGCGCCGCGACATAGCTCGTCATCGAGGCGACGTTCACGACCGAGCCCTTCCGCGCGGCGAGCGCGGGCTTCAATCCCGCCGTCAGCCGGTAGACGGCGTTGAGGTTGATCTCGATGTTCCGGGCGAAGCCCTCCGGCGTCGCCGCCTCGGGCGGGCGCACCGCCGTCCCCGCATTGTTCACCAGCACGTCCAGCGCCGGGAAGGCGGCGGCGACGGCGTCCACGCTCGCCGCGTCGTCCGCGATCATCGGCAGGTAGCGGAAGCCCGAAAGGTCCTGCGGATACGCCTCCGCCCGCGCCTTGGTCCCCGTCACCGTCACCGCCGCCCCGGCCTCCCGGAAGGCGCGGGCGATGGCGAGGCCGATCCCGTCCGACCCGCCGGTGACGAGCGCCTCCGCGCCCGTGAAATCGAACGTCGCCCGCATCGCATCCTCCCCGCTCTCCCCGGCAGCTTCCCCCGCCCCGCGCCGATTGCAACCCCGCCCGGCGCGGGATAAACGCCGCCCGTCCAGCCCGGAGGAAGAGATGCCCGCCCCGAACGCCCCGAAGAAAGTCGTCCTCGCCTATTCCGGCGGTCTCGACACCTCGATCATCCTCAAATGGCTGCAGGACGAATACGGCTGCGAGGTCGTCACCTTCACCGCCGATCTCGGCCAGGGCGAGGAGCTGGAGCCGGCGCGGGCGAAGGCGCGGCTTCTCGGCGTCAGGGAAGAGAACATCCACATCGTCGACGTGCGCGAGGAATTCGTGCGGGATTTCGTCTTCCCCATGTTCCGCGCCAACGCCGTCTATGAGGGGCTCTATCTCCTCGGCACCTCCATCGCCCGGCCCCTCATCGCGAAGCATCTCGTGGAGATCGCCCGCGCCTCCGGGGCCGACGCCATCGCCCACGGCGCCACCGGCAAGGGCAACGATCAGGTGCGCTTCGAGCTTTCCGCCTATGCGCTCGAGCCCGACATCAAGGTGATCGCCCCCTGGCGGCTCTGGAACCTGACGAGCCGCACGAAGCTCATCGAATGGGCCGAGGCGCATCAGGTCCCCGTCCCGAAGGACAAGCGCGGCGAGGCGCCCTTCTCGGTGGACGCGAACCTCCTCCACACCTCCTCCGAAGGCAAGGTCCTCGAAGACCCGGCGGAGGAGGCGCCGGATTACGTCTACCAGCGCACGGTGGACCCGGAGAAGGCGCCCGACGAGCCCGAGTTCATCGAGATCGGCTATCTCCGCGGCGACCCGGTGAGCCTGAACGGCGAGGCCCTCTCGCCCGCCGCCATGCTCACCCGCCTCAACGAACTGGGCGGCAGGCACGGCATCGGCCGGCTCGACCTCGTCGAAGGCCGCTATGTCGGCATGAAGTCCCGCGGGATCTACGAGACGCCGGGCGGCACGATAATGCTTGAGGGCCACCGCGCCATCGAGTCCATCACGCTGGACCGGGGCGCGGCCCACCTGAAGGACGAGCTGATGCCCCGCTATGCGGAGCTGATCTATTTCGGCTACTGGTTCAGCCCCGAGCGGGAGATGCTGCAGGCGCTGATCGACCATTCACAGGAGCATGTGCAGGGAACGGTCCGCCTCAAGCTCTACAAGGGCCGCGTCTCCTGCGTCGCCCGCTGGTCCGACCGGTCGCTCTATTCAGAGCAGCACGTGACCTTCGAGGAGGACAGCGGCGCCTACGACCAGAAGGACGCGCAGGGCTTCATCAAGATCAACGCGCTCCGGCTCCGGCTGCTGGCGATGCGGGATAAGCGGCTGAAAGGGTAGGGTGAAACCCGATCGCCCGGGATCGGCCGGGCTGAAGCGTTCCGCTCCCCCCGCCATCCTTGGCTCGGGCGTCCAGCCCGGGCCGCGGCCTCCCTCCCGCATGGGAGGCCGCATCGCAGCGGCGCAAGGCGCGCAATCGTAAGAGTTTTTGACGCCATAAACCGCTCAGCCCAATCGGTCCGAGGCGGCCCCCCGAGGGAGGCCCCGGCCCTCCTCGCTCCGTTCAGGCGCCGGGCGGCCTCGCAGGAGCGCGTCTCGTTTCCGTCAGATCGGCCTTCGCTCCAGGGGCGGCTCACACCGCCCCCACATACTCCCCGCGCGCCGGATAGTTCTTCTCGATCGCGAAATCGAGCGCCTTCAGCAGCTCCGAGAAATGCGGGCGTACGAAGGGCATCGTCTGCACCGCGCCATAATAGAGCGCCCGGTCCGGCCCGACCATGAAGAGCCCCGGCTCGGAGAAGAGCGCCGGCTCCTCCACGCCGATCGAGGTCACGCCGCGCGAGGTGGAGATGTATAGCCCCCAGGCCCGCGCCTCCCGGAGCGGCAGGCCGTAGGCGATGCGGAGCGGGGCGGGGAGCTTCGCCGCCATCGCCTCCGCCCTTTCGCCCGTATCGGAGGAGACGCCCACCGTCCCGACCCCGCGCGCCGCGAACTCCGGCGTCAGCTTGGCGAGTTCGCCGAGATAGGTCGCGCAGATCGGGCAATGGAGGCCGCGATAGAAGCAGACGACCGTGCCCCGCGGGGAGGCTTCCGCGGAAAGCGTGAAGGTCCCTCCGCCGGCCAGCGGCAGCGAGAGGTCGGGCGTCGGTTTGCGGGGCGTGAGCATGAAGCGGTCTCCTTTGAGGCCGTCACCCCTAGCACCGCCCCTCCGCACCGTCCCCGCCGCTCCCGCAGACGTGATCCGCGTGACCGGAATTGACTGTCGGGTCAAATCCCGGAATGGTCCCCATATGATCTTCGCGCGCCCATGAGGCCGCAGACAGGGAGACGATGATGAAGTTCACGAAATTCGCCGCCGCCGCGCTCGTCGCCGCCGGCGCAGCCGCGGCTCACGCCGCGGAGATCAAGCCCGCCGTGATCTACGACATGGGGGGCAAGTTCGACAAATCCTTCAACGAGGGCGTCTATAACGGCGTCAAGAAGTTCTCGGACGAGACCGGGATCGAGGTCATGGAGTTCGAGGTCACCTCGGAGACGCAGCGCGAGCAGGCGATGCGCCGCATGGCCGAGCGCGGGGCGACCATCGTCCTCGGCGTCGGCTTCGCTCAGGCGGACGCCATCGCCAAGGTCGCGGCCGAGTTCCCGGACACGAAGTTCTCCATCATCGACGTGACCTGGCTCGATGCGCCGAACATCCGGCAATACGGATTCAAGGAGCATGAGGGCTCCTATCTCGTCGGCGTCGCCGCCGCGCTCAAGAGCCAGACCGGCAAGGTCGGCTTCGTCGGCGGGATGGACATTCCGCTGATCCGCCACTTCGCCTGCGGCTATGTGCAGGGCGTGAAGGCGACGAACCCGAACATCGAGGTCTTCCAGAACATGACGGGCTCCACCCCCGCCGCCTGGAACGACCCGGCCAAGGGCGCCGAGCTCGCGCGCAGCCAGATCGACCGCGGGGCGGACATCGTCTATCACGCCGCGGGCGGCACCGGCGTCGGCGTCATCCGCGCGGCGGCGGACGCGGGCAAGCTCGCCATCGGCGTCGACTCGAACCAGAACGGCATGGCCCCCGGCTCCGTCCTCACCTCCATGCTGAAGCGGGTGGACGTCGCCGCCTACGAGACCTTCAAGGACGCGGCTTCCGGGAATTTCGAGACGGGCGTGCGCGTCCTCGGCGCGGCGGAAGGCGGCGTGGACTGGGCGCTGGACGAGAACAACGCCGAGCTCGTCACGCCGGAGATCAAGGCCGCCGTCGAGGAGGCGAAGGCCAAGATCATCTCCGGGGAGATCAAGGTCGAGGAATACTACACGAACAATTCCTGCCCTGTGAGCTGAGCTTGGGCGGCAGCGCGCCGGCCTTCGCGCTGGAGGTCCGGGGGATCGACAAGTCCTTCGGGCCCGTCCACGCGAACCGGGACATCAACCTCCAGGTGAAGGCCGGCTCCATCCACGGGATCATCGGGGAGAACGGGGCCGGCAAGTCCACGCTGATGAACATCCTCTACGGGATGTATCAGGCGGACCGGGGGGAAATCCTGATCGGCGGAGAGCCGGTCAGGATCACGTCTTCCGCCGTCGCGATCCGGTCGGGGATCGGGATGGTGCACCAGCATTTCATGCTCGTCGCGCCCTTCACCGTGCTCGAGAACGTGATGCTCGGGGCGGAGAAGGACTTTCTGCTGAAAGCCTCCGTCTCCGCCACGCGTGCGCTGATCGAACGGATGGGGCGGGATTACGGCCTCGCCGTCGATCCCGACGCGAAGGTGGAGGATCTGCCCGTCGGCCTCCAGCAGCGGGTGGAGATCGTCAAGGCGCTGCGCGGCGGCGCCCGCATCCTGATCCTCGACGAACCGACGGGCGTGCTGACCCCGCAGGAGACGGAGGGCTTCTTCCAGATCCTCCGTGCGCTGCGGGACGAGGGGGTGACGATCCTCCTCATCACCCACAAGCTGCAGGAGATCATGGCGCTGACCGATCAGGTCTCCGTCATGCGCCGCGGCGAGATGGTGGCGCATCGCGCGACGGCGGAAACGAGCCGGGAGGAACTGGCCGAGCTGATGGTCGGCCGCAAGGTCCTCCTCAATGTCGAGCGGCCCGAAATCGCCCCCGGCGCCCCCGCGCTCCGCGTCTCCGGCCTCCGCAATAGGGACCGGGAGGGGGTGGAGCGCCTGAAGGGCCTCGATTTCGAGATCAGGGCCGGGGAGCTTCTCGCCGTCGCCGGCGTCTCCGGCAACGGGCAGACCGAATTGCTGGACGTCCTCGCCGGCATCGCCGCGCCGAGCGCGGGCAAGATCGAGATCGGCAACGCGGTCGTCGACGCCGAGCATCCGCGGAACCCCGCCGAAATGCGCGCCCTCGGCCTCTCCCATGTGCCGGAGGACCGGCACCACAGGGGCCTCATCCTCCCCTTCGACGGGGAGGAGAACTGCATCCTCGGGTTTCAGGACGGGGAGGCGGCGGGCGCCGGCTTCGCCATCGACAAGGCGCATGTCGCCGCCCGCGCCGCCCGCCATGTCGAGGAATTCGACGTGCGCCCGCCCACGGCGAAGCTCCGCGCCGCGCAATATTCCGGCGGCAACCAGCAGAAACTCGTGCTGGCGCGGGAGATCGACGCCGCGCCGAAGGTCCTCCTCGTCGGCCAGCCGACCCGCGGCGTCGACATCGGCGCCATCGAATTCATCTACCAGCGCCTCATGCGGCTGAAGGCGGCGGGCTGCGCGATCCTCCTCGTCTCCGTGGAGCTGGAGGAGGTCCTGAGCCTCGCGGACCGCATCCTGGTAATGTCGAACGGCGAGCAGACCGGCCTGATCGACCGGAAGGACGCGGACGAGCGCAGCCTCGGCCTGATGATGGCCGGCGTGACGGCGGAGGGGAAAGCCGCGTGAACCATGCGCCCCTCCCGGCCTGGGCCGATATCGGCCTCCTGCCGCTCCTCAACATCCTCGCCGCGCTCGTCGTCTCCGGTCTCATCATCGCGGCGATCGGGGAAGACCCGTTCCGCGCCATGGCCGTCCTCTTCCAGGGCGCGTTCCTGACGTCCAACGGCCTCGGCTACACGCTCTACTACACGACGAACTTCATCTTCACCGGCCTCGCCGTCGCCGTCGCCTTCCACGCCGCGATGTTCAACATCGGCGGGGAGGGGCAGGCCTATCTTGGCGGCCTCGGAGCCGGGGTGGCCGTGCTGATGGCGGATTCTTTCCTGCCCGGCCTCCTCCTCATCCCCTTCGCCGTGATCTTCTCCGCCCTCTTCGGCGCCGCCTGGGCCTTCATTCCCGGCTGGCTGCAGGCGAAGCGGGGGAGCCACATCGTCATCACGACGATCATGTTCAACTTCATCGCCGCCTCGCTGATGGTCTCCCTCCTCGCCGGCCCGCTGATGCGGGAGGGGCAGGGCGCGCCGGAGACGCGGCCCTTCGCCGAAGCGGCGCAGATGCCCTACATGCACGAGATGCTGGGCGCGCTCGGAATCGTCGTGCCCCGCTCGCCCCTCAATCTCTCGCTCCTCATCGCGCTCGCCGTCGCCGCGCTCGTCTGGTTCATCATCTGGCGCACGCGCTTCGGCTATGCGCTCCGCGCGATGGGCGCGAGCCCGGGCGCGGCGGAATATGCCGGCATGAACACGGTGCGCATCACCGTGCTGGCGCTCCTCTTCTCCGGCGGGCTCGCCGGGCTCATGGCCTCCAACGCCGTGCTCGGGGAGCCGCACAAGCTCGTCCTCAACTTCACCGGCGGCTACGGCTTCACCGGCATCGCGGTGGCGCTGATGGGGCGGAACCACCCGGTCGGCATCATCCTCGCCGCGCTCCTCTTCGGCGCGCTGACGCAGGGCGGCACGGAGCTCGACTTCGAGTTCCAGACCATCACGCGGGAGACGGTGCAGGTCGTCCAGGGGCTCATCATCCTCTTTTCCGGCGCGCTCGCCTATCTCTTCGCGCCCATGGTAGCCCGGCTCATCGCGCCCTTCACGGCGAAGAAGGGGGCGCCGGCGTGAGCGACTTTCTCTTCCAGCTCGTGCTGACGCTCGACGCGACGCTCCGCGTCGCGACGCCGCTCATCCTCTGCGGCATGGCGGGCATCCTTTCGGAGCGGTCGGGCGTCATCGACATCGGGCTCGAGGGGAAGATGCTCGCCGGCGCCTTCTCCGCCGCCGCTGTCGCGCATCTGACAGGCTCGCCCTGGGCCGGGCTCTTCGCCGCGGTGATGACGGCGGTGCTGCTCGCCGCGCTCCACGGCTTCGCCTGCATCACGGCGCGCGGCAATCAGGTGATCTCCGGCCTCGCCATCAACATCCTCGCCTCCGCGCTCACCGTCACCATCGGCATCGCGCTCTTCCGGCGAGGCGGCGCGACGCCCTCGCTGACGGCGGAGGAGCGGCTCCCGGTCGTCGACCTGCCGCTGGCGGAAACGCTCGCGGGCGTCCCCTTGATCGGGGACCTCTATTCCGAAATCCTCTCCGGCCACCGCATCCTCGTCTATGTCGCGCTTCTCGCCGTGCCGCTGACGGCCTTCCTCCTCTACCGCACCCGCTTCGGCCTCCGCCTGAGGGCGGTGGGGGAGAGCCCGGAGGCGGTGGACAGCGCGGGCATCTCCGTCCACCTCATGCGCTACAAGGCGGTGCTGCTCGCGGGCGTCTTCTGCGGCCTCGCCGGCGCCTATCTCTCCATCGCCCATGGCGGCGAGTTCGGGCGGGAGATGTCGGCCGGCAAGGGCTACATCGCCCTCGCCGCGGTGATCTTCGGCAAGTGGCGGCCCGTGCCCACCCTCTTCGCCTGCCTCCTCTTCGGCTTCCTCGGCGCGGCGGCGGACCGGCTTCAGGGGCGGGAGATTCCCTTCATCGGCGCGGCGCCGACCGACCTGATGATCGCGCTGCCCTATATCCTCACCGTCGTCCTCCTCGCCGGCTTCATCGGCAAGGCGACGCCGCCGCGGGATATCGGCGTGCCCTATCCGAAGGGAAAGTAGATTGGGCTCACTCGTCGGCGTCGATGTGGGCGGCACCTTCACCGATCTCGTCCTGATCGATGCGGAGACGGGCGCGCTCCGCCTTGCCAAGACGCCGACGACGGCGGAGAACCAGTCCGGCGGCGTCCTCGCCGCGCTGGACGAGGCGGGGGCGGCGGGGCCGGAGATCGACCTAATCGTCCACGGCACGACGGCGACGACGAACGCGGTGCTGGAGCGGCGCTTCGCAAAGACCGGCCTCATCACCACGGAAGGCTTCCGCGACGTGCTGGAGCTCGGCCGCCGCACCCGCCCGAAGCCCTACGGGATGACCGGAACGCACCGCCCGATCATCCCCCGAGACCTCCGCCTCGAAGTCCCCGAGCGCATGGACGCTTCGGGCCGCGTCGTCACACCGCTCGACGAGGCGGCGGTGGAGGAAGCGGCGCGCCGCCTGCTCGATGCGGGCTGCGAGGCGGCGGTGATCCACTTCCTCCATTCCTACGCCAACCCAGCGCATGAGAAGCGGGCGGCGGAGATCGTCTCCGCGCTCTGGCCGAACCCCTACGTCATCGCAGGGCATGAGCTTCTCTCCGAGAGCCGGGAATACGAGCGCGGCGTCACCGCCGCCGTCAGCGCCGCGGTGCGCCCGCTGCTCGAACGCTATCTCGGCGCCCTCCGCGCCGCGCTCGCCGCGCGCGGCTACGCCGGGGACGTGCTGGTGGTGAACGGCAACGGCGGGATGGTCTCCGCCGCCCATGTGGCGCGGGAGGCGGCGAAGACGGTGATGTCCGGCCCCGCCTCCGGCGTCATCGCCGCCGCCGCGATCGGGCGGGCTGCGGGGGCGCCGGACCTCATCACCTGCGACATGGGCGGCACCTCCACCGACGTCGCCCTGATCCGCGGCGCCGCCCCCGCCCTCTCCTCCGAGATCGAGCTGGACTATGCGCTCCCCATCCATGTCCCGATGGTGGACGTGCGGACGGTCGGCGCCGGCGGCGGCTCCATCGCCCGCGTCAGCGCGGCGGGATTGCTGGAGATCGGCCCCGAAAGCGCCGGCGCCGTTCCCGGCCCGATCTGCTATGGCCGCGGCGGCGTCCGGCCCACCATCTCCGACGCGAACCTCCTCCTCGGCCGGCTCGACCCGGCGGGGCTGAAATCGGTGGAGGGCGGCGTCCCCGTCTCCCGCGTCGCCGCGATCTTCGAAGAGGAGATCGGCGCGCCCCTCGGGCTCGACGCCACCGGCGCGGCCGCGGCGGTGATCCGCGTCGCCAACGCGAAGATGGCGGGGGCGATCCGCATGGTCTCGGTCTCGCTCGGCGCCGATCCGCGCGATTTCGCGCTCTTCGCCTTCGGCGGCGCCGGTCCGCTCCACGCCTCCGCCCTGGCGAAGGAGATGGGCGCCCCGCGCGTCCTCGTCCCCGCGCGGCCCGGGGTGACGAACGCGCTCGGCTGCGCGCTCGCGGACATAAGGCACGACTTCACGGCGACGCTGAACCGCCCGCTCGACGCGCTGGACATCGCGGAGGCGCACGCCGTCCTCGCCGAACAGGCCGCGCGGGGCGAGGCGCTGCTGGCGCGGGAGCGGGCGCCGATCCGCGCCCGCCGCCATGTCCATGCGGCGGAGATGCAGTTCGCCGGGCAATCCCATGTCCTCACGGTCCCGCTCGCGGGGGCGGAGCCTTCGCTTGACGCGCTCCGCGAGGGTTTCGCCGCCGCCTATCTCGCCCGGTTCGGCATCGAGCTGACGGGTGCCCGCGTCAACCTCGTCTCGCTCTCGACCTCGGTGATCGGCCTCCGCCCCCCGCTCGACCTCTCGCGCCTGATCGACCCGGCGGGTCGGCGCGGATCGCTCCGTGAGGCGGAGACGGGCCGCCGCCCGGTCTTCTTCGACGGGGCGTGGCATGAGACGCCGGTCTATCGCCGCGAATGGCTCCCGGCCGAATTCCGGCTCGAAGGGCCGGCGGTGATCGGTCAGATGGATTCGACCGTGCTGATCGAACCCGGCGACCGCGCAGCGGGGGATGCGCTCGGCAACATCTTCATCGAGGTCGCGGCATGAGCCTCGATCCGATCACCCTCACCGTCATCCAGGCCGGGCTCCAGCAGATCTGCGACGAGATGGACCTCGCCTTCTCCCGCGCCGCCTTCTCCCCCGTCATCGCGGAGGCGGACGACCGGTCGGACGGGATCTATGACGCCGCCGACGGCGCGCTGATCGCGCAGGGGCTCGGCGGCCTCCCCGTCTTCGTCGGCGTGATGCAGGAATCGACGCGGAGCCTCATCGCCATGATCCAGGCCGGCGAGGTCGCGCCGCCCGAGCCGGGCGACACCTATGCGATGAACGACCCCTATCTCGGCGGCACGCATCTGATGGACGTGCGCTTCGCCCGGCCCTTCTGGCGGAAGGGGGAAATCTTCTGCTGGCTCTCCAATACCGGGCACTGGCCGGATATCGGCGGCGCCGTCCCCGGCGGCTTCTCCGCCTCCGCCACCGCGGTCGAGCAGGAGGGGCTGCGCCTGCCCCCCGTCAAGCTCTTCAAGAAGGGCGTGCTGGACCGGGAAATCTATTCCATCATCACCTCCAACATCCGCGTGGCGGACCAGCGGATCGGCGATGTGAAGGCGCAGGAGGCCGCGCTCCGCATCGGGGAGGAGCGGCTCGGGGCTCTCCTCGACCGCTACGGGGACGAGACGGTGCGCGCCGCCATCGCCGAGCTTCGCGCCCGCGCCGAGGCGGAGATGCGCGCCCGGCTGGCCGAAATCCCTGACGGCGAATACCGCTCCGTCGCCTGGATCGACAGCGACGGGGTGGTGGACGAACCCCTCGCCATCCGGCTCCGGATCGTGAAGGCGGAGGGGCGGCTCGTCTTCGACTTCGCAGGGTCGAGCCCGCCCTGCCGCGGGCCGATGAACTCGGTCTGGGCCACCACGCTCTCCTCCGTCCATCTCGCCGTGCGGCATATCTTCCCCGAGGCGCCGCTGAACGCCGGGGCCTTCGCGCCGGTTGAGGTGATCCGGCCCGAGGGAACCTTCCTCGACGCCCGCTATCCCCGCCCCGTCTCCGGCTGCGCGGCGGAGGTGAGCCAGCGCATCGCGGAGGCGGTGTTTCTCGCCCTCGCCGAAGCCCTCCCCGCGCGGGTGACGGCCGCCCCCGCCGGCACTTCGGGCAACTTCGCCCTCGGCGGGAGTGATCCGCAGCGCGGGCGCGATTTCGTGATGTACCAGATCTCCGGCGGCGGATACGGCGGCTCGGCGGCGGGGGACGGGCTCGCCAACGGCTGCTCGACCATCGGCATATCCAAGGCGCCGCCCGTAGAGATCATGGAGCAGAATTTCCCCGTCCTCTACCGCCGCTACGCGCTCCGCGAAGGCTCCGGCGGCGCCGGGGCGCGGCGCGGCGGCTTCGGGCTCGACTATGAGGTGGAACTCCTGCGCGGGGAGGCGCGGGCGAGCTTCGTGATGGATCATGGCCGCGCCGGCCCGCCCGGCGTCCGGGGCGGCGAGGCCGGCGCGCCCAACGAGGTGCGGGTGACGCGGGGCGGGGAGACGATCATTCCCCCCCATCTCTCCAAGGCGCAGGACATTCCGCTGGCGCCGGGGGACAGGGTGCGCGTCCGCACGCCGGGCGGCGGCGGGGACGGAGACCCCTTCGCCCGCGACCCGGCGCTCGTGGCCGAGGATGTGCGCCTCGGCCGCTATGCGGAGGAGGAGGCCGCCCGGCTCTTCGGCGTCGCCGCGCCGGGCGGAAAGGTCGACGAGGCGGAGACGGCCCGCCTCCGCGCCGCGCGCTGAGCCTCAGGCCTCCGGCGTATCCGCGCTGTCGGCGTTGAGGAGGTGATACTTCTCCTCGCCCATCTTTGCGATCAGGTCGAGCTGCGTCTCGATGAAATCGATGTGATGCTCCTCGTCCGCCAGCAATTCCTCGAAGAGCGCCTTTGAGACATAATCGCCCACTTTCTCGCAATAGGCCCGCGCTTCCTTGTAGAGCGCGTGGGCGTCATGCTCGGCGGCGAGGTCGCATTCCAGCGTCTCCTTCACCGTTTCCCCGATGCGGAGCGGGTCGAGCGACTGGAGGTTCGGATGGCCTTCGAGAAAGATGATCCGGTCCATCAGCTTGTCCGCGTGATGCATCTCCTCGACGCTCTCCTCGCGGCTCTTCTTCGCCAGCTTGCCGACGCCCCAATCCGCCTGGAGCCGGTAATGCAGCCAGTACTGGTTGATCGCCGTCAGCTCGGAGCGGAGCGCGCGGTTGAGATATTCGATGACCTTAGGGTCGCCCTTCATGCACTCTCCTTTCAGTCCTGCCGCTGCGGAGGTTCCGCAATTCGGTCGGTATGGTCGATTTGAGCTCGTCGCGCATAGTGGCGACGAAGAGGCTGACGCAGCCGCCGCAATCCGGCCTGCGCCCGAGCGCGCGATAGACCTTGCCGGGCGTGACGACCGTGTCGGGGTCGGAGGCGCGCATCCACGCGACGGCGGCGCGCACCTCCCGGTCGGTGATCCCGGCGCAGGAGCAGAGGATCATCGCGGCCTCATTTCGTGAGCAGAAGCTTCCCCTGCCGCGTGATGCGGAGGAGGTAGTGCTGATCCCCCAGCCGGATCACCGCCCGCTGCCCGCCCTCGGTCAGCGTCTCGGCGTCATGCACCGGGTCGCCCGGATGCGCCTCGGGGGAGACGGGGGCGTAGCTGCGGGGAAAGGTCATCTGGTTCATTGCGTCTCTCCCGCCGGGCTGCGGGGCCTGAGCAGGTCCATCAACCGTTCTAGGCCGAAGTCCTGCGCGAGGTCGGCTCCCGTCTCGGGGTTGAGGAACTCTCGCCGGTCGGGCGGCGGCGCCGTCGTCTCGTCTCGGTTCATCGGAGGGTCCTTTCCTCTTTCGATTCGGGCTCCCCCGGGGGCCGGCGCCGCGCGCCGGTCAGGGTGGCTGCGAATACCTTAGTGAAACACTCTGACTTGTCAATCGCTCGCGCACTTGCGCCGCGCGCGGGGCGCCCTAGGTTGCGCGCGACCATTCGGGAGACGACCCATGACGCCGCCGCTCCTCTCCGCGCTCTATGCGGGGCTCAACGCGCTCATCCTACTGTGGCTGACCGTCGCCGTCATTCGCCGCCGCGGCGCGCTGAAGCTCAGCCTCGGCGACGGCGGGAACCGGGAGATGGAGCGCGTGATTCGCGGCCATGCGAACGCGGCGGAGACGATGCCCATCGCCCTCATTCTCCTCGCGCTGGCGGAGATGACCGGCGCGCCCTCCGTCGCGATCCATGCGGCGGGGCTCACGCTCACGCTGGGGCGGCTCCTCCACGGCCTGCACTTCGCGGCGGGCGGGCCGGGAACCTTCAGGATCGTAGGCATGGCGGCGACGCTGCTCTCCACCTCGCTCCTTGCGCTCGGCCTCGCGGCGCATTCGCTGGCGCGCCTGCTGTGACCGGCGCGGAGCTCGCCGAGAGGCTGATCGAGGCCGCCCGGCGCGCGGGCGCCGACGCGGCGGACGCGCTCGTCGTCTCCTCGCGCGACGTCTCCGTCTCGGTGCGCGGCGGCGCGCTGGAGGAGGCGGAGAGCGCGGAGAGCCTCGACTACGGCCTCCGCGCCCTCGTCGGCCGACGTCAGGCCTGCGTCTCCGCCTCCGACCCGTCCGACGCGGCGCTGGAGGAGGTCGCCGCCCGCGCCGTCGCCATGGCCCGCGCCGCGCCGGAGGATCCGCATTGCGGCCTGCCGGAGGGCGGTCTCGCCGACCTCTCCCGCCTCCCCGACCTCGACATCGAGGACCATGCGGAGCCCCCGCTTCCCGCCGCGCTGAAGGCGATGGCGGCGGAGGCGGAGGCGGCGGCGCTCTCCGTCGCCGGCGTCGCGCAGGCGGAGAGCGCGGGCGCCGGCTGGCGCCGCTCCGACATCGCCTATGCGGCGACGAACGGTTTTTCCGGCGGCTACGCCCGCACCGGCGCCTCGCTCTCCGTCTCCGCCGTGGCGGGCGAGGGGCTGGGGATGGAGACGGATTACGAATACGCCTCCCGCACCCATTTCGCGGACCTGCCGCCCCCGGCGGAGATCGGGGCGACCGCCGGCGCCCGCGCCGCCGCGCGGCTCAACCCGCGGCGGGCGAAGACCGGCGCCTATCCCGTGCTCTTCGACCGGCGGGTTTCCGGCTCGCTCGTCGGCCATGTCCTCGGCGCGATCAACGGCTCCGCCGTCGCCCGCGGCGCAAGCTGGCTGAAGGACCGGATGGGGGAGCGCATCCTTCCCCCCGGCTTCACCATCACCGACGACCCGCACCGCCGCCGCGCCTCCGGCTCCCGCCCGTTCGACGGGGAGGGGATGGCGCTTTCCGCCCGGAGGCTCGTCGATGACGGCGTGCTGGCGGGCTGGACGCTCGACAGCGCCGCGGCCCGCCGGCTCGAGGGCCCGGACGGCGTCGTGGTCGTCGACACCCTCGGCACGCTCGACAGCGCCGCCCGGGCGAAGGCCGCCTTGCGAAAGGCGGTCGAGGGGCCGATCCGCGCCGTCGTGTACACCCACAACCACGCCGACCACGTCTTCGGGGCCAAGGCCTTCCTCGAGGGTACGAGCGACGCGCCCGTGATCGCGCACGAGACCACCGGCGAGTGCCTCGTCGGCCTCGAACACCCGGCCCGAGTACGACCACTCGAGCGCCTGGCCGATGCCGACGAGGCGGGGCAGGAACCAACTCGACGCCGCCTCGGGCACGATCCCGCGACGGGCGAAC
>JAUIDE010000069.1 GCA_030429105.1 Alphaproteobacteria bacterium
AGTGATGTCGATCAGATCCTGGATCAGGATTTGCCCGTCGTTCAGCCCGCGCCCTTGGTCGGCGGGGTCGTTGGGGTCGATCTCGCGGAACCCCCGGTTCACTGCAATCCTGAACTCCAGGATCTGCGAGCCGAATTCCGCCTGATTGGCCGCGGAATATCTGATTTCTCCGGCCATCCCGCCCTCCCCTGCCTATGCACGCTGGTTCGGCCTAGCCCATCGGTCCCGGCATGGCAAATACGCGTCCGGCTTCGCCTACAGCGCGAACCCGGCGGAAACCGCCCCCGAAACTGGCAGGTAGGGGCAGATACGCAACTGGATGCAGGACCCTTCTCGCTCGGCTCACTTGTTGAGCGCGATCCACGAGCTGAAGAGCGGATGGCGGCGGACTTGACCTGCAAAGTCTTCCGGCGTGCCGAAGGGCAATCGTGGTCCTGCCTCCGTCATTCGCGCGCTGCGTCCAGGCGAAGAAAGCGCATGTGCGGCTATGTGCATGGCTATCTCGCTATATTCCGAGAAAATCAGCCTGTTGCGGATTGCCCGGCCGGAGAGCGCCGTTTCAACCTCCTCACGAGTGAGCGAGCCCGGCGGGCATAGTGGCCGCCAAGACTCAAGTATTGCAACCTTCTCCATCCGGGGCATCGCGGATGAGAGCAGGAGGCATATTCCGGCGTCCATATAGAAGAACTGCATCTCCAACCCCTGGCGCATCGCTTCCAGGAAATCGGTCCGGCGCAGGTCCAGCTTGTGCGCGACAAGGCCGATGGGCGCGAAGAAGCCTTGGCGCAGGTTGCTGGAGCCGCAGGCGATGTTCCGGATCGCGATATTGATGCCCATGCCGCCATGGAGGTGGAAGGCGGCGGCGTGGAGGTAGGGGAGCTTGAACCAGTCGTCGGACGAATAGGCGCGGTCCTCTTCGAGACTGTTTAGCACCGTGTCGAGCAGCCGCCGGGAAGAGGCGGAGATCGTCTCGGTTGCGAAAGCGGCGAGGAAGGCCACAGCGCCGGCCCTGCGATCCTGCTCCATAGGCACTGGCAGCTGGTCGAGCCCCGAGACGAAGGCTTTCAGCTGAGACTGGAAAAGGGCGTTCACGGAGTCAGCCCATGCTTTCGCGTCAGCGAAGCGTCGCGACTCGTCAGCGGCGGCAGGGCGAGTCATCGGTCCGCCGGCGAAGGCCCGTGCTCATGCTTCCGGCTCCGCGTCGGGCCGGCCGGCGGCGAGGGTGTTGCAATAGGCGAGGCAGAGGTCGCGGGAGAGGTAGCGGCCGTGCGCCGCCATCTCCTGCCGCTCCACGATGGGGAAGGATGCGAAGACATGCTCGATGTCGTTGCGGGAGCGGGCGCGGTCCGCCGGGTCGAAGACGCCATAGAGGTGAAAGAAGACCGCATCCAGCTTCGCGCGGAGCCGAAGCCGGCGGGCCGGGTCCCACGGAAAGGGTGGAAGGGGCGTGCCTGCCTTATCGACATGGCCGAGGTCGCAGGCGAAGGGCGCCATGTCATGCGCGGTGTAGGTCAGTTCCAGAACCGCCTCGCGCACGATCTCCGCTGCGCTGCGGGGGCCGAAGCGGACGGCCTCGAAACGGTCAGGCGGGATGACGGGAAGCTGTTCGAGGATGAACCAGCTTGCATGATTGCTGAGGATTTTCGTGCGCGCGACGAAATCGAGAACGGTGCTGTTGAGCGTTGCGAGAAGCAGCGCCTTCAGCCACGCGGCTTTCCCGCTCTCGCTCTCCTCGATGCGCAGGATGGGCAGGGTGTGCCCTGCACCCACCGGCGGAATGATGCAGGCGATGAGCGAGCGCGCGTTGGTCGTTGAGGTGATGTCCTTGATGGCCACCTGAAAATCGAACTCGGGGGCCTTCGGAACAAAGTAACGAGGCGCTGGCGTGTAGTTCGGGTCGGCTCGCTGCGCGTCTGAGGCTGTGTCCGCCTGTCCGGGTCGGTGAAGGTTGTCGTCGACGATGGCGATGCCGGATGCGCGATGGTCATATGCCTGAACCATCTTGCCTTCGTAGAGCGGCGCCCAGAGGCCCTTTTCGCTTCGCCAGACGCCGCCCGCTTCACGCCATGCGCCTTCTGTCGCCTCAAGCTCTTCTCGCGTTCGAAATTGCGAGGAGTCGTTGGCCATGTGAAACATGGTCGCGTATCGCACTGGATAGATGCGAACGCGCTCGCGCCCGTCATGCTTCACCAGCGGGGGAAATCGGCGATACAGAGCCGATGAGAGTTCCCTGTCTCGGGCGGCCCGGTAGACGGGCGCCGTGCCTGTGTTCGGATTGACCAGCCGGAAATGGTCGATCCCCATCGCATAGGTCCGCTCAGGGTCGTCAAGTTCGCGAACATCGCGCACGAACGTGGCGAACCGGCATTCGCCGAACTTGCGCCCAGGGCCTGAAAATGTCAGCGCCGAAAATTTGAAACGATAATACACATCTTCAAAGAACAGCGTCCCATCGTGCCTCTTGTTGAAGAAGTCATAGCATGACTTTGCACTGCCTCGCGCGACGATGCCTGAGAAGAACGCCTGCGAAGACGTTTCAGTAGCGATTCCGGACGGTAACAAGAGCCCGACCATGCCCATGGGATTGACCAGGCGAGCCGCCTGCTCGACGAACAGCGAATTGAGATTCACATCCCCGCCCGAAAGCAGAGGATAGTCCCCGCCCCTCCGCGCCATTCGGCTCGTCGCCTCAGCCCGCGCCGCGGCTTTCGCATAGTCCGCCGCGAGCGGCGCGTCTTCGGCCTCCAGCGCGCGGATCATGCGCGCCCGGTCCGCCGCGCGCTGCGCCATCGCGATGCGCGGCTCCCGCGCCGCGAACCATTCGACCTGCTGGAGCTTGATCCGATCCCATGGCGGATTGCCGATCACCGCGTCGAACCCGCCGGTTCGCACGCCCTCCCAATTACGCCAGACGCCGGGAAAGGCGACTTCCCAGTGGAGAAACCGTTCCTCTGCGATCAGGGCGCGGGCGCGGCTGAGGATGGAGGCGAAGCGCCTTGTCTGCTCGGGCTCGGCCCTGTGGGCCGGCGCCAGCATGTCCGGCTGCGCCGCCGGGAGAAGCGGAAGCATCTCGGCTTGCTCGGCTCCCGGATCAAGCACCGCTATGCGCCCCCGCGCGATCTCGACCGGGTCTCCGAAGAGGCCGTCGAGCCAAGCCTGAACAGCGGCGCGATCCTCTTTGGCAGAGAGATCAAGCCAGTCGATCGCATGAATGAGAGACAGGAAGGCGTCGAGCGGACCGGTCATCGAGACGACGCCGGCAAAGATATCTGCGGACCTGTGGGCCTCGGCGATCTCCGCGTCGGTCAGCCCTTCTATGGTCTGCATCGACGCTGCGGACGCTGTGGCGCGGCGCAGCGGCTCCGCGAGCAGGAGGCGGCCTCCGGCCCGGTCCAGTCGTTCGGCGGTTTTCCCTACCCAGGCGCCGAAGAGGCTGTCCCCACAGCGAAGGTGATGATCGAGGAACGAGAGCGGCGCGCCGACCGTGAAGGTGTGAAGCCAGAGCGAGACCTTCGCCAGTTCCACCGCCATAGGGTTCTTGTCCACCCCGTAGACGCAGCGCTTGAGGACCATGCGTCGGATGATGTGGCGGTCGTCAAGCTGCGCCGCGTCGAGCGCCCATCGGTTCGCCTCGGCATTGCCGAGCACGGTTTCCCGGATCGTGGCGATGCGTTCGGCGAGGGGAGAGACGTAGGCTCCCCAGCCCACCGCCGCCTCCGCCTCCGCCATCGCCGTTATCACCTGATCGGCGAGGTGATCGACGAGGTTGACGAGGAAATGGCCGGAGCCCATCGCTGGGTCGCAGACGCGGAGCGACAGGATCGCCTCGGCCGGGTCGATCCTTCGTAACGCGCCGAGCCGCACATCCTCCTCCCTCGGGTCGTTCGCCAGCTCCTCTGCGCGGGCGAGGAAGGCTCCCATCCGCTCCTCGATCAGCGGGCCTAGCGTCTCCCGCAGGATCAGCTGCACCAGCTCATCCGGCGTGTAGTAGGAGCCGGTGTTTTTCCGCGCGAAGAGGTTGGGGCGGACGATCAACCCCTCGTCTGGGTCCCGGCGCAGTTCGAATTCCAGCAGCCTCTCATAGATCGAGCCGAGTTGCTGAACGCTGAGGTCCCGGTAGTTGATATAGCGCCGGATGCCGCCCGCGCGCTCGAAGGAGAGAAGGTCGATCACCTCGGCCATCACGCTGTCCGCGATGCGCACACGCGTCAGGAGCGGCGTGCGCTCTGCGTCGAAGAGCCCGCCATTGTAGGGCGGGAGGCCGATGGAGGCGTCGCCTCTGTCGAGCGCGCGGGAGAGGTCGTCCAGCACCGCCCAATAGCGGGCGGCGGTGGTCGAAAACGTGTCGCCCCGTTCCTTCCGCGCGCCGATATCGCCCCGCACCTTGTCGCGGAGTCCGTAATCGTCATACCGCTCGTCGCGGACGGGGAGGAGGTTGCGATCCTCCGCGTAGAGGATGAACAGCAGCCGATAGAGCAGGATCAGCGCCGCCTCGCGCACCTCCGGCAGGGGCGCAGCCGGTTCCGCTGCGGCGATGGCGCGCGCGAGGCCGGGAAAGACCGTTGTGAAGACGATGTCGGAGAGGCTTTTCGCGACCCGCTCTTCATAGAACTTACCCTCCTCCAGCGCGCGCTGATGGAACGTGCGCGAATCGACGGCGGACGGGGCGAACGCCTCCCGCCGGAACATCAGGACGAAGACCTTGAGCCAGTGCTCCAGCGCCTCGGGTTCCGAGGCGGCGTCGAACATGTCGCCACGAACGCCGAGGAGCGTGGAGAGGTCGACCTCGAAGAACTGGTCGGAGACGGACCGCGCGCCCTGGTAGTAGAGCCGCCAGCGCGCCCCGTTGGTCAGAATTCCCCAGCGAAGCGTGCCGCCCGCAAGGTCCTCCACGCGCCGGAGATAGCGGAGCATCTGCGATGAGGGCGCCAGCCCCTCCTCCCGCCGGCCCGAGCGCCTGTCGAGCGGCCTCTGCCACCGCTTCGCCTCTATAATGGCGACGCCATGCGCGTATCGCATCCATTCGCGAGGGTCGGCGTTCGCTTCCGCCTTCTTCGCGGCGTCGATGAAGAGCAGCCCGTCAGGCACGTCTTCCCGTCCTGTCGCGGAGAGGTTCTGTTGAGTGAGGTAGTCCGCCCATCCGAGGCGTCGCAGCACTGGCCAGATCAGATCCGCCTCAGTCTGCGCTTCGTTCGGCCCCGCCGCCGCCGGGAACCGGGCGAAGATCGCCCGGAGGTCGTCCACGAGAGGAGCTACGTCGAGTTCCGCCCATTCCGCTGCATGGGCGACGCCCTCGGTGAGGTAGTCGCGGGTGAACAGCGAACCGGAAACGATCAGCGTCGGGTCCATGCCATCTCTCGGTTCCGCTTCAAATGCGCTCAGGCTCTAGGGCAGGATGGCGTCAGAATGGGAGAGAATTCAATGCGAGGAAGACTCGTGCTTCCAATCGACATGCGTGCGTTCATCACTTGGGGTCTGTAGAGTTGCCGGGAAGCGACCCTGTCGGCCTGTCCGCGCGAGACGCCCGACGGCCAGTGCGCCGCGATCATCACTAGCGTCGATCTTAGGAAACATCCTCAACCCCGAGGGCTCATCCCATGACGATAAAGGGAGCCTAACGCAACATGGCTCCAGGTGCGCGCGCGCGAAAGCGAAGCTGCGAGATGTGGCCGTCCGGACGTTCCGCGCGCGCGCGCGAGGCCAATCCTCAAGTCCGTGCTATCGTCGTTGGTCGAAGCGATGCTCGTGCAATCGGCTAGGGCGCCTGTGGGGAATGCAGGGGCTGACTCCGGGACGCTTCGCGCGCGCGTATTGCTTTCGTTCCGGACCGTGACCCGAAGAAGCGATTCCCTAAATCGCCGAAATCTGTAGCGATCTCCAGATATGCGAACGCCGCCCGCCCAAGGGGGCGGCGGAGAGCATGGGGGGTATGGGGGGGTGTGCACACAGGGGATCAAGGGGGGATCAAGGGGGGATGAAGCCACCCAGCAAGGGGGGGATGAAACAGGGGATCAAGGGGGGATGAAGACCCGTTTCACGATTCTCGCCTTGGGAACAACCCTGCGGCAGTTGCTGACGGAACGCTGACGACGATGAACGAGGTTGGCCTTGAAGGCGGTCCGCCAACCCCATTCCGGATCTTCCCGGAGGCGAACAATGACTCCATCGCGGCGCCGAATGCTCGCCTTGTAACTCCTTCGGCCTTCGGGTGCTCGGCGAAAATCTTCGGCGCGTAGTTGATGCCGCCATTTGCGTTGACCCTCCTTCCCTGTTCGTCAAGAAGCTGCAACAGAGTAAGGAACACCCGCTCGGCCTTCGCGCTCGCCGCCCCTCTGGCGAACTGCGTCTCCGGCGGATCGGCCTCAAGGACGCCAGCGCGCCAAGTCAGCTTAATCTCATCGCCAGTCGGCCCGTAGTTGCTTTTCATGGTCCGCAGGAGGCGCCGGTCAGGGTTCGGGTCATGCCCTTCTTCGGCGATACGTTTCAGGTAGAGCCTCGACCGAACCGAGCCGTTCCAGGCCGTTGATCCGGAAAGCCCGGAACCCGATGACATGCCAGTCAGCGACGGATGCGCCAGAAGCACGACGGCGCAGCGATGCCGAAGGGCGAGCCGACGAAGGAAGCCGACAAATTGCCGGGCGTGCGACCGCGTATTCTCGTCCCCGGCGGTCAGATCAGCTAGGGTGTCGAGCACCAGGAGCACCGGCTCGATCTCCGCCATGCGCCGGTCGAGCGCATCGTATAGCGCCGTCGCGGCGAGCGTGTTGCTCTTCTTGTCCAGCGTCGCGAGGAGCGCGTCTTCTCCGGCAAGCGAAGCGATATGGAGCGGGGCGAGGTCTGCGAGAGAGAGGTCCTCTGCGGCGGCGATGTCCGCGAGGCGCCGATGCAACTCCGCGGAGTCATCTTCCGCCGAGAGGACCATCGCCGGCCCGGCGCGGTTGGGCATGCGCCCGACCCACGCTCGGCCGGTTGCCACCGCCGCAGCGAGTTGCAGCGCGAGGAGGCTCTTTCCCGTTCCGCCATCGCCGGAAAGCATCGTGACGACAGAGTCAGGCACAAGCCCGTCGATGATCCATTCCCGGCGAGGGACGGCGAGCCCGTCGAACTCAGAGGCCGAAGAGAAGGACAGCGAGGGAACGTCAACTCCGCAACGAAACTGCGAAACTTCCTCCGACCGGCGTCCGCTATGGCGATGGTCGCTCCAAGCAAGGCTAGGTCCTTCGCGGCGCCTTTTTTCCTGCATGTAGTCTTTAGCCGCCAAGGCGACGCGTTCGCTTTCGCTCATCTCTCTCACGCCGCGTCCTCCTCGAAAGGGTTGGGCGCCGTCATCCCGTCGAACGGATCGTCGCGGTTGAGCATCGCGACAATGTCCCTGCGATCCTTCCGTTCGCAGGAGAGGAGCGCGGCGATAGCGATGGCCTTGCGGGTTTCGGGGCGAAGACGAAGCCGCCAGAGCCGCGCGAGTTCGGCCCAGCCGAACGTCGTCCACTCGATAACGCTGAATTCAAGACAACGCAGGGCCCGGATTTCGGCGGCGAAGATCGGGGGAAGGAACTCATGCTCGCTCACGACCGGACCTCCTGCCGCTTGCGGAAACCCGGGATGGAGGCGGCGTTGTCGGCATTGGCATCCGCCCCCCCGGTCTGAGCCGTTTCGACGATCCCCTCACGATGCCGCGAGCCCCTGAGCCGCTTCACGACACGTTCGGCCTCGACGGCGCGCCTCGCTCCGATCTTCGCGGGAACGCGAAGCGGGATCGGTTCGAAGCTGTCGAAGGGCGCCCCCTCATGACGCATCGCGACGAGAGCGTCAGGATCGACGCCACGGCGGACGAGGGCGAGCGCCCCGTCCGCCAGCGGCCATTCTGTGGAGGCGGCGAGGAGCGCGCCCGTCTCGTCGAGCGCATCCCAGCGCAGCCGAAGCCCTGAACGCTCGGGCCGCTCGGCGAGCGTCGGCCACGGGATGCGGCGAACGATTATGCGAAGCGGGACGCTCATCTCACGCCCCCGCGCCGCGCGGCGACGACGCGCTCATAGTCTGAGGGAGCGCGAGCGACGCCACCCTCGATGACCATGAGAGAGGCAAGCGGCAGCTTCGGTTTGATGGGCTCGTTGCTCTGCCGCGCCGGATCGGGCGCGACGGGCTCTTGCTGTGTGTGGCGAAGGGGCTTAGTTTCGCGAGTGTCAACAGACGAAACCAGACGACCCTCCGCCTCGCCGGTCAGACCCGGCGGGGCGGTTTTCGTTTGAGCCATAGCCTCACCGCCTTTCCGAAACGGCGAACGAGGAGGGGAGGCTCGCTTCGGCGTCGGCGGCATGATCGCGAGCGGCCATTACTCGCCCCCCTCGATCAACGCCTCGATCTCGGCCCGACGCCAGACGGTGCGGCCGACGATCTTGATCGGTTTCGGAATGTCGCCGGAATGGACCTTCCGCCAGACCGTCGCGACGTGGCAGCCGATATAGGCGGCAACCTCATCGGCGTTCCAGGTCGCAGCGGTTTCAAGGTTCTTGAGAATGCGCTCGCGCTTGCGCTTACGCCGCGCATTGAGCATGTCGGCGACGGTTTGGCGCTTTTCTCGGGCTTCGTCGTTGTCGGCGACAAAGCCGGCGTGTGCGGGGCGGAGAAGGCTGGTCATTGATGGCTCCGTGTCGCTTTGAGTTGCGGAGCCATCCAAGATTCACATGATCGACTGAAAATATATCGGAAACTCAGACCCTATTTGCTGCCCGAAATGTTCAGTTCCTTGTTCCAAGCGCGCATCGCTGCGTCTGCCCTGACATTGATCTTTGCAGCGCCAAGAGCTGCGGTAAGAAATGCGACAAACGGATTAACCGATGCGCTGTCCTTCTTGTCTTGAACCCAGCGCGGTGGCTCTGTGCGTTTGTGTTCTCTCCAAAGATTACGGCACATTTTTACCGTTGCGATCGCGGCCCAGTTCCGCCTTCCCACTGATTTCGCATCTCTAAAGGCAGCTATATGGTAGGTTGAGAATGACAGGCTTCGAAAGCAATTCTCAATGGCTTGGTAGGATTCTTCCTCACTGCCCCTAAAGTGTCGCTGACTTGTAATGTGGAACCGCGCATCCGCAGCGACAACTTGGCGTAATTGAACAGGCAGTGCCTCAAAACAATTACGAACGTTCGAAACCGCCTCCATGTATCGAACAATTGCCTCTCTCACATCATCGAAGATCTGCCCTTGCGTCATTGGTGCAGTAGCAATTCCATCCAGCATCCATCTCGCCAGTGCCGCGGCGTTAAGATCGTCGACCTCCAGATGATCTGAAAAAACTTGTGCCAGCTTCTCTTTTCTCGGATCGTCTATCAAACGCTGATCCTTCCTGGCTGAATCTCAACCACTACGGTCGTCGCACCTGTCACAAACCTCGCCCAGGCATCCATAAGCGGCGTCCGCTCCTTCAGCAGGTCCCCTCGTCGATAGGCCCGCTCCACCTTGTCCTCAACCTTATGCGCCAGAGCCGCCTCGGAGACCGCCCGGCGGGCGCGGGCGCGCTCCTCGCACCAGTCGCGGAAGGTGCTGCGGAAGCCGTGAACGGTCACGCCCACATCCAGCCGCTTCAGCACCGCGGCAAGCGTCATGTCGGAGACGGGCGTTCCCATCCGGCTCGGGAAAATCAGTCCGCCGCCCCGGACATTCGCGAGCGGCTTCACCCGCTCGATCTCGGCCAGCGCAGCAGCGGAGAGGGGAACGCGGTGGTCTTCGCCCGCCTTCATCCGCTCGCCGGGGATGGACCAGACCTTGGCCTCCTCGTCGATCTCGTCCCAAGTAGCGCCACGGACCTCACCGGAGCGGGCGGCGGTGAGGATTGCGAAGCGGAGCGCGGCGGCCCCCATGCCCTCGACCGCGAGTAGGCGCGGCCAGAGCGCGGGCAGTTCGTCATAAGGGAGCGCCGCGAAATGCTTCACCTTGTCCCGCTGCTTGGCGAGGCCGGCGCCGGGTTTCACGCGGTCCACCGGGTTCTCGCCGCTCCGATGGCCGGCGGCCCGCGCCCATTCGAGCACCTGCGCCATGCGCCGGCGGATGCGCCGCGCAGTCTCCGGCGTTTCATGCCAGATCGGAGAGAGCACCCTGAGCACGTCCGCCTCGCCGATCAGATCGACGGGCGTCTTGCCCATCGTCGGGAAGGCCGCGCGCTCCAACGAGCGGAGCCATTCGCCGACATGCCGCCCCGGCTTGGCGACGGGCTCGACCTGCTCGCGGAAGACGGTCTTCGCCGCCTCCTCGAAGGTCGGCGCGTCGCGCTTCGCAGAGTCCCGCGCCGCCTTCGGGTCTCCACCGGCCCGGGCGATGGCGCGGAGACGCCGCGCCTCGGCCCGCGCGTCGGCGAGCGAGACATAGGCGGCGCCGCCGAGCCCTAGGTCTATCCGCCGGTTTCCGGCGACGATCCGGAGCAGCCAGCGCCGCGCGCCGGTGGAATCGACGACCAGGTGAAGGCCGTTTCCGTCCGCATGGCGGCCCGGTTTCGCGTTCGCGACGGCTTTCGCCGTGAGACGGTCAACCGGATGGCGGCCCTTGGACTTGCCGCGTTTTTGTGGGGCAGGCGCATCGTTCATCGGAGGTCCTTCCGAGAAACCCACATTCCAACCCACATATCATCTGCGCTACCCCGCGTCCAGATGCGACAAAGGGCGACCCCGCTCCGGCGCAAACCGAAGCCTTCCTTGCGTTTCAGCGATGTTTGGCGATGGGGTGCGAGGGGCGGGTGGTGGAGGGGGCTGGATTCGAACCAGCGTAGGGTTGCCCCGACGGATTTACAGTCCGTTGCATTTGACCGCTCTGCCACCCCTCCGAGGGCCGCGGCGAGGTGCGTAGCGCCCGGGCGGGGAAATGGCAAGAGCGGCGGGGTGGTTTTCGCGGGGGCTCAGCGGCCCGCCAGCCGCCGCTCGCGGAGCCAGACATAGAGGCCCGAGGCGATGATGATCCCGGCTCCCACCACCGTCCAGAAATCGGGCGGCTGGGCGAAGATCAGCCAGCTCGAAAGCGAGATCCAGACGATATGCGTGTAGGTCAGCGGGGCCAGCGTCGCCGCGCCGGCGAAGCGGTGGGCGAGGGTGAATATCTGGTGCCCGAGCCAGCCGAAGACGCCGATGAGGAGGAAGGCGGCCCAGCTCCAGCCCCCCTCCGGCCAGGTCCAGTCCGCGATTGCGAAGGGCGCGAGGATCACCACGGGGATGAGCGCGGCGTAGAACTGCATCGTGTCAGGCCCCTCCACGCCCGCGAGCCGCCGGGTGATGAGGGTGTAGACCGCGCTCGCCGTCGGCGGGATCAGGCTCACCAGCATCGCCCAGTGAAAGGCCGCGCCCCAGGGCCGGGTGATGACAAGCACGCCGAGAAGGCCGACCACGACGGCCGCCCAGCGCCGCGGCCCCACCCGCTCCTTCAGAAAGAGCGCCGCCATCGCGGTGATGATGAGCGGCGAGATGAAGAAGATCGATGTCGTCACCGTCATCGGCAGGTACTGCAACGCGGTGAAGTTGGCGAAGGTCGCCGCCACCAGCATCGAGCCGCGGATCAGCGTCAGCCCGGGCTTCCGCATCCGGAGGAGCCCCCATCCCTCCGACCGCGCGGCGACGAGGCAGACCATGAGGAGATGGCCGAAATACCGGACGAAGACGATGACGGCCACAGGCATGGCCTCCTCGATCAGCCATTTGGCCGATGTGTCGATGCAGGTGAAGGCGACATAGGTCGAGAGCGCGAGGCCGACCGCGAGGCCCGGCCGGTCCTCCCGCTCCCGGATCATTTCCTGATGTCGTCCTCAAGGAACCAGCGGATATTGTCCTCGAAGGTCGAATCCTGCCGGAAGCCGAGGCGGAGCGCCTTGGCCGGGTTGATGTGGGCCCGCCAGCCCGCGCAGATCTTCTGCACGAACGGGTCCGGTTTCCAGGTGATGCGCCCGGCGGCGTTTGAGCCGGCGACGCGGGTCATTGCGTCCACCATCTCCCGCACCGTGTTGGTCTGGCCCGGAATGGCGAGGCAGCGGTTCTGGCCCCAGTCCTCCTCGGGGATCTCCGCGGCGTAGGCGATGTTGGCCACCACGTTGCGCGGCGCCGAGTTCCAGATCGGGTAATCCTCCGAAACCGGGCAGTTCGCCTCCTCGCCCTGCAGCGGCTCGCGGAAGATGGAGGACATGAAGGAGGAGGCCGCCGCGTTCGGCTTGCCGGGGCGGACGGTGACGGTGGGGAGCCGCAGCCCCCGCCCGTCGATGAAGCCCTTCCGGCTGTAATCCGTCACCATCAGCTCCCCCGCCGCCTTCTGCGCGCCGTAGGAGGTCTGCGGGTTGAGGATCGTCCAGTCCTCGATCATCTCCGGAATCTCGCCGCCATAGACGGCGATGGAGGAGGTGAAGACGAAGATGGGCCGGTTGCCGGCATGGCGCGCGGCCTCGAGGAGGTTCAGCGTGCCGTGGAGGTTCACGCGCATCCCGATGTCGAACTCCGCCTCCGCCTGGCCCGAAACGACGGCGGCGAGGTGGAAGACGCAATCCGGCTTCGCGGCGAAGGCCGCGTCCACCGCCGCCCGGTCCGCGATGTCGAGCGCGATACCCTCGGTCGGGAAGGGGGCCTTCACCGGCTCCGGCGCGAAGAGGTCCGCCTGGGTCAGCTTTGTGATCGCCTTGCCCCGGATCGTCCCCTGCGCCGCCAGAAGCCGCGCGAGCTTGACGCCGAGAAAGCCGCCGCCGCCCGTGATCAGAACATGCATGTCTCTTCTCCCCGATCCTTGTGTCCCGGCCTTGAGCCGGGACCTCGATTTTCGTTGTGCTTCGCCCGCCGAGGCCCCGGATCAGGTCCGGGGCCGGGCGCTCTCAATACGTCGCGCGGCCGCCGGAGATGTCGAACACCCCGCCGGTCGTGAAGCTGTTCTCCGCGGAGGCGAGCCAGCAGACGAGCGAGGCGATCTCCTCCACCTTCACGAAGCGCCCGCGCGGGATCTTCGAGAGCATGAAGTCGATATGGCTCTGCGTCATCTGGTCGAAGATCGCCGTCTTCGCCGCCGCTGGGGTCACGCAGTTGACCGCGATGTCCTGCCCCGCCAGCTCCTTGCCGAGCGACTTCGTGAGCGCGATCACCCCGGCCTTCGAGGCGGAATAGGCGGAGGCGTTCGGGTTCCCCTCCTTCCCCGCGATGGAGGCGATGTTGACGATGCGGCCATAGCCCGCCTTCGTCATCACCGGAACCACCGCCTTGCAGCAATGGAAGACGCCGTTGAGGTTGATGTCGAGCACGCGGCGCCATTCCTCGACCGGGTATTCCGCGACGGTCGTGTTCATGCCGGCGATGCCGGCGTTGTTCACGAGGATGTCGATCCCGCCCATCTCCGCCTCGGTCCGCGCGGCGGCGGAGCGCACGGCGTCCCAGTCGGTCAGGTTCGGCGTCACGTAGCTCGCGCCCGTCTCGGCGCACATCGCCTCGGCCATCGCGCGGTCCACGTCCCAGATGGTGACTTTCGCGCCCGCCTCGATGAAGCGTTCGGAGATGGCGCGGCCGATGCCCTGCGCCCCGCCGGTGACGACCGCCTTGCGGCCCTTGAGATCATAGGCGTTCACAGCGACCACCCCCCGTCGATCAGATGCGCTTGGCCGGTTACGAAGGCGCTTTCGTCCGAGGCGAGATAGACGGCGAGCTTCGCGATCTCCTCCGGGCCGGAGAGCCGGCCCATCGGCTGACGCGCGATGAAGTCCTTCATCGCCTTCTCGTAGTCGCCGGTGGCGCGCAGACGGTCATGCAGGGAGGGCGTGTCCACCGTGCCGGGGCAGATGATGTTGACGCGGATTCCTTGCGTTATGTGATCCCGCGCCACGGCCTTCGAGAGCCCCTCGATCCCGGCCTTGGTGGCGCCGTAGATCGCCCGGTTCGGCGCGCCGACATGGACGCCCGCCGCCGAGCCGATATTGACGATGGAGCCGCCGCCCCGCTCGATCATCCCCGGGATCGCCGCCTTCATCACGCGGAACTGCGAGCGGACGTTGAGGTTGAAGGCGAATTCCCACTCCTCCTCCGTCGCGTCCAGCACCGTGCCGGCATGGACGAAGCCGGCGGCGTTCAGCACCACGTCGGGCCGCGCCCGCTCCACGCCGGCCCTGATCGAGTCCGGGTCCAGCGCGTCGAGCGCGAAGACCTCGCCGCCGTTGAAGCCGTTGAGGAGATCGACCTTCACATCGGTCGCGAACACCTCTGCGCCCTCCGCCGCGAAGGCTTCGGCGCAGGCGCGCCCGATCCCCTGCCCCGCCGCCGTCACCAGCGCGCGCTTGCCCTTGAGCCGCATCCCGTCCCTCCCTTTTCCGTTTGGAGACTTGATAGCGGCCGTAACGGAAGGCGGAAAGGGGCGGGGATGATCTTCCGTCTCTTTTCGCGGAGCGCGGTCAGGCCGCCTTCGCCCCCTTCGCCGCCTCGATCCAGCTCCAGACGCGGTCCGGCGTCATCGGCATGTCGACATGGGTCACGCCGAGGCCCTTCAGCGCGTCGAGCCCGGCATTCGTCACCGCCGCGAGCGCGCCGACCGTCCCCGCCTCGCCGCAGCCCTTCATGCCGATGGCGTTGGCGGTGGAGGGCGTGCCCTCATGCGCGAAGGCGATCATCGGCATGTCGTCCGCCCGCGGCATCGCGTAGTCCATGAAGGAGGTGAAGAGCGGCTGCCCGTCCTCGTCATAGGCGACCCGTTCGGTGATCGCCTGCCCGATCCCCTGGGCGACGCCGCCATGGACCTGCCCCTCGGCCAGCATCGGGTTCATCAGGATGCCGAAATCGTCCGTCACCGTGTAGCGGACGACCTTCATCAGCCCCGTCTCCGGGTCCACCTCGACCTCCGCGATGTGGCAGCCGTTCGGATAGGAGCGGCCGGGGACGGTGTTGGAGCCCTTGTGGCTCAGGAGCTCCGTCTTGCCCTCGCGCCGCGCCTTCTCGGCCAGCGCCATCACGTCCACGCTCTTGTCCGTTCCCGCGATGCGGAAGGCGCCGTCCTCGAACACGATGTCCGCCGCCGCGGCCTCCAGCTCCTCCTCCGCCAGCGGGCGGAAGGCCTCGATCATCTGGTCAGCCACCGCGTTGATCGCGCTGCCCTGCATGGTGACGGAGCGGGAGCCGCCAGTGCCGCCGCCCTTGGCGATGCGGTCCGTATCGCCCTCGATCATGGTGATCTTGTCGTAGGGGATGCCGGCCCGCGTGTGCAGGAACTGGGCGAAGACCGTCTCGTGCCCCTGCCCGGTGGACTTGGTGCCGACATAGAGGTTGACGCCGCCATCCTCCGCGAACTCGATATGCGCGCCCTCGGTCTGGTCGCCGAGGATCGACTCCACATAATAGCAGGTGCCGAGGCCGAGCGCCTTGCCCTGCGCCTCCGCCGCCGCGCGCCGGGCCGGGAAGCCGGCCACGTCCGCCGCCTTCAGCGCATGGGTCATCACCCGGTCGAAATCGCCCACGTCATAGGTCTCGCCCGAGGCGGTGACATAGGGGAACTGCCGGATGAAGTTGCGCCGCCGCAGCTCCGCCGCGTCCACCCCGATCTCCCGCGCCGCATGGTCCATCAGCCGCTCGAGCGCATAGATCTGCTCGGGCCGCCCGGCGCCGCGATAGGCGTCGATCGGGGTCGTGTTGGAGAAGACGCCCTTGCAGGCGAAATAGACCGTCTGGATGTCATAGGCGCCCGTCAGCACCTTCAGCGCCAGCTCGGAAGGGATGTATTGCGCATAGGTGGAGCAATAGGCGCCCATCCCCGCCACGCAGTCGAAGCGCAGGGCGGTCAGTTTCAGGTCCTTGTCGAAGCTGGCCTCGCAGGTCGTATAGTGATCCCGCCCCATCACGTCGGAAAGCGCGCCCTCGGAGCGCTCCGCGACCCAGCGGATCGTCCGCCCCGTCTCCTTCGCGGCGAAGGCCACTGCGGGATATTCCGGGTGGATGAAGCTCTTGGTGCCGAAGCCGCCGCCGACATCCGGGTGGCTCACATGCACGTTCTTCGGATCGAGGCCGAGGATGCCGGAGAGCTCCGCCCGGACGCCCCAGGGCCCCTGCCCGCCATAGGCGACGCGAAGGTCCGTCCCGTCCCATGAGGCCATGCAGCCGCGCGTCTCCATCGAATGGGCGACGACCTTGTTGTCCACGATGGTCAGTTTCACCTTGTGCGCGGCGGAGGCGAAGGCCTTCTGCACCGCTGCGTCGTCTCCCTTCGCCCAGTCGAAGGCGATGTTGCCAGGCGCCTCGGGGTGGATTTCCGCCGCGCCGGGGAGGAGGGCGCGGTCGGTATCCGCCACCACGGGCAGATCATTGTATTCAACCTCGATCAGCTCCAGCGCGTCCCGCGCCTCGGCCAGCGTCTCCGCCGCGACGAAGGCGACCGCCTCGCCCACATGGCGGACCCGGCCGGAGGCGAGGCACGGGCGCCGCCCCGCCGTGCCGTTCGAGCCGTCCTTGTTCTGCACGACGCCGAAGGCGAGCTCGTTCTTGATCGCCTTGTCGAGGTCCGCCCCGGTCCAGACGCCGATCACGCCCGGCGCGGCCTTCGCCGCCGAGACGTCGATCGAGGCGATTTCCGCATGGGCGACCGGGCTGCGCAGGAAGAGGCCGACGGCCGCGCCTTCCGCCTTGATGTCCGCCAGATAGCGGCCCGCGCCGGTGAGGAACCTTGCGTCTTCCTTGCGCCGGACCGGCTGGCTCACGCCGAACTTGCTCATGGGGCTCTCCTCCTCCGAATGGTCGCCGGAGACGATAGCGGGGTCTGCGCGCGCCGCCAGCCCCCCAGCGCGGAAATTCGCGCTGCGCCGCGCGCGGGGCGCGATTGTGACGAAACGCGCAGAGCCATGCGCGCTGCGCATGCCCGATTTGCTCCGCTCCCCCCTTGCCTCTGTTGTTGCGGTGCACCATCTGCAGCAGCGTAGCAACATAATGGAAGCAGGAGCCGATCATGGCTTACATGAGTGAAACCCACGCCGCCCGCGGCGACAGCGCGCTGGGCGGGTTCGTTCCGACCCTCGTCGCGCGCTGGCGCGCATGGCGGTCCTATCGCGCGACGGTCGCGGCGCTCTCCGCGCTCACCGACGCCGAGCTGGACGATATCGGCGTCACCCGCGGGGACATCCGCGCCGTGGCGCGCCGCGCGCGCTGAGCGCACGGGACGGACGGGACGGGGCGGGCCGAAAGGCCCGCCCTTTTCGTTTGTGACAACCATGCGTTAACCGCATGGCAGGATCTGCGCAGAGGGGGTTACGTTTACGTCAGTCTCCCCCTATTTATGCTGCAACGCAACATAGACGGAGACAGCCATGACGAATCCCGACCACAACCCGCTCCCGCACGCCGAGCACCACGCCGCCGAAGCCGCCGCCGGACTCTGGGGCCTTGCGCTCGCGCGGATGATCCTCGCCGCGCTCCGCCGCCGCCCGGCCAGGGCCGCGAAGGCGGAGCCGGCCCGCGCCTGAGTCAGAACGGAATGTCCTCCGCCGCGGTGACGAAGCGGGCGACGACCTTCTTCTCCCCCGCCTTCTCGAAGGCGACGGTCAGCTTGTCGCCCTCGATCTCCGTCACCGCGCCGTAGCCGAATTTCTGGTGGAACACCCGGTCGCCGAGGCCATAGGCCGAGGCGGCGTCGGCGTCGATGACGAGGCCCTTCGCCTCCGCGGGCGCGCGGAGATTGCGCCGGCCCGCATTGGCCTGCATCCGCGCCCAGCCCGGCGAGTTGTAGGCGGAAGCCTCCGCCGCCCTCTGCTCCAACACCGAGCCCCGCGCCATGCCCGCCGCGCCATAGGTCCCGCTATAGAGGCCCGGCGGCGTCAGCACCTCGACATGCGCCTTCGGCAATTCGTCCACGAAGCGGGAGGGGAGGGCGCTCTGCCATTGGTTATAGACGCGCCGGTTGGCCGCGAAGCTGATCGTCAGGTGCCGCCGCGCCCGCGTCATGCCGACATAGGCGAGCCGCCGCTCCTCCTCCAGCCCGGCCTTCCCGCTCTCGTCCATCGAGCGTTGCGAGGGGAAGAGCCCGTCCTCCCAGCCGGGGAGGAACACGCAGTCGAATTCCAGGCCCTTCGCGGCATGATAGGTCATGATCGAGACCTTGGGCGCCGCATCCTCTTGCTCGTTCTCCATCACGAGCGAGACATGTTCGAGGAAGCCCTGGAGATTCTCGAACTCCTCCAGCGCCTTCACCAGCTCCTTGACGTTTTCGAGCCGCCCCGGCGCCTCGGCGGACTTGTCGTTCCGCCAATGGTCGAGATAGCCGAAATCCTCCAGCATCTGCATCGCGCCCTCGACATGGTCGAAGCCGGGCGCCCGGGCCCGCGCGATCCAGGTGTCGAACATCGCGACGAGCGAGCGGAGCGCCGCCTCCGCCCCGCGCGGCAATCCGCCCTCCACCGTCAGGATGCGCGCCGCTTCGAGCAGGCTCACGCCGTTCTCCCGCGCGACCGTGTTGATCGCCGCCTGCGCCTTGTCGCCGAGGCCGCGCTTCGGCGTGTTCACGATCCGCTCGAAGGCGAGCCCGTCATCCGGCGACGCAACGACGCGGAAATAGGCCATCGCGTCCCTGATCTCCATGCGCTCATAGAAGCGCGGGCCGCCGATCACGCGATAGGGCAGGCCGATGGAGAGGAACCGGTCCTCGAAGGCGCGCATCTGGAAGGAGGCGCGGACGAGCACCGCCATCTCGTCGGGGGAGACCGGCTCCGCGCCGCGGGAGCCCTTCTCCAGCCGCTCGATCTCCTCCCCGATCCAGCGCGCCTCCTCCTCCCCGTCCCAGAGGCCGGTGAGGCGCACCTTCTCGCCGCCCTCCTCCTCGGTCCAGAGCGTCTTGCCGAGCCGCTCTTCGTTCCCGGCGATGACGGCGGAGGCGGCGGCGAGGATATGCGGGGTGGAGCGGTAATTCTGCTCCAGCCGGATCACCTTCGCGCCGGGAAAATCCTTCTCGAATTTCAGGATGTTGCCGACCTCGGCGCCCCGCCAGCCATAGATCGACTGGTCGTCGTCCCCCACGCAGCAGAGATTGCGGTGGCCCTGCGCCAGCAGCCGCAGCCAGAGATATTGCGCGACGTTGGTGTCCTGATACTCGTCCACGAGGATATAGCGGAACCAGCGCTGATAGCGCGCCAGCACGTCCTCGTGCTCCTGGAAGATGCGGACGACATGCAGCAGCAGGTCCCCGAAATCGCAGGCGTTCAGGGTCTTCAGCCGCTCCTGGTAGAGCGCGTAGAGTGCGGGCCCGTGGCCGGCGAAGGCGCGCGCATCCGCCGCCGGCACGCGGTCCGGCGTCACGGCGCGGTTCTTCCAGCGGTCGATCACGGCGGCGAGCTGGCGGGCGGGGAAGCGCTTGTCGTCGATCCCCTCCGCCTGGATGAGCTGCTTCATCAGGCGGAGCTGGTCGTCCGTATCGAGAATCGTGAAGTTCGGCTTGAGCCCGACAAGCTCCGCATGGCGGCGGAGGAGCTTGACGGAGAGAGAATGGAACGTGCCGAGCCATGGCATCCCCTCCACCGCCCCGCCGATCAGCGCGCCGACCCGCGATTTCATCTCCCGCGCCGCCTTGTTGGTGAAGGTGACGGCGAGGATCTCGTTCGGTTGCGCGCGGCCCGTCGCCAGCAGCTGCGCGATGCGGCAGGTGAGCGCCTTGGTCTTGCCCGTGCCGGCGCCCGCGAGCATCAGCACCGGCCCGTCCAGCGTCTCCACCGCCGCGCGCTGCGGCGCGTTCAGCCCGTCGAGCCATGCCGCGCCGGCGGGCCCGGCGGGGCGCGCCATGTCGGAGAGGCGCCGCCCCTCCCATGCGTCGAATGCGTCCCCGAGGTCGGGGTCGAAGGCCGGATCGCTCATGGGGCGCGAGTCTAGCTTGAAGCGGGGCTCAGGCAAAGCCCCTGTTCGCGGAATGTTCATTTCGCCCGGGCTTTTCCCGCAGCCTCGCGGGATTACATTGAGGGCCAGCACAAGGAGCCTTCCGATGTTCAGCCTCTTCCGCAAACCCGAACTCCCCGCGCCCGGCATGGCCCTTCGCGGCCGGGCGGAGCCCATCGCGACGGCGGAGACGCATTTCCTGAGCGGCCGCCCGCTCCAGCCGATTCCCGCCCATCTCGAAAAGGCGATGTTCGGCATGGGCTGCTTCTGGGGCGTGGAGCGGATGTTCTGGTCGCTCCCGGGCGTCTGGGTCACCGCCGTCGGCTATGCCGGGGGGGAGACGCCGAACCCGACCTATCGGGAGGTCTGCACCGGCGCGACCGGGCACAACGAGGTCGTGCTCGTCGCCTTCGACCCGTCGCAGATCAGCTATGACCGCCTGCTCAAGACCTTCTGGGAAGGGCATGACCCGACGCAGGGGATGCGGCAGGGTAACGATGTCGGCACGCAGTACCGCTCCGGCATCTACGCCTTCTCGCCCGAACAGCGCGCCGCCGCCGAGGCCAGCCGCGAGGTCTTCCAGAAGCGACTGGCCGAGTCAGGGTTCGGCCGGATCACCACGGAAATCGTGGACGCCCCCGCCTTCTACTATGCCGAGGATTACCACCAGCAATACCTCGCCAAGAATCCCGGCGGCTATTGCGGCGTGGGCGGCACCGGCGTTTCCTGCCCGGTCGGCCTCACGGCCTGAACGGCTGTTCCGCTGCGCCGCGGAGGCTCAGCGGACGAGCACCGCGTAGACCGTATCCGTCATATCGGACTGGCCGATGAACTCGGAATAGACCGTCGAGGTCACGAGGTCCCGGTTCAGGCAGTTCTCCGTCCCGTCGGCGCAGGCGGGGACAGGCGGCTGAAGCAGGAAAAGCTCGGTGAAGCCGACGACAGGCGCCCGCGCCACGCCGTCATCGCCCACCTCCGCCGCCCCGCAATTCACCACGGTCGCGTTCATCACCCGCCGCTCCAGGCTCCGGTCGATCGGGCTCAGGGGCGGGTTGTAGGTGAAGTTGGAATAGGCGGGCTCGACGTCGAGCGCGTTCACCAGACCGTCGCCGTTCACGTCGATCGGGTTCCCGTCCTCGTCATAGGCACGCCGGGTCTGGATCTGCGCCACGATCTCGTCCGGAGCGCCGAGATGCGTGTCGAGCGAGCCGTCCTCCCCCGCCTCGGCGAGGGACTGGCCGGCCAGCACCGTGATCCCGGTGGGCAGCGTGTAGGTGTCCCGGCTGTGAAGCCACTCCTCCCGCTCCACCAGATAGGCGTCGTAGAACGTCGTCGTCTCGAACGGCGGCAGTTCGAAGTCGCGGAAGAAGCGGTTCGGGAAGTAGGACGTGTAGAAGTTCGCGACGTTGGAATAGTTCGTGGGCTGCGCGATGTAGTTGAAGATCTCTCCCGTCCCGTCGTCGAGGCAGTTGCTGGCGAGCCCGGAGCGGAAGCAGGGATTGAGGCGCAGGTTGTAGTCGTCGAATTGCGCGATCTTCGGGTGGTTCAGCCGCGAAGATGCGGGAATGCCGAAGGCGGCGTTCGCGATCGCCGTCGGCTCGTCCCAGATGCGCCCCTTGAGGATATCGAGGTCGGGCTGGAACAGGAGCGATTCGTCCCGCAGCGGATGCGCCGTTCCCGGGTTGAAGAGCGAGTTCCCCGCCGAATCGACAAGCTGGCTGTGCTCGCCCTCCGCGTCGAGGTCCCATTCGAGCACGCCGGAGATGGGCTCGTCCCACATGTCGAAGGCGGTGTTGAGCGCCGTCGTCACCTCCTCGGGCGAGGCCGCGACGAAGGCGACCTCCTCGCCGACGCAGAACTCCTCCTCCCGCGCGGAGGCCATCATGCAGATCGCGAAGGCCGTCGCCGCCTCCTCCGCCGTCATCGACGGGTCGGCGCCGGGCATGGTGAGCGGATCGGAGCAGATCGCCCGCACGGCCGCCGGGCCGTTCAGCGCCAGCCGGCGCGCGAGGCTGTTCGGCAGGGTCAGCGCGCCATCCGAATCCATCTGCCCGTCGGCGACATGGCGGAACTGGATGCCGACATTGGCCGGGTCGCGCGTCGCCTCCTCGAAGGAGACGCCCTCGGCCCCTTCCCAGGGGTTGCAGACGATGAGGTTGGAAAGCGGGCCGCAGGAGAGGCGCTTCCGCGTCGCGGCCGCGACGGTCCGCACCAAGTTGGTTTCCCGCACCGTCTCGGAGCCCGCCGAATTGATGAGCCGCATCAGGGAGTTGCGAACGGACCGTTCCTCCGCGACGGCGACGACGAAGCGCGCGGAGCCGGAGGCGATTGCGGCGTCCATCCCGGAGGAGCCGCCATTCGCGAAGGCGGTGTGCAGGAGATCGGGCCCGCCGATATCCGCCGCGAGGTTGTATTGCGCGCCGCTGTCCTCGGAGAGGTCGGAGAGGAAGAAGAGATGCGAGATGCCGAATTCGGCGCCCTCGCCCTCGCTGAACGTCGCCGCCTTGGGCGCGAGGCCGCCGGCGAACACCGAATCGACCGCCCGCTCGATCGCGTCGCTCGCGCCGTCAAGCTCCGCCGCGGCGGCGAGCGCGGCCTGGTCCGTGAAGGCCTGCATCCGCGAATGTTCGGAATAGACGCGGCCGAAATCGATCACCACGCCTGACGTTCCGAAGAGGAGAACGGAAAAGACGACCACCTGCGTCGCCATCGACGCGGCCTCGTCCTTCAGGAACTTCGTGCTCTTCCTCAGGATCACGCAACACCCCAACACGCCCGCCGCGCATGGCTTGCTATACCAGCCTGCGCCGCACTATGGAAGGGTGGAGCGAGAGCGGTCGATCCACTCCCGATTGCAGCATGCCGCGAACGGATTGACGAAAGGTCAACGACCCGCGGGGGAGGAGCCGATGCCGGTCTGGAGCGCGATCACGACCCTTCCGGGAGCGGCCGAGGCCGCTGCGCTGGGCGAGGCGCTGGAGGCGGCGGAGCCTGAGCCCTACGGCGTCGGCGTGATGGAGATCGAGGACGGGAGCGGCCTTTTCGAGGTCGCCGCCTGGTTCGATTCGGAGCCGCCGGGCGCCGCCCTCGCCCTCGCCGCCGCGGCCTTCGGCGCGCGGCCCTTCGTCGTCTCCGAGATCGGGGAGAGGGACTGGGTTTCCGAGGTGCAGCGTGGAGTAACCGGTGTTTCCATCGGTCGGCCCTACGCCGGCGGTTCGTTTTCCGTGGCCAGCGGCAACGGCGCCATTGCCTACACTTCCGGCAGCCCCGACCGTCCTGCGGAGGTGGGCTACAACAACGGCCGTGGCGGCCGGGTCATGACCGACCTCAACAGCGACCTGCTCGACCACCTCGACATGGCAAAAATCGAGGAAATCCA
>JAUIDE010000070.1 GCA_030429105.1 Alphaproteobacteria bacterium
CCCGCTCGATGTGCGCGCCGATCGGGGACGGCGCGGCGGCGGCGCTGCTCTGCTCGGCGGACTGGCTGGCGGGCCAGCCCGAGGCGGTGCGGGACCGGGCGGTGAAGGTCTGCGCCTCCGTGCTGACGGGCGGCAAGTATCGCGACCCGGCGGAGCCCGGCCTTTCGCGGCTGGCGGGGGAGAAGGCGTTCCGCCGCGCCGGGTTCGGGCGCGGGGATGTGGACGTGGTGGAGGTGCATGACGCCACCAGCTTCTGCGAGATCTATCAGCTCGAGATGCTGGGCTTCGCGGAAGACGGGCAGGGGGGGCCGCTCGTCGCCTCCGGGGAGACGGCGCTGGGCGGGCGGCTGCCGGTCAACCTCTCGGGGGGGCTGGTTTCGAAAGGGCATCCGGTCGGGGCGACGGGGCTTTCGATGATCCATGAACTGGCGCTGCAGCTTCGCGGCGAGGCGGGGGTGCGGCAGGCGAAGGGCGCGCGGATCGGGCTCGCGGAGAATGGCGGCGGGGTGATCGGGTTCGACGAGGCGGCGTGCTCCGTCATCATTCTGGAGGGGCGCGGCTGAAAGAGGGCGTTGGCTTGGGAGGCGTCTGAGCGCGCGGCCGCTCCCTCAGATCGCCTCTTCCAGCGTGATGCGGGTCGGGGGCGCTTAGCCCGGTTCGTCCTCGATCCCGCGGCGGCCTTGCGCCCATTCGCCCATCAGGCGGAAGGCGTCGTCCGAGACCATCAGGTCGCAGAACAGGGCGCGTTCAGTCCCCGGCCGGTCCTCCGGCAGGCCCCGTACGAGGCGCTTGATATGGGCGAGGGCGCGAGGCGGCTTTCCGGCGAGGCGGCGGGCGAGGGTGCGGGCCTCCGCCCCGGCGTCTTCGGCGAGGATCGCGAGGCCGGCGGCGGCGAGTTCCTCCGGGGAGAGGGTGCGGCCGAGAAGCGTCATCTCCAGCGCCTTCGCTTCGCCGGCGAGGCGCGGCAGGCGGATCGTGCCGCCTGCGCCGGGGAGGAGGCCGAGATTGATCTCTGGCAGCCCGAACCGATAGGGGCCCGGGGCGACTATGCGGAGGTCGCAGGCGAGGGCGAGTTCGAACCCGCCGCCCATTGCGGTTCCGTTCAGCGCGGCGAGCCAGACGACGCGCCCCTCCTCCATCCGGCGCATCGCCTCGTGGATGGGCGATTCCCTGACCGGGCGCGCCTCCGAGAAGGTCATGCCGCGGGCGCGCATCGCAGCGGCGCGGGCGTGGAGCGTGGCGACGTCGTAGTGGCGGATGAAGACGCCCGGATCGGCGCCGGCGAGGATGCAGGCGCGGAGCGCGTAGTCTTCCTCCACGGCCTTCACGGCTTCGAGGAGGGCGGCTTCCATCGCCTCGTCCATGCAGCCGCCGGGGCCGCCGGAAAACCGGATGGTCGCGACGGCGCCGTCGCGCGTCAGATCGGCCCGGCCTGATCCGTTCATCTTCATGTCCTCCCGCCAGCCACGAGGGCCCGGAGCGGCGGCGCTGTCAACCGGCGGGTGACGCTGCGGCAGGGCAGGAGCGGCGCTTGACCCGGGCGGGGGCGCTTCTTAGCGTCGCGGCCAGAGGCGCGGGGAACGCGCCCTTTCCCGGGAGCGAGACGCGCGATGCCGATGAGTCTGGACGAAGCCTCGGCCCATATGGCCGCCACGGAGCCCCGCTTCGCGCTGGGCGCGGCGACGATCCGGGGCGAGGCGTTGCCTGTCTTCGTCAATGCGCCACAGAATCTCCGGGCGCTTCAGGCCTGGGGCGCGACGGTGCGGCCGGCGGATGCGGATTTCATCGTCTACGAGGATGAGCGGCTCACCTATTCCGAATGGATGGCGGAGACGGCGCGGCTCGCGGCCGGGCTCGTCGCGCTCGGCGTGAAGCCGGGGGAGCGGGTGGCGGTCGCCATGCGCAACTATCCGGAATATCTCACGCTCATGCTGGCGATCTCCGGGATCGGGGCGGTCGCCGTGCTCATCAACGCCTGGTGGACGACGGAGGAGCTCGACTACGCCTTTTCCGATTCCGGGGCGAAGCTCGTCTTCGCGGACGGGCCGCGGGCGGAGCGCATCCTGCCCTTCGCGGCGGAGAAGGGCCTGCGGATCATCCTCCTGCGGGACGGGGCGCCGGCCGATCTTGAACGCTACGAGAGCGTGCTCGCCGCGCCGGGCGCGGCGATGCCGGAGCCGGAGATCGACCCCGATTCCGACTTCGCGGTGATGTACTCCTCCGGCACGACTGGGCATCCGAAGGGCGTGGCGCTGACGCATCGGGGGGCGTGCCAGGCCGTATGGTCCTGGTATTTCACGCTTTCGCTCGGGCCGCTGATGGTCGAGGAGGCGCCGGCGCCGAAGCCGCAGGCCGTGCTCTGCGCGACGCCGCTCTTCCATGTCACGGCCACCCATCCGATCTTCCTCCTCTCGATCCCGCTCGCGGCGAAATTCGTGATGATGCGGAAATGGGACGGGGAGGAGGCGGTGAGGGTGATCGAGCGCGAAAGCGTCACGCGCTTCCTGGGCGTGCCCACCATGTCCGCCGATCTCGCGGAGGCGGCGAAGCGGATGGGCCGGACGCTGCCGACGCTCACGAGCCTCGGCGCCGGGGGCGCGAAGCGGCCGGGCGCGCAGGTGGCGCAGCAGCAGGAGGCCTTCCCGCACGCCGCCGTCGCCTCCGGCTGGGGGATGACGGAGACGAACGCGCTCGGCATCGGCATCCAGGGCGCGGATTACGTGGCGCGGCCTGAGGCGGCGGGGCGGCTCTATCCGCCGATCCAGAAGCTGAAGATCGCGGACGATCAGGGCCGCGCCCTGCCGCCCAACACGCTCGGGGAGATCTGCGTGAAGTCGGCGACGCTGATGCGCTGCTATCTCAACAAGCCGGAGGCGACGGCGGAGGCGATCCGCGACGGGTGGCTCCATACCGGCGATCTCGGGATGGTGGACGAGGAGGGTTACGTCACGATCCTTGACCGGAAGAAGAACATCATCATCCGGGGGGGCGAGAACATTTCCTGCCTCGAAGTGGAGGGGGCGCTGCACCGGCACCCCGCCGTCTTCGAGGCGGCGGTCTTCCCGATCCCGGACGAGCGGCTGGGCGAGGGCGTGGGCGCGGCGGTCCAGATCACGGCGCCGGTGACGGCGGCGGAGCTTTCGGCCTTCCTCTCGGGCCATCTCGCGTCGTTCAAGCACCCCGTCCGCTACTGGATGCAGGAGGGGCCGCTGCTCCGCGGGGCGACCGACAAGATCGACCGCCGGGCGATCCGCGCCGCATGCCTTGCGGAAAAGGTTGGCGCGTGAAGCTCCGCGCAGTGATCTTCGACATGGGCGGGGTCTTCACGGAGAGCCCCGTTTCCGCCTTTGCGCGCTATGAGCGGGCGAACGGCCTCCCGGAGCGCTTCATCGGGGGCGTCGTGAAGGCGCGGCTGCATGATGGCGCCTTCTCCCGCTTCGAGCGGGCCGAGATTTCGCTCGACGAGTTCGACGCGGCTTTCGCGGCGGAGAGCCGGGCGCTGGGCCATGAGGTGACGGGGCGGACGCTCCTTTCGATGATGAAGCTCGACTTCCGGCCCGACATGGTGAGGGCGCTGGACCGGATCGCGGATGCCGGGTTCCTGACGGGCTGCATCACCAACAACATGCCGGGCGGCGGCGCCGAGGAATGGGCGCGGGACGAGGCGGGGCGGCGCACGGCCGAGGCGCTGATGGCGAAGTTCGACCATGTGATCGAGAGCGCGAAGGCGGGCGTGCGGAAACCCGAGCCGCGCATCTACGAGATGATGTGCGAGGCGCTTTCCGTCGCGCCCGCGGAATGCTGCTTCGTGGACGATCTCGGCGTGAACCTGAAGCCCGCGGCGGCGATGGGGATGCGGGTGATCCGCGTGCCGTTCGAAGACCACCGCCCGGCGCTCGCGGAGCTTGCCGCGATGACCGGGCTCGACCTCTGAAGGAGAGACCATGACCGGATTGTTCGACCTCACGGGAAAGGTCGCCCTCGTCACCGGCTCCTCGCGCGGGATCGGGCGGGCGATGGCGGAAGGATTGGCGATGGAGGGCGCGCGGGTCGTCATCTCCTCGCGCAAGGCCGACGCCTGCGAGAAGACCGCTGCGGAGATCAACGCCATGGTCGGCGCGGAGCGGGCCTTCGCCATTCCCGGCAACGCCGGGCGGCGGGAGGAGGTGGAGGCGCTCGTCTCCGCTACGCGGGCGAAGCTCGGGCCCATCGAAATCCTCGTCGGCAACGCCGCCGTGAACCCGCATTTCGGGAGCATGGACAGCCTGACGGACGAAGCCTTCGACAAGATCATGTCGACGAACGTCCGTTCGAACCTCCATCTCGCGAAGCTCTGCGCGCCGGACATGATCGCGAAGGGGGAGGGTTCGATGATCTTCACTTCCTCCATCGGCGCCTTCAAGCCGAGCCTCGAGATCGGGGCCTACAACATCTCGAAGCTCGCGCTCCTCGGCCTCGTGCGGAACCTCGCGGCGGAGTACGGGCCGAAGGGCATTCGGGCGAACGCCGTCTGCCCCGGCCTGATCCGGACGGAATTCGCCCGCGCGCTCTACGAGAATCCGGAGCGGGAGGCGGCGGCGGTGCGCGCGATCCCGCTCGGACGGCTCGGGGAGCCGGAAGACTTTCGCGGCGTCGCCGCCTTCCTCGCCAGCGGCGCCAGCCGCTACATGACCGGTCAGGCCGTCACGCTCTGCGGCGGCTCCAACATGTGGGCCTGAGACATGGACATTCAGGGTAAGGTCGTAGTCGTCACCGGGGCCGGCAGCGGGATCGGGCGGGCGCTCGCCCGAAAATTCGCGGAGGCGGGGGCGAAGGCCGTCATCGCCGCCGATATCGACCTCGCAGGGGCGGAGGAGACGGCGAAGGCCTATGGCGGGCCGGCGATGCGCTGCGACGTGTCTTCCGAGGCCTCCATCCACGCGCTGATCGAGGAGACGGAGGCGAAGCACGGGCCGATCGCGCTCTTCTGTTCGAATGCGGGCATCCTCACCCTCGGCGGGCCGGAAGCGCCGGATGAGGAATGGCGGCGGATCATCGACATCAACGTGATGGCGCATATCTGGGCGGCGCGGCATCTGGTTCCGCTGATGGCGGCGCGGGGCGGCGGCTATTTCCTCAACACCGCCTCCGCGGCCGGGCTCCTCTCCCAGGTCGGGTCGATGCCCTATGCGGTGACGAAGCACGCCGCCGTCGCCGTGGCGGAATGGCTGGCGCTGACCTACGGGGACCAGGGGATCGGCGTCTCCGTCCTTTGCCCGCAGGCTGTGCGCTCGAAGATGACGGCGGGGCATGAGGAGGGCGTCGCCAGCCTCGACGGGATGCTGGAGCCGGAGCCGGTGGCGGAGGCTTGCCTGCGCGCGGTGGAGGCGGAGACCTTCCTCGTTCTCCCCCATCCCGAAGTGCTCACCTACATGCGCAACAAGGCGGAGAATTACGACCGCTGGATCGGTGGCATGAGGAAGCTCAACCGCCGATTCGGGGGGCGCGTGGAGGGCCGCTGAGGGCGGCGCCACAAAAAAGCCCTCAATCCGCGCTTATCCTCGCGCCGCGTTGCGTTTGTCGTGTGAGGATTCATGTCTGCCAGTGCGGATGAACGACGCGCCGGCTGGGCGCCCGCCCTTGGCGGCGCGCAGGACCTGACCTTGCTCGATGCGGTTGCGGCGGGTGGATATGCGCTCCTCCTCTGCCCGGACGACGACGCCCCGAGGATGGTGGAGCGGCTGCTCGCCGCCGCCGGAGGCGCGACGAACGCGGCGCGGCTTTCAGAACAGGCCGCCGGCCGCGGCGATGTCGCGCCCTGGGTCTGCCTCGCCTTCGGTCTTGCGCCGTTCGACCCGGAGCCTGCGCCCCGGCGCCTCGCCGCTTTCTTCCGCGAAGAGGCGGAGAGCGGGCGGCGCCCGCTGCTGATCGTGGAGGCGGCCGGGCGGCTGACGAAGCCGGAACTCGCGGCGCTGCGGCGGCTGACGGAGGACGGCGCGCGCTGCGCGGTCATCCTCATCGGGCCGGGCGAGGCGGCGGACCGGCTGCGCGCGGCCTCCCCGGCCCCGCTCGCCGCGGTTGCCGAGGGACTCGCGGCGGACGAGGAGCGGGCGCAGCCGGAGCCGGCGCCCCGGGCGCTCGACCCCTTCGCGGTGATTGCCCGCGTGGCGCCGGCTGAACCGAAGGCGGCGATGGCGGCGCCGGTCTCCCCCGAGCCGGAGCGCGCCGCGCCCGACATATCGCCGGCTCCGACGCCGCGGCGGCGGCTGCCTTATGGCGCGGGCGCTGCGGCGGCGGCGGCCTTCCTCGCCGTTTTCGTCCTTGGCTCGCTCTATCTGATCGAATCGCGCCCCGAGCCGGCGCAGGTTGCGGCTGTCTCGCCCGAGCAGGAGGCGCCGGCGCCGCCCCTTGCTGCTCCGGCGGAGGCTGCGACCGTTCCGGAGGCGCCGGCGCCCGCCGCCAAGGCTGCGAGCGAAGGCGAGGCGGCGAATCCGGAGCCTCCTCCGGCGCCCGCCCCTGCCCCGGAAGCCGCGGAGCCGCCGGAGCCGCGCGTCACGATCCATCATGTGGCGGCGAGCCGGGCGAGGGCGGGCGAACTCCTCCTGGCGCTCCGGCGGGCCGGCTTCGCCGATGTCGCGCTCTGGCCCGTTGCGGAGCCGCCCGCGGCGACCGGCGTGCGCTATTTCGACGACGCGGATGCGGAGGTCGCCGCTCTGCTCGCCGCCGCGCTGAAGGAGGCGCTGCCGGAAGGGCCGTCCTTTACGCCGGAACTCGCGCCGGAGACGACGGCGCCGCGGGGCGTGCTTGAGATCTGGCTGGCGGGGTGAGGCCGGTCAGGTCTTGAAGTGTGGCGGTTTCGGGAAGCCGCGCGGGGCCATGCGACCGGCGGAGGCCCGCGCCCCGATCCAGTCGGCGACGGCCGCCTCGGTGCGCTTCCGGCCGCCCGACTCGCGCCAGTTGAGGCCTTCGGCGAGGGTGAAGACGAAGGCTTCGTGCAGTGCGCCGTCCGCGTCCTTGTATTTCTGGAGCCTGACGCCCTTGCCGCGGGCCATCTCCGGCAGGTCGGAAAGCGGGAAGATCAGGAGCTTGTTGTTCATGCCCTGCACCGCGACGTGATCCCCCTCCGCCGGGGCGAAGACCTTGAGCCGCGCGCCGTCCCTGAGATTCATCGCTTGCCGGCCGGCGCGGGTCTGCGCAATGAGGTCGTCCTCGGGGGCGAGGAACCCGTCCCCCGCCGAGGAGGCGAGGAGGAGCCGCGCGCCCGGGCGGTGGATGCGGAGGGCGACCATCGCCTCGTCGTTCGGCAGGTCCACCATCAACCGCACCGGCTCGCCCATACCGCGCCCGCCCGGGAGTTTGTGGACGTCGAGCGTGAAGACGCGGCCGCCCGAAGCGGCGAGGAGCAGCTTGTCCGTCGTCTCGGCATGGAAGGCGAAGCGCGGCCCGTCCCCGTCCTTGAACTTCTGCTCCGCCGCAAGGTCGAGATGGCCGCGGAGGGCGCGGATCCAGCCCTTTTCGGAGCAGATCACCGTCACCGGCTCCCGCTCGATCATCGCCTCGGGCGTGATCTCCTCGACCTGCGGGGCCTCCGCGATCTCGGTGCGGCGGGCGCCGCCGGGGGCGGAGCGGCCGAATTTCGTGCGGATCTCGCGGATTTCCCCCGCCACGCGCTCCCATTGCAAGGCGCCGTCCGCGATGAGCGCATTCAGCCCCGCCTGTTCCTCCACAAGCCGGTCCCGCTCCGCGCGGAGCTCCATCTCCTCCAGCTTGCGGAGGTTGCGGAGTCGCATGTTGAGGATCGCCTCGGCCTGCACGTCCGTCAGGCTGAACTCGGCCATCAGCACGGCCTTCGGCTCGTCCTCGTAGCGGATGATCTCGATCACCCGGTCGAGGTTGAGATAGGCGACGATGTAGCCTTCGAGCACTTCGAGCCGCTTCGCGATCTCCGCCAGCCTGTGCTCCGAGCGGCGGATCAGCACTTCGCGCCGGTGGGCGAGGAAGGCCAGGAGAACCTCCCGGAGGCCGCAGACCTTCGGCGTGCGCCCGTCGATCAGCACGTTCATGTTGAGCGGGAAGCGCGTCTCGAGGTCGGTGAGGCGGAAGAGGCTCTCCATCATCTGCGCCGGGTCGACGGCGCGGGATTTCGGTTCGAGCACGATGCGGATGTCCGCCGCGCTCTCGTCCCGCACATCGGCGAGGAGGGGGAGCTTCTTCTCGTTCACGATGTCGGCGAGGCGTTCGATCAGCTTCGCCTTCTGCACCTGGTAGGGGATCTCGGTGACGATGGCCCGCCATGTTCCCCGCCCTGTCTCCTCCACCAGCCAGCGGGCGCGGAGGCGGAATGCGCCGCGGCCTGTCTCGTAGGCGGAGACGATGCTCTCCGTCGGCTCGACGAGAACGCCGCCGGTGGGGAAGTCCGGGCCCGGAATCCGGTCCGCCAGCGCGCGGGATGTCGCGGCGGGGTGCTTGATGAGGTGGAGGAGCGCGTCGCACACCTCATGGACGTTGTGCGGCGGAATCGAGGTCGCCATGCCGACGGCGATGCCGGAGGAGCCGTTGGCGAGGAGGTTCGGGAAGGCGGAGGGCAGGACGACAGGCTCCCGCTCCGTGCCGTCGTAATTGTCCCTGAAGTCGACCGCATTCTCGGAGAGGCCGATCATCATGGCCTGCGCCGCTTCCGTCAGCCGCGCCTCGGTGTAGCGCTGGGCTGCGGCGTTGTCCCCGTCCACATTGCCGAAATTGCCCTGGCCCTCGACCAGCGTGTAGCGCTGCGCGAAGTCCTGCGCGAGGCGGACGAGGGCGTCATAGATCGCCTGATCGCCATGCGGGTGATAGGTCCCCATCACCTCGCCCACGATCTTCGCGCATTTGCGGAAGGCGGTTCCCGGCTCCAGCCGGAGGCCGCGCATCGCGTAGAGGATGCGGCGGTGGACTGGCTTCAGACCGTCCCGCGCGTCCGGCAGGGCGCGGTTGGTGATGGTCGAGAGGGCGTATTGCAGATACCGCTCTCCGAGCGCGCGGCGCATCGGCTCGGAGAGGATTTCCCCCTCGGTCTTGTCGTCTTCGGGCGCGTCAACCATAGATGTCGTATAGGACCGAAGCGCCCGGCAGGTCCAGCGGAGACGTCGGGGGGCGCGACGGCGCTGCGCGGGCGCGCCCCCCTCCGGCTTCAGGCCGCGATCAGCTGGGCGGCGGCCGCCCGCGCTTCGACCGGCGCGGCCTTGCCTGCGCGGATCGCGAGGCGCGAGAGGAGACTGTCGTTCGTCTCCCAGCGGCAGGCATAGATCTCGCTCTCGGCGCTCGCCCCTCGTCCGATGATTTCGGGCCGCGCGCCCGCGACGGTGAAGGCGGGAGCCATCCGCGCCTCGATGACGCCGACATAGGCGGTGATCCCGTTCATGCAGGCGAAGTTGCAGCCGGCATACATGAGCTGGGCGGAGATTGAGCGCCGGTCGCAATCCGCGGAGACGAAGAAGCGGGTGATCTCCCAGATCTTCGGAGAGGAGACGGCCGCGCCGCCCGTCAGATCGCTGAAGTGCTCGCCGATCATCGTCCTGCCGGCGGTCGGCATGATTCGCGTGGAGGCGACATGCCGCCCGTCTTCGTCGGTGACGATGATGTAGAGCGGGTTCAGATCGTCATATTCGTCCCGTTCCTGGCCGAGTTCATTGACGTTCAGGCGCCATCCGAAGCGATCCCGGAACAATTCCCTCCGCTTCTGGAACATCTCGTCGGCGATCTGCGGCATGTCTGCGAGCTCGTGTCCGTAAACGAAACGTATCATCAGCGCATCTCCTTCAGGTGGATTTGCGCAATCGATAGTTGTAGCAAGTTATTTATCGGCAAATACAAAATAAAATTTAGATTTATTTAAATCAATCGGTTTTACAACAATTTTAGTCAATGCTTTATCAAATACTTAACCCTTTTGGCTCGAGAGGCGGCCTATCCCCTGAAACTGCGAGTTTATCCGCGGCGCGCCCGGGTCTCTTCTGCCTCTCTTGAAGCCGGCGATCCGCCGCCAGAGGTCACGTTGTCAGGGGGCCGGGATGCTCGATCACGATCTGCGACATTCATCGGCGGAGCGCATGCGCGCCGATTCTCAAGTCGACGCGCATTCGGAGCCCGAATCGATTTCCGGGCTGGTGGATGTTCTGGAAAGCCTCTCCGACGGCGACGCGGTCTCGAAACACGCGGCGGCGGCCTCGCGAATTCGCGACCACATGGATGTGAAGCATCTGTCCTTCTGCGTGATCCTCGATCCGCCCGGCCGTTCGCTCGCCGAGCGCGCCGTGACGACCTATGACCAGCAGTGGATCGACCGTTACGTCGCCAAGAAGTACTGGATGTGCGATCCGGTGCTCAAAGCCTTCGTCGAGGGCAGGGACGAGCTCTGGTGGAACGTGGAGGATGAACCCGAGCCGGGAACGCCGCCCTTCGTCGCGGCCTTCGTGAAGGATGCCCATCGCTTCGGAGCCGGGTCGGCCGGGTTGGCGCGTTATGTCCGGACGGAGACTCGCGGCGTCTATGTTCTCACCCTGACATCGGACGAGCACCCGGCGCGTTTTGCGGACCGCATGCGCAGCCGGTCGCGCGAGATCGATCTCGTCGCATCGTTCTTCACCGACGAACTCGCCGGACCCGGGGAGCCGGCGGCCGGCCTCGGCGCGTTCAGCGAGGACGAGATATTGTTGCTCCGTCTCCTTTCGTCGGGCAGGGCGCTGGAGGAGATCGAGCGGCGGCTCATGCCGGGCCGCGACCATGCGGCTCTGCTCGCCAGCATCTTTCGCAAGCTTCCGGCGGCGACGGTCGGCGAGGCTGTCTATCGGTTCGCCGCGATCAGGTCGCACGACTTTCTTCCCCCCACCAGCTTCGAGGTCGGGAGCGCCTGAGCGGGCTTGCCCGCCGCCCCGCGCTCGATGATAGATGCCGCAGGGCGCTGCATCCCCGCAGGTCCGGCGGGGACGAATGACGGCGCGGACGATCCTCATCACGGGCTGCTCGAGCGGCATCGGCCTCGCCTCCGCGCAGGCGCTGAAGGCGCGGGGCTGGCGCGTCTTCGCGACCTGCCGGAAGGCGGAGGATGCGACGCGGCTGGAGGCGGAGGGGTTCGAGAGTTGGGCGCTCGACCATGCGGACGAAGCCTCGGTCGCAGCCGGCGCTGAGGAGGCGCTGAGGCGGGCGGAGGGGCGGCTCGACGCGGTGTTCCTTAACGGCGCGTGGGCGCTGGCTGGCCCGGCGGAGGACACGCCGCGGGAGGCGATGGAGGCGATCTTCGCCGCCAATCTCTTCGGCCCGGTCCAGCTCGCCAATGCGGTGATCCCGGCGATGCGTCGGGCGGGGCGGGGCAGGGTGGTGTTCTGCTCCTCCGTCCTCGGCATGGTCGCGGCGCGCTATCGCGGGCCCTATGTCTCCACCAAGTTTGCGATGGAAGGCTGGGCGGACGCGCTCCGGCTGGAGCTGAAGGGGAGCGGGGTTGAGGTGACGCTGATCGAGCCCGGCCCGATCCTCACCCCGTTCCGCCGCAATGTCCGCCCGAACTATGAGCGCTGGATGCGCCCCGCCCGCGCCGCCTCGCTCCACCCGGACGCGATGTGGGCGACGGTGGAGCGCCGGCTCTACAAGGACAAGGAGGGCGGGCGCTTCGACCTGCCGCCGGAGGCGGTGGCGGCGAAGCTCGTCTCCGCGCTGGAGGCGAAGCGGGCGCCCGCGCGCGTCTTCGTCACGACGCCGACCTGGCTCGCCAACCTCTTCCGCCGGCTCCTGCCGACGCGCGCGCTCGACCGGGTGATGGGCGGGCGCTGAGGCTCAGAGCAGGGTCTGGAGCTTCATGGCGACGGAGAGGTCGCCCTCGACCTTGATCTTGCCGGTGAGGAAGGCGGTCATCGGGTTGAGTTCGCCCCGCACCAGCTTTTCGAGGTTCTTGCGCGAGAGGGTGATGGTGCAGTCCGCCTCCATGTCCTGCCGCGTCACCTCCCGCCCGTTGATGACGACGACGCCGTCCTTCCCGCAATCGAACTTCATCACGCCCTCGAAATCGGAGGCCGCGACCTTGGCGCGCATGTCGGCGGGAATTTCGTCGTCTGTCATCAGGAAACGGCCCTCACGAGGAAAAGGGAGATCGACGGCGCCGCGACGAGGATCGCGACGCGCACCAGATCGGATAGCACGAAGGGCAGGACGCCGCGATAGGTCTCCATCATCGGCACGGTCTTCGCCATCGAGGAGATGATGAAGAGGTTCATCCCCACCGGCGGCGTGATGAGCCCGACCTCCACGACGATGAGGGCGAGGATGCCGAACCAGATCGCCGTCTCCTCCGCCGTCAGCCCGAAGTCGAGGCCCTGCACGATCGGGAAGAAGATCGGGATCGTGAGGAGGATCATCGAGAGGCTGTCCATCACGCAGCCGAAGACGAGGTAGAGTAGGAGCATCATCACGAGCACGGTCATCGGCGCAAAGCCCTGCGCCGTCACCCAGTCCGCGAGGCCCTGCGGCGTCTGCGTCAGGGCGAGGAAGGTGTTGAAGACCTGGGCGCCGAAGACGATCATGAAGATCATCGCGGTCGTCACCGCCGTCTCCATGACGCAGTCGAAGAAGGTGCGCAGCGTGAGCCCGCCGTTCAGCGCGCCGTAGAGCCCCGTCAGCACCGCGCCGACGGCCGCGCCCTCCGTCGGCGTGAAGAGGGCCTGCTGGCCGGCCTGCGCCCAGTTCGAATCCCCGGCGATGCCCCACATCACGAGCCCGAAGATCACGACCACGGGCCAGATGCCGCCGAGCGCGCGGAGCCGCTCGCCATAGGTCTTCCGCGGCAGGCTTGTCGCCTCCTCCGGCCAGATCCGGACATAGATGGCGACGACGAGGATGTATCCGAGCGCGGCGAGGAGGCCGGGGATGAGCGCGGCGACGAACATCTTCGCGATGTTCTGCTCCGTCAGGATCGCATAGATCACGAGGATGACGGAGGGCGGGATGAGGATGCCGAGCGTCCCCCCCGCGGCGAGGACGCCGGTGGAGAGCCGGCCAGAATAGCCGAAGCGCTTCATCTCCGGCAGCGCGACCTGCCCCATGGTGGAGGCGGTGGCGAGCGAGGAGCCGCAGACGGCGCCGAAGCCCGCGCAGGCGCCGACCGAGGCCATCGCCATCCCGCCGCGGTAATGCCCGAGCCAGTCCGCCGCCGCGCGGAAGAGGCCCTTCGACATGCCCGAGCGCGTCGCGAACTGGCCCATCAGGAGGAACAGCGGGACGACGGAGAGGGAATAGGAGGAGAAGGTCTCATAGGTCAGGGACTTCATCTGCGCCATGACCATGTTCGGCCGGCCCGTGACGATCCAGACCCCGAAGAAGCCGGTGAGGAACAGCGCAACGCCGATCGGCATCCGGAGGAAGATCAGGAGCAGCATCAGCCCGAAGCCGACGAGCGAGAGCGTGAATCCGTCCATCAGAGATGCGCCCCGCCTGCCTCGCGCGCGCCGCGCAGCATCACGTTGAAGCCGCGCCAGAAGGCGTAGACCGCGACTACGAGGAAGAAGGCTGCCCCCGCCATCGAGGCGGCGTAGCCCCACCAGACCGGCATGCCGAGGATGAACGTCTCCTCCCCGTAGCTCCGCTTGTCCAGCATCCCGAACCAGAGGCGGGAGGCGATGAGCCAGGCGGCGACGACGATCGCCGCATCCCCGACCAGCGAGAAGAAGGCGCGGAGCCGGTTCGGGAAGAGATCGACCACGATGTCGACCGTCACGTTCCCGCGCCGCATCACGCAGAGCGGCAGGAAGGAGAATACGGCGACGGCGCATCCGACCTGCACCAATTCGAAATCGCCGAGGATCGGCCCGAGCCCGAAGCCGGAGAGCGCGCGCCCCCCGATGGAGCCGACGCTCATCAGCGCGACGGCGGCAAGGGTCACGCCGCCGAGGAGCGCCAGCGCCTGCGCGATCCGGTCAAGAATGCGCCCCAGGGCCGCCTCGGCCCGGGGCGCGAGGCCCTGGCTCATCTCATGGCTCCCGCCGGAACGGGGCGGGCCGCGCGGGCCCGCCCGCCCGGATCATTCCTCCGGGCCGCTGTACTTCTCGACAAGCGCCTTCGCGTCCGCGAGGATCGCGGCGCCGTTCGGCGTCGCCTCCGCCCAGGCGGCGACGAGCGGCGCGGCGACTTCCTTCCAGCGGGCGACCTCCTCGGGCGGCAGCGTGACGATCTCGCGCCCGCCGCCGACGATGGTCGGGTGCATCGCCGCGTCGCCGGTGTCCATCGCCCGGCCGGCCATGGCGGAGGCTTCCAGGCCGGAATTGGCGTCGATCACCGCCTTCAGGTCGTCAGGCAGGGAGTTGTAGGCGTCGAGGTTCATGCCCCAGATGAAGAAGGTGTTGTAGAGCGCCCGGTTGCCCGACATGTAGGTGGAGCCGTCGGCCAGCTCATGCACCTTGAGCGGCACGGTGATCTCCTCCGGGATCACGCCGCCGTCCACCACGCCCTTCGAGAGCGCCTCGGGGAAGGCGGGAACGGGCATGCCGACCGGGGTCGCGCCCATCTTTTCAAGAAGGCCGTTGGCGGCGCGGGAGGGGCCGCGGAGCTTCAGCCCCGCCATGTCCTCCAGCGTCTTCACCGCGCCGCCCTTCTTGTGGATGACGCCGGGGCCGTGGACATGGACGGCGATGACCTTGATGTCCTTCAGCTCCTCCATCGAGTATTTCTCGGTAAGCTCCCAGGCGGCCTTCGACGTCTCTTCCGCGGAGGTCGAGGAGACGAAGGGCTGCTCCAGCGCCTCCGTCGTCGGGAACCGGCCGGGCGTGTAGGCGGGCAGGGCCCAGCCGCAATCGATCACGCCGTCCTTGATCTGGTCGTAGAGCGCCGCGGGCGAGCCGCCGAGTTGCATCGAGGGATAGATCTCGAACTTGATGCGCCCGCCGGACTGCTCCTCGACAGCCTTCACCCACGGGTCGATGAAGTATTTCGGGATCGCCGCGTTCGGGCTGACGAAATGCTGGCAGCGGAACGTGAAGTCCTGCGCCGAAGCGCCCGTGACGGCGAAGCCGCCGGAAAGCGCGACCGCCGCGGCGAGCGCGGCCCTCGTATAGATGGACATCGTGACCTCCCTGCCGGTCTCCGCCGGCGTGTTTCCCTGAATCGCACGCGCGATGCCCGACATTTGGCCGTCCGCCCCCCATTTGCAAGCACTTGACGCGGCGGCGCGCAGCGTGTCGCCTACCTTCAACCTGCAGGAGCGAGCGATGACCATCGGGGCGGCCCTTTTCGACGTGTTCGGAACCGTGGTGGACTGGCGCTCCGGCGTCGCCGCCGTGATGGCGGAGGCCTTCGCCGCGAAAGGGATCGCGCATGACGCGGAAGCCTTCGCGGACGAGTGGCGCGGGGAGTATCAGCCGGCGATGGGCCGGATCCGCGACGGCGCGCGGGGTTATGTCCCGCTCGACGACCTGCACCTTGAGAATCTGGAGATCGTGCTTGCGCGGCGCGGGCTCGGCGCGGCCTTCTCCGCCGATGAGAAGGCGGTTCTCAACAAGGCGTGGGAGAAGCTGCCGCCCTGGCCCGACTCCGTTTCAGGCATTGAGGCGATCCGGCGGAAGATGCCGGCGGCGACCTGCTCGAACGGCTCGATCTCCCTCATGGTCGGCCTCGCACGGTTCGGCGGTCTGACCTGGGATGCGATCCTCGGGGCGGAGATCGCGAAGGGTTACAAGCCCGATCCAAAGGTTTACCGGATGAGCGCGGGGGCCTTGCGGCTGGAGCCGGGCGACGCGCTGATGGTCGCCTCGCATAACGCCGATCTCGCGGCGGCGCGGGAGGCGGGGCTCCGCACGGCCTTTGTCTCCCGGCCTGACGAGAAGGGGAAGGGCCTTGGCGAGAGCCGGCCGGAAAGCGACTGGGATTTCGCGGTCGAGAGCCTCGAGGAGCTCGCGGCCCGGCTCTGAGGCTCAGGCGAGGCGGCGGAAGGCGCGGATGGAGGCGGGCTTCACTGTCATCTCCGTAACGGCGCCGGGCTTGCCCTGATTGCCGCCGATGATCGTCGCCCCCTTGTCTGGCGCGTAGTCCACGAGCCAGCCGACATGACCGGAGGCGCCCCTCGCGAGCGGATGCGTCACGAGCAGGTCGCCGACGAGCGGGTTCTCCCCGGCGGGGGAGGCCCAGTCGATCCAGTTCGCGGCGCGCTTCGTGTTCAGGGCGCTTTCGGCGGCGCGGGCGTCGCCGCTGTTCTTGAGGCACCAGCAGACGAAGGAGGCGCACCAGGGCGTTTCCGGCTCGTCCGGGGCGCCGGTGGCTGTGTGGAAGGCGCGCACGCGATCAGGCGCGTTGTCTTCGCCGACGCCGAGCTCCGCCCGCGCCGCGGCGAGCCAGCCCGGCTCCCCGCCCGGCGGCGGCGCGGCGCTGCGGAGCCCTTCGGGAAGGCGGGCGTATTCGGGGGCGAGCGCCTCCGCCGCACGGTCGAACCGCGCCTCGATCTCGCCGATCAGGCCGTCGAGGCTGCGCGGGGCGCCGCCTTCCGTCATCAGGTTCTCGTTCGCGGCGATCACCTTGTCGGCGAAGCCCTCGCCCTGCGCCGTGCCGCGGTAATGGTCGCGGAGCGTGTCGAGGAGGCTCGCCGCCCCGCCGCCCTCCGCGCGCGCCTTGAGGACGGCGCGCCCGGCGCCGAGGCCGAGGAGGTGGCCGAGATAAAGCTCCGCCCCGGTCGGCAGCCGCCCCTCCGCCGTCTCCGGCCCCGGCGCGGCGAGGGCGGGGGCGAGGCGCTTCGCGTCCATCGCCGCGAGCCGGGCGGCCATGAAGGCCTGCGCGATCGGGTCGCCGATATCGCCGGGCCCGACGCCGACCGGATCGGCGTCGGCCGCGTCGAGCGCCGCGAGATCGTCCCATGTCGACTGGCGGAACTGGAACGGGCCCTGCACGCCGCCGGGCGAGGCGGGCTTGGGGTTCGTGAGCCCGCTCTCCATCTGGCAGATGCAGGCGAGATAGTCCCGGCTCGTCCCGAACCGGATCGCGGCGAGGGCGAGAACGCCGATATATTTCGCCTTGTCGTCGATCCGCGGCTCGGGCGGCGCGACATCCGCGAAATCGTCCGGCGCGATCTCGCCGGGCTTGACGAAGCCCCGCCGCTCCCCGCCGAGATTGTTGCGGACGAGGACCTCGGCCCAGGCGCCGCCCTCGCCCGGAACCTCCCGCAGCTTCAGCACCCGTTCGGTGTTGAAGATGTTGGGCGGGACAGGCGCGGCGCCTTGGGCGGGAGCGGAGCGGAGCGGCAGGCTGAACGAACGGATGCGGTGCGTCTTCATAGCAGCGCCTCGAAGGTTTCGACGTCGATCACGCCGGTCGCGGCGAGGCCCCGCCCGGCCTGCCAGCCGCGGAGCCCCTCGCGGAAGGCCGGGGTGAAGCCCGCCGGGTCCCCGCCCGTGAAAGAGACGCCGTCCGCCTTCAGCCGGTCCACGGCGAGCCTGAAGACGTCGGCGTTGACGGAGGCGTAGTCGTCCCCCGGCGTTCCGAAGGCGAAGCGTTCGAGCGCGCCGCCGAAGGCGGCGGGGCAAGAGGGGAGGGAGGCGAGCCGCGCCGCTTCGAGGAAGGTCAGGCCGGTTCCCGCCGTCTCGAAGAGGCCGGGCGCTGCGGGCTGCCGCTTCGCCGCCGCGATGGCGGCGCGCGTCTTCGGCCCGAAAGCGAAGGCGCGTTCACCTGGCGGAATGCAGAGCGCGGCCTGCACGTCCGCCACCTGGCCCGAGGAGAGCGAGCATTCTGGCCCCGCACAGCCCGGCGCGGAGGCGGGCGCTGGTTCGGGCCTGACCGGCTCGCGCCCGGCGTCGGCCGGGCCCGACCCGGCCTCCGGTAGCGGCGCGCGCGTCTCTGTCGTCGCCCGCCGCTCCAGCACGACGTTCGCTCCGGTCGCGCCCTCGGGCACGAAGAAGTCTGTCAGCGAGACGCTCTCGTTGATCTGCATCTCGATGGTCGAGGGCAGGCAAGTGGCGAGATAGCCCTGCACCGCCTGCACTGCGGCGGGCCGGTTGTCGAAGGCGGCGCGGGCGGTGCGCACCTGCTCGCGATAGGCGGCCTGCTGACGACCGATGAGCTTGCGAACGCCGGAAGGATCGACGGTGAAGAGGATGTTCTCCGAGGCGTTGGCGATGCCCTGCGTCGCGAAGCCAAAGCCCGCCGCCGTGGCAGCGATGGCCTCCGCCGCTGCGCCGAAGACGCCGAGCACCGTCGCGGTCGTCGCCCCGGCGAGCGAGATCTGGTCCTTCGCCGTCGCGAGGTCGCGCCGGAGCTGGAAGATCGCGTCGACATAGGCCTCGCATTTCTGGCCGATGTCGTTCATCCCGGCTTCGGTGATGAAATACCAGTCGGGTGAGCCGGGCGCGGGAAGCCGCTCCGTCGGCGTCTCGATCACGCCGGCGCGGATGGCGTAAGCCTTGAGAAGATTGGTCTCGTTCTCCGCCTCCTGCAGCGCCGCGCCGATCGCGCCGATGGCGGAGGGCGCGCCGTGGTCGGAGAGGTTCGGGAGCAAGCCCTGCGAGAGCGCGGCGCGCTCCTGCGAGCGTTCGGGGGATGCGCAGCCCGCCGCGAGGAGCGCGCACAGGATCGCCATTCGTTTCACGGGGCCGGCCCTCCGCAAATCGCCATACGGGGATGTTACATTAAGAATATGCGATAATAAACTTTAAAATCAGGATAAATTGCAACAGGTACTCCTTCGCGCCCGCACAACCCACTGTTGCGGCGCCCAGATCACGCGAAGAGGCGCTCCGGCTCGGGAATGGGAGCGGGCGCGATGTCCCCGTCTTGCGCGCCGGCCGCTGCGCGGAGGGCGAGGGCTATCGCCGCTGCGCGCCGCGTTTCCGCATCCGCCTCGTCGCCCCGCCGCGCCGCCGCGGCCCGCACGAGGCCGGAGACGCCCTCTCCCATCGCCGAGGCGAGAATCGGGCGCGGCGTGCCGGCCGCTTCGAGGTTCCAGTAGGTCCGCACGCGAAGCGCCAGCGCCTCCGGCAGCGTGCTGCGGCGGAGGCCGTGGCCCGGCCGAGGCACGACGAGCCCGGCGCTGACGAAGGCGTCGATGAGTCGGAAGAGCCGCCGCTCCATATGCGGCAGGAGCCGCTTCGCCCCCGGCCCGAAGCCGGAAACCAGCGGAAAGTCAGGATAGACGATCTCGACCATGTGGTCGTCCACGATCTCGATCTCGTAAGGGTAGGACAGCACGGCGCGCCTCCTTTCGGGCCGCGTTGTGGCGACCGAAAAAGAGTTTACGAAACGTGAACGATCTTGTCGGCTCGCAGTTTCGGGGGAGGCTCAGAGCGTGGCGGCGAAGGCGCGCACCCCGTCCAGCACGAACTGGACGGCCAGCGCGCCGAGCAGCATTCCGAAGAGCCGCGTCAGCGCCTTGATGCCCGTGGCTCCCAGCGCCCGCTCGATCAACTCCGTCGCCAGCAGCATCAGGAAGGTGATCACAAGCACCGCCGCGAGGGCGCCATTGAGGGCGAAGGCCCCGCCCTCGACGCGGCCCGCCTCGCCTGCGAGGAGAATCATCGCCGTAAGGGCGCCCGGCCCGGCGATGAGCGGCGTCGCGAGGGGGAAGACGGAGGGGTCCGGGGCCTCGGCTTCCGCATCCGTGGTCTGCTTCCGCCGTTCCGACCGTTTCTCGAAAAGCATGTCGACCGCGAGGAGAAAGAGCATCAACCCGCCGGCGATGCGGAATGCGGGGAGCGAAATGCCCACGGCGTTCAGCACCGCGTCCCCCAGCAGGCCGAACAGGATAAGGAGCGCGCCGCCGATGGCGACGCCGCGGAGCGCGATGGCGGCCCGGCGCCGGAGCTTCGCGCCCTGCGTCAGCGTCGCGAAGAGGGGCGCGACGCCCACGGGGTCGATCATCACGAAAAGCGTGGCGAAGGCGGAGAGGAAGAGGGCGGTCACTCCGCCGCCTCGAGCTTCTCCTGCGCCGCGAGCCACATCGCCTCCGCCCGCTCGAGCCCGGCGATGATCTCCGCCCGTTTCTTCTGGAGAAGCTCGAAATGATGCGCGGGCTTCGAGATGTAGAGATCGGGATCGGCGAGGGCCGCGTCGATCTTCGTCTTCATCTCCTCGATCTTGGCGACCCGCGCCTCCGCCGCCCGCGCCTCGGCGCGGAGCTGGAGGAGCGTCTGGCGATCCGCCGGCGGCTTCTTCGCGGGCTTCGGGGCAGACTTCTCCGCCTTCTCCTTCTCCTTCTCCCGCCTCACGCCGCCGCGTTCGGAGAGGAGGAGGTCGCGGTAATCCTCCATGTCGCCCTCGAAGGGCTTCACCGCGCCATCCCGCACCAGCCAGAGCCGGTCCGCCGAGGCGCCGATCAGCTCCGCGTCGTGCGCGATGATGATGACGGCGCCTTCGTATTCCGTGAGCGCCTGCGCCAGCGCCTCCCGGCTCTCGATGTCGAGATGGTTGGTCGGCTCGTCGAGGATGATGAGATGCGGCTTGTGGACGGTCATCAGCGCCAGCAGCAGCCGCGCCTTCTGCCCGCCGGAGAGGGAGCCGACCGTGTTCGTGGCAATCTCTGCGCCGATGCCGACGGCGCCGAGCCGGCCCCGCAGCTTCGCCTCCGGCATGTCGGGCAGGAGGCGGCGGAGATGCTGCACCGGCGTCTCGTCCTCGTGCAATTCGTCCGTCTGGTGCTGGGCGAAATAGCCGATGCGGAGCTTCGCCGCACGCGTCTCGCCCCCCGCCATCGGCTTCAGCCGCTCGGAGATGAGCTTGGCGAGGGTGGACTTGCCCTCGCCGTTCGCGCCGAGGAGCGCAATCCGGTCGTCCGGGTCGATCCGGAGCGAGATGTCGCGCAGGATCGGCTTGCCGTCATAGCCGACCGTCACCTTCTCGAAGGCGATGATGGGCGGGGAAAGCTGTTCGCCAGCGTCGAACTTGAAGGGGGCCACCGCGCCCTCCGCCGACCATTCGATCGGTTTCATCCGCGCCAGCATCTTGAGGCGGGATTGCGCCTGCTTCGCCTTGGAGGCCTTGGCGCGGAACCGGTCCACGAAGCTTTGCAGATGCGCCCGCTCCCGGCTCTGCTTGGCCATCGCCGCCTCGGTCTGCATCGCCTCCATGCGCCGCTTGTCGTCGAAGGCGTCATAGCCGCCGGCGTAGAGCGTCAGCTTGCGGGACTGGAGATGGAGGATACGGTCGACCGCGCGGTTGAGAAGCCCCCGGTCATGGCTGATGACCATGGCGGTGGCAGGGTATCGGGCGAGGAAGGTCTCGAGCCAGAGCGCGCCTTCGAGATCGAGATAGTTGGTCGGCTCGTCCAGCAGCAGGAGGTCCGGCGCGGAGAAGAGCACGGCGGCGAGGGCGACGCGCATCCGCCAGCCGCCCGAGAACTCGGAGGCCGCGCGCGCCTGCGCCGCTGCGTCGAAGCCGAGGCCCTGGAGGATCGAGGCGGCGCGCGCCTCCGCCGAATGCGCCTCGATGTCGGCGAGGCGGGCGTGGATTTCGCCGATCCGGTGCGGGTCCGTCGCCGTCTCGGCCTCCGCCAGCAGCGCCGCGCGCTCCCGGTCCGCCGCCAGAACGATGTCGAGCAGCGGCTCGGGGCCGGCCGGGACTTCCTGCTTCACGCCGCCGATGCGGGCGCCCTTCCGGATATCGATGGAGCCGGCGTCGGGCGAATGCTCGCCCTCGATCAGCTTGAAGAGTGTGGTCTTGCCGGTCCCGTTCCGGCCCACGAGCCCGATCCGCGCCCGGTCCGGCGCGCGCATGGACGCGCCTTCGAAGAGGCGGCGGCCGGCGAGGGTGAATCCGAGGTCGGTGATCGTGAGCATGGCGCGAGGGGGTGTGGCGCGCCGGGGCGGAAGTCAAGCCGCCCCGGCGCGCGCGCGCCCTCAGCCCTTGTGATGCGTCTCCTGCAAGCCATAGACGGGAGTTGGAATCCCCTCCATCCGCGCCTTGAGCTGGAGCGAGAGGTAGAGCGAGTAGTGGCGGGACTGGTGGAGGTTCCCGCCGTGGAACCAGAGGCCGGGCTGCTGCGTCGGCTTCCACATGTTGCGGAGCTCGCCCTCCCAGGGCCCCGGGTCCTTCGTTGTGCCTGAGCCCATTCCCCAGACCTTGCCGACCCTGTCAGCCACCTCCTGCGAAATCAGCTCCGCCGCCCAGCCGTTCATCGAGGCGTAGCCGGTCGCGAGCACGATGAGGTCCGCCGGCAGCTCCTCCCCGTTCACGACGACGCCGGTTTCGGTGATCCGCTCCGTCTTGCCGACCTTCAGCTTGATCTTCCCGTCCGCAATCAGCTCCGAGGCGCCCACGTCGATGTAGTAGCCGGAGCCGCGGCGGAGATACTTGCAGAAGAGGCCCGAGCCATCCTCCCCGAAATCGAGAAGGAAGCCGCGCTTCTCCAGCCGCTCGTAGAGGTCGGCGTCCCGCCGCTTCATCTCGGCGTAGACCGGAATCTGCAGCTCCGGCAGGATGCGGTAGGGCAGGGAGGCGAAGATCATGTCCGCCATGTGCGTCGTCACGCCCGCCGCCAGCGCCCGTTCCGAATAGAGGTCGCCGAGGGCGAGCTCCATCAGCGTCTCCGACTTCGCGATATGGGTGGAGGTCCGCTGCACCATCGTCACGTCCGCGCCGTTCTCCCAGAGGTCGGCGCAGATGTCATGCGACGAGTTGTTGGAGCCGATGACGACGGCCTTCTTCCCCTTCCACGCGTCGCCGCCCGGATGTTTCGAGGAATGATGGATCGTTCCCTTGAAGTCCTTCATCCCCGGAATGTCCGGGATGTTCGGGACGGAGGACATGCCGGTGGCGAGCACCAGCTGCTTCGGGCGGAGGGTGACGGGCTTGCCCTCCCGCACCACGCGCACCTCCCATTCGCCCTTCGCCTCGTCATAGCGGGCGCCCTCGCAGAGCGTGGAGGACCAGTAATTGATCTCCATGATCTTGACGTAGCTCTCGAGCCAGTCCCCCAGCTTGTCCTTCGGGGCGAAGACGGGCCAGTGATCCGGGAAGGGGAGATAGGGCAGGTGATCGTACCAGACCGGGTCGTGCAGGCAGAGGGACTTGTAGCGGTTGCGCCATGAATCGCCTGCGCGGGGGTTCTTCTCGATCACCAGCGTCGG